>NZ_FOTO01000011.1:0-157684 GCF_900114595.1 Desulfomicrobium norvegicum | reverse complement strand
TCATCGCTCAAGTTTTCAAGCTGCTTGAGAATGAGGAGGCCGACCATCAACCGGACAGGTTTTCCGGGGCGACCGGAAGCAGCATAAAGTGGCCGGAAGTTATCCTCGAACACCTGCCACGGGATAACCTTGGCCAATCCGAGAAGGTGGTTTCGAGGATCAAGCTGATCGAGCAGATCCGGGCAAAGGAAGCTGCGCTGGTGGTCCGATTTTTTGGGCTGCATCGTTGATAACCTCGGAGTGATTTCGACCAGAAAAATGCATTTTTCACTGCATTACTGGTTATTCGAAATACGTTATTTCCGAGTAAATTTCAATTTATTTCAGTATATTGTCATATTTTCAGGGTCGACTAATTATTTTAGCGACCTTGTTTTCGTTCAAATAGGCGGGGCAATGGTGACTACGGTGCGCATGTCGGTGATCGCTCTGATCCCGTGGGGTACGGCAATGTCGCAGACGAGAACATCGCCGGCTTTGGCCGGCAGGGTCCCGTCTTTCGCCAAAAATTCGCCTTCGCCCTCCAGGATGAGGATGGAAAGCTGGCCCTCGATGTCGTGCGAGTGGATGGGCAATTGCTGGCCTGCCCGGAAGTTGAAGTTCAGGATTTTGAAATAGGGAGACTCGTGGACCAGTAACTTCTTCAAGCCAAGGTCGTTGAACCCATTGGCTTCGAATAGATTGATTTTCTTCATGATGTTTCTCCTTGTGGATATTGCTGAACAAAATCGTCATGCCACATAGGTAATGCGAAAAATACGATTGTACATTTTATTTGCTTGCTTTCAGAGCAGTGTCAATCAGGGTCAATAATTTGTGGAGTTGGATCTGATCAGTCTGTCTTAATGCTCCAGACCGGGTTCTTCTGGATATTTGGCGATGTTTCACCTGCTCAAAAAACAATCAGGGCCCTGGCTGGCAGCCAGAGCCCTGATCAAAGATGCCTATTTCAGCCAGCATTAACCGGCAGTTGCGACCGGCTTGACCTTTTTGTTTTCATCCCAGATCCGCTCGGCCTTGGGCGTGACCTTCAGATACTTGAACCACTTGTGGCTCGCCATGTGTTCCGGGTCCATCTGAAGTTCGCGGCTGTGCTCCATGATGGGCGGCACGAGTTCCTTGATGTCCTGGGACAGTGCTTCGGCGGTCGTGAAGGCTGCCGCCTTGATGGCGATGTCCACGGCCTTCTGGCTGTACTGCTGGGACTTGGCAAGGGTATCCAGGGCCTTGGTCGGATTGTGGAAGCCGACGCTGTTTTCTGCGGAGACGAGGTCCCAGAAGAACTGGCCTTTGCGGCACATCTGGCGGGCTTCGATCATGAGCTTGTCGTAATCCACCGGCTTTTCACCCGCGAATTCGCTGGCCATGCGGATGGCCTCGTGCGCCTTGACCGAGGTGTTCTGGGCGACCATGAGCTGCTGCCAGACTTTGTCCTGAGTGTAGATGACGCGCTGCTTGAGATAGTCCGGCGTCTTGTCCGTGTGGCATTGGCGGCAGGCCTTCATGTCCGGATCCTTGAGGGGCGAATTCCAGTGGTGGTTGGACATCTTCTTTTTGCCGTCGAGGCGGGTGTAGCTCATGTGACAGTCTGCGCAGCTCACTCCCGCCGCACCATGCACCCCGTTGTGCCAAGTCTCGTACTCGGGGTGCTGAGCCTTGAGCATCGGGGTCTGGGACACGGGATGGATCCAGTCGACGAAGTTGCCCTCAAAGCCTGGGATCTTTGTGTCACCATGGGTGGTGTAATATTCGTAAATCTGTTCGGGATCCTTGCCCTGCGCCCACGGGAAGACGACCTTTTTGGGTGCTCCGAAACTCTTGTCCTGGAAATAGTATTCGACGTGGCACTGACCGCACATGAGTGCCCGCTGTTCGTTGCGGGACAGGGTCTTGAAGTCCTTGCCCTCGGCCTTGAGGTGATCCTGGAGAGGCACCGAATAGAGACGGAGTTCCATGTTGGCCGGATCATGACAGTTGGCGCAGCCGATGGTGTTCTCGTCCATGTCGACTTCCTCGCGGAACTCGTTGAAGTCCTTGGCCCAGAACTCGTCACCGTATTTGCCGATCCATTCGTTCATCTTGGCGCCCTTGCAGTTCCAGCAGGTGGCGGGCAGGCCGGCTTTTTCGTCGTAGCGGTTCAGGCGGTCGATGTTCAGGATGTCCTTCATGGCGTAGGTGTGACCGCGTGCCGCCTTGTATTCATAGCTAAAGGGATACCCGAGCCAGAGGTTTTTGAGGTAGGGCTGGGCGTGCTTGTACCCCTCGGGCAGGGGATTGACGTTGTCGTGCTTGTTGTAGGCCACGGACCCGCCGTACTCGGTCATGATTTCCGTTTCGTTGTTTCTGAGGTAGGTCTCGTAGTGCAGGGGGAATTCAGCCTTAAAGGCGGAGTTTTTTATTTCGTCAGATTTGAGTTTGGTTTTGAACTCCGGCGCCTTCGGTTCGGAAAAGTCGGAACAGGCGGTCAGGGCCAAGGCGAGGCCGATCGCCAAAACGAGAATCGAGGTTGTGGTGTTACGCATCGGCTGCGCTCCTTTTTGCTACGGGTATTTTCGGAGTGTGGGGTACATGACGGTGGCAGTCCGTGCAGAATTTTTTGCTCTGCATGACAACGGTGGATGTGGTCGCGCTGTGGCACCGTTGACAATTATCCTGCGTCACCGCTTTTGTGTCATCGCCCGGATGAATAAGATCGGGGATGTTGCTGCTGACAGTGGCCAGGATATCTCGTGTGCCTTCTTTGGCCTTGAACGGGATTTTGGCCACCAGATTATGCGGGGCGTGGCATTCGTTGCACGCTAGTTCGGCATGGACCGAGCGCTTGTGCGTCAGGGCCGCTTCCGACATGGAGTGACAACTGCCACAAAACATGGCCTGATCTGTCGTGTTCATGGCCACAGCCGCGCCGATCGTGATCAGCACGCCGACGATGGCCGGAGGGAGGACGCGACTCCATTTGATTCCTCCGGGTTCTTTTTGTTCAAGAAGCATCAGTCCCTCCTGTTAAAAAATTCACATGATTTCTTTCACGTCTGTGACGAAGACGGATGTAACTTCGAGTAGAGTAAGCATCCCGCTCGGCTGTGCGATTGTCCATAGTTCAGATTCTGATTTGTTTCAATGTGTTAATCGAGGATGGTTGGCCAAGATGCCATGTATCTGTCTCAAATTCAAAGACGCGGCCTTGACAAAGGCTGATAGCGAAACCAATGAAAGTTATCAATTGCTTTCTTTGGAGACATAATGACCTCGACATCAAAATATCTTTCGGCGGAGGAGAGACGGGCCATGGCCGTCAAGGCGGTGCTCGAATTAGCTGCCGTTCAGAATCCAGGCGAAATTACGACTACAGAAATCGCTGCGCAAATGGGCTTGTCCCAAGGCGGCATTTTTCGACATTTTTCCAGCAAAGACGAAATCTGGCGCACAGTCATGGAGTGGGTTGCCACAGAATTGCATTCCCGCGTTGCACGTGCGGCGGAAAGCGCCAACAGTCCAATCTCCTCCCTTGAGGCAATGTTCATGGCCCACGTAGCCTTCGCGATTGAATATCCCGGAGTTCCGCGCATGTTGTTCGGGGAGCTTCAGAAAACAGAATCAACTCCAGCCAAAATCGCCGTTGCCTCGTTGCTTGAACGATACGGAAAACTCCTGACATTGAAGCTGGAGCAGGGAAAGTCCTGCGGCGAGGTGGATTGTTCGATCTCAACTGAAGCAGCGGTCGCTCTTTTTGTCGGAACTGTTCAAGGGCTCATCATCAAAGCGGTGCTATTTGGTGATGTTGAGTATTTGCGCCAGGGAGCTCCAGAGGCGTTTGCCTTGTTTCGTCGCGCCATAAGGAAATCCATATGATGAGTCTCATGTCCCGCAATAAATTTCTGCTACTGGTGGTGCTAGGCCTTTTGGCAGGGGCCTTCATTTACGTAGTGCTGCGTTCCGGCCCGCTGGCTTCCGTTTCGGTCACGGTGTTCGAGGTCAAGGAAATGGCTGTTGAGCCGTCGCTTTTCGGCATCGGCACAGTGGAGGCGCGGTACACGCAGAACATCGGACCGACAGGCTCCGGCCGGGTTCTCACGATTTTGGTGGATGTCGGGGACCGGGTCGAGCCGGGGCAGGTCATTGGTGAAATGGATCCCGTGGATCTCGATGACAGGCTCGACGCCCAGGATGCCGCCCTGCTGCGCGGCGCTGCGACGGTGCGGGCTGCCGAAGCCCAGGTTTCGGAACTGCGGGCGAAAACAACCTACGCCGAATCCCAGGCCCGCCGCTTTGAAACCCTGGTGCAGAGCGGAGCGGTGAGCAGGGAGGCCTTTGAGGCCCGCCAGCAGGAGCTGCACGTCGCGCAGAGCGGACTCAAGGCCGCCATTGCGACCGTGGCTTCGGCCAAACACGAATACGACCGTCTCACGTCCGAAGGGGCTGGCATATCCCGCCAGCGTGAAACCGTCAGACTGGTTTCGCCTGTTGCCGGACTGGTTACCAGGCGGCTGATCGAGCCCGGCACGACTGCCGTGGCCGGACAGACCGTGGTGGAGATCATCGATCCGGACCACATCTGGGTGAATGCCCGCTTCGACCAGCTTCGGGCTTCCGGCCTTGCGACCGGTTTGCCGGCGCGTGTCGTGCTGCGTTCCCGTTCATCGGAATCGCTTCGGGCACATGTGCTTCGTGTCGAGCCGGTTGCGGACGCCGTGACCGAAGAGCTGCTGGCGAAAGTGGTTTTCGAATCCCTGCCCGACCCTTTGCCTGCCATGGGCGAACTGGCCGAGGTGACCGTGGATCTGCCTGCCCTGCCGCCTGCTCCGGCCATTCCCGGTAGCAGCGTGCTGCGAGACAAAAACACGCTTGGAGTCTGGGTGGTTGAAGGCGGGAACATCGAATTTGTTCCCGTTGAACTCGGACAGGGAGACTTGGACGGGTTGGTTCAGGTCCGCAAAGGGCTGCGTGCGGGGCAGACCGTCGTCTCGCACAGCGCGTCCACGCTGACGGCCAGAAGCGGCATCAAGATTGTGGATCATCTTCCGGGGGTGCCCAAATGATCAGCCTGGCCGGGCGCGACATCCTGCATTCCTGGGGAAAGTTCGTCTTCACCGGGGTCGGGCTTGGCCTGCTCATCGGGGTGACTCTGTCCATGGCCGGGATCTATCGCGGCATGGTCGAGGACGCCAAGGTTCTCCTGGACAACAGCGGGGCGGATTTGTGGGTCGTGCAGCAGGATACCCTGGGCCCTTACGCCGAATCCTCGACCATTCCCGACGACGTCTATCGCTCGATTCTCGGCATGGAGGGAGTGGAGCGGGTTTCGAATGTTACCTACTTGACCATGCAGGTCCGGCACGACGGCGGCGACGTGCGGGCCATGGTTGTCGGAGTGGTTCCGGGAGGGCCGGGAGAGCCTGGGCAGCCCATTTTTCTGGTGGCCGGGCGACATATCACCCGCAGTCATTACGAGGCCGTGGCCGATGTCAAAACCGGCTTCAGGCTGGGGCAACAGATTGTCATCCGCAGAAATGTCTACACGGTGGTCGGGCTGACCCGGCGGACGGTTTCCTCGGGCGGCGACCCCATGGTCTTCATTCCGCTCAAGGACGCCCAGGAGGCGCAGTTCTTGAAAGATAACGACGCCATCGTCCGTTCCCGCCAGCGGGCAGCGCAGAATCCGGCATTCAACCGGCCGATTCCGGGCCTTCTCGATGCCGTCATCGCGTCCCAATCCACCAATTCCAACGTCAATGCCGTGCTGGTCAGCCTCGTTCCCGGTCATGTGCCGATTGAAGTGGCGAAATCCATTCAGCGCTGGAGCAGGTACCAAGTCTATACGCGGGCGCAGATGGAGGAAATCCTGATCGAAAAGCTCGTGGCCACGTCGGCCCGTCAGATTGGCATGTTTCTGGTCATTCTGTCCGTGGTCAGTGCGGCCATCGTCGCCTTCATCATTTATACGCTGACCATGGGTAAGATCCGGGAGATCGCGGTTCTGAAGCTTATCGGCACGCGGAACAGGACCATTGCTTCGATGATCCTGCAACAGGCGCTGGGGCTCGGGCTGATCGGCTTCGTGGTAGGCAAGATCTCGGCCACGCTGTGGGCCCCCATTTTTCCGAAATACGTTCTGCTCCTGCCCGAAGATGCGGTGCGCGGGCTGATCGCCGTCATGATCATTTGTTCACTGGCCAGCGTCATGGCGATCAGGGCGGCCCTCAAGGTCGATCCGGCCGAAGCCATCGGAGGGTGATGATGCCTGGAATACTCATTGAAGACGTGCGCAAGCGCTATGGGCAAGGTGACGCTGCGGTGGACGCCCTGAAGGGGGTGAACATGGTTGTGGGGCCGGGAGAAGTGGTCGGTCTCATCGGCCCGTCCGGTTCGGGCAAGAGCACGCTGCTCAAGTGCCTGGGAGCGGTCATCGAGCCGAGCGGCGGGAGGATGACGCTTGGGGATGACGTTATTTTCGATCAGGTCTGGAAGATTTCCGATTTGCGGGCGCTCAGACGTGACAAGATCGGATTTATCTTTCAAGCGCCCTATCTCATTCCTTTTTTGGACGTTACAGACAACGTGGCCTTGCTGCCGATGCTGTCCGGTCTTCCTAACTCCAAGGCCAGAGCCTTGGCCCAGGAATTTCTCGAAGCTCTCGACGTCGGGCACAGGGCCAAGGCCATGCCTTCCCAGCTTTCGGGAGGGGAGCAGCAGCGAGTTTCCATTGCCCGCGCCCTCGTCAATCGACCGCCTGTCATTCTGGCCGACGAGCCGACCGCACCCCTGGATAGCGAGAGGGCTATGGCCGTGATTCGAATCTTGAACCAGATGGCCAAACAGTTTGAAACTGCGATCATTGTCGTGACCCACGACGAGAAAATCATTCCGACTTTTAAGCGATTGTACCAAATACGAGATGGGCGAACTGAGGAGCAGGCAGGCGAAGGAAGGGCGATAGATTAAATCGATAAGGAGGGTGGAATGAAGGATCATTGTGACGCTTTGGATTTGACAGAAGATGATGTCATCAACGCCATGCGTTCCATGCAGGGATATATTGATATTACTCCTGGGGATTTTCGAGAAATTTATTCACTTGCTTATGATTTGGCATTGAAGAGAGTTCGTTCACTTGGAAAAGCAGAAGATGTGATGACGTCTCCCGTGCATTGTCTTAACCGTGAAATGAGCGTCTCTGAAGCTGGGTCATTTATGGCTTTGCACGGCATCAGCGGTGCTCCGGTTGTCGACGAGCAGGGGATAATCTGTGGGGTTGTCTCGGAGAAGGATTTTCTCAGAAAAATGGGGCTGCCAGGAACTGCCACATTCATGGCTGTTGTGTCGCGATGCATGACTATTTATGGATGCTTGGTTTCTGATCTGGGAGGTTTGAGTGTTCGTGAACTTATGAATTGTCCACCGATTGTCGCGACCAAGGAAACAACCTTGGCGGAAATTTCAGAACTTTTTTCTAAGCACTCCATCAACCGTGTGCCAATTTGTGATGCTAACGGACGTCCAATTGGGATTGTCACTAGGACCAACCTCGTCAGTTCTTTGTGTCAGGTGAGCTAAGACATGAACTTTTTCACAAAGGTCAAAGGGACGACACAAAGCCCCCCTAGGGTCGGGATTTCTGAGGTTGCCTGGTCTTGGCTTGGGGCTTTTGTAGGCATAGCCCTCGTCGGGTTGCTTCAAGGGGTGTTTGTGGATGAGTTCGGCCAAGGTTTGCTCATTGGATCCTTTGGCGCAACTGCGGTCCTCGTTTACGGAGCGATTCGAAGTCCGTTGGCTCAGCCCAGAAATGTTCTTGGGGGACATATCATTTCCGCATTGATTGGGGTTATGTCGTATCAGCTTATTGGAGATATTGTCTGGCTGGCAGCAGCTTTGGCCGTTTCTACATCCATTGCCGTGATGCATATGACAAAAACGCTGCACCCTCCAGGAGGGGCGACGGCTCTTATTGCTGTTATTGGCGGAGAGTCAGTGCATAAATTGGGTTATTTTTATGCATTTATACCTGTTGGAGTCGGGGCTATTATTCTTATTATTGTTGCTGTTGTTTTAAATAATTTTGCAAAAAACAGGCGTTATCCCGAATTTTGGTTTTAAAAAATATGAGGTGTTAATGAAAAAACTCTTTGCATCAAAGTTAATCTCTTTTTTATCGCTAATTCTTTTCATTATTAATATTTTTATTGTGTGGAGTGTATATTCAATTCATTCTTCTTTAGAGCGCGATGCTAATCTAATTAGCAATATAGGTTTTATTCGTGGCTCAACACAAAGAATTCTGAAATTTGAATTGCTTAAAAATATTGATAGTGCTGATTATTCTGTTAGCGAGGTGGATAAAATATTTGATATTTACGTTGCGGAAGGCAAGTCGTCTGAATTTAGGTTTGATCCAGAGATATTTCAGCCTTTTAAAAGCCTCTACGGTGAATGGAATGCGTTTAAAGATATTTTATATAAAAATAGATCTGAAAATCAGCAATTTTTACAAGAACTGTCTTTGATGAGTGAATCTATTTGGAGTGGTTCAAATTCTCTCATGTTGAGAAAAGTTATTGGATCTGATCGTAAAACGTCAAATATTAAAAAATTGTACTATTATGTATTTTTCCTTTTTGCATCATCGTTCATTTTTTATATGATATCTAAATTTTTCGTGCAAAAAGTCGAGCATAGCTCTTGTCATGATAGCCTGACATCTATTTACAATAGAAGCCAATTTGATATGGATATCAAAGAAGAGATAGATAGATACGACAGGAACAAGAGGGAGTTTTCATTGTTCATAATGGATATAGATCATTTTAAAAAAGTTAACGATTCTTTGGGGCATGCAGAAGGTGACAGGGTCCTGAAGAAAATGGCTGGGACGGTCAGGCAACATATCAGAAAGACAGATTTTTTCTATCGGATCGGTGGAGAAGAATTTGCTGTTTTGTCACCCGAGACAGATCGCGAAAGCGCGTTGCTTTTGGCTGAAAAAATTCGGAGCTCAGTGAAGAAAGAATTTTCCAAAGACAAGTCCAAGATAACAATTAGTATAGGTGTTTCCGTATATATGGGTGGAATCAGTCATTACGATTATTATAATCAAGCTGACAAAGCTTTGTATGAAGCTAAAAGAACTGGAAGAAATAAGTCTGTTATTTTCGATAACATGAATCTTCAACGGAGTGAATAATGAGAAAAGTTGCAGAATCAGTGTATTGGGTTGGCGCAGTGGATTGGGATCGGCGGCTGTTCGACTCTTTGGTCCCTCTTCCCGACGGGACGACCTACAATGCCTACCTTGTGGAAGGCAGCGAAAAAACAGCGCTCATTGACGCGGTGGATCCCGATATGGTCGATACGCTGCTTGGACATCTGGATGGGGTGGAAAAGGTCGACTATGTCATTTCCCAGCATGCGGAGCAGGATCATTCCGGGACCATTGCCTTAGTGCTGGACCTGTACCCGGAGGCCAAGGTCGTCACCAACGCCAAGGCCAAGTCTATGCTCATGGATCTTTTGCTCATCCCCGAGGACAAATTCATCGTGGTTGGGGATGGCGAAACCCTTTCTCTTGGCGACAAGACGCTCACATTCATTCTCACGCCTTGGGTGCACTGGCCGGAAACCATGTCCACCTATCTGGCAGAGGACAAGCTCCTGTTCAGTGGCGACTTTTTTGGCTCGCACATAGCCACGAGCGATCTCTTCGTGCGCGACCAAGGCCGGGTGCTTGAAGCCGCCAAACGCTATTTCGGCGAGATCATGATGCCGTTTCGGACCATAATCGCCAAGAACCTGGAAAAACTTAGTCCATACGACATCCGCATGATCGCCCCGAGTCACGGCCAGATCTACGATAGCCCCGGCTGGATTGTGGACGCTTACAAGGACTGGGTTTCAGGCGTGGCGCACAACCTAGTGGCCTTTCCCTTTGTGTCCATGCACGGCAGCACGAGGCTCATGGTCGACCATTTGGCGG
This sequence comes from Desulfomicrobium norvegicum, assembly GCF_900114595.1. NCBI lineage: Bacteria > Pseudomonadati > Thermodesulfobacteriota > Desulfovibrionia > Desulfovibrionales > Desulfomicrobiaceae > Desulfomicrobium > Desulfomicrobium norvegicum. Next base: position 147,717 of record NZ_FOTO01000011.1, on the reverse strand, counting down.
CGGCCTTGTCCGAACGCGATGTGCGGGTGGAACTCTTTAATCTTGCCGTGACCGACATCGGCAAGTTGGCCATGTCTCTGGTGGATGCTGGCTCCATCGTGCTCGGTACTCCCACGGTGCTTGCCGGTCCGCATCCCATGGCCGCCTACGCAGCATTTCTGGCCAACGCCTTGCGACCCAAGGCCAAATATCTGTCCATAGTCGGTTCATATGGATGGGGCGGCAAGACAGTGGAGACACTGGCCGGCATGATACCCAATCTGAAGGTTGAGGTGCTGGATCCTGTGCTGTGCAAGGGTTTGCCCAGCGACGACACGTACGGTGCATTGGATCGTCTGGCGGATGCCATTGCCGCCAAGCATAAGGAAAGCGGCTTTCAGAGGTAGTTTTTTTCTAGTATCGATTTGAGGTGCGTGCATTGTCACGCGATTGGCAACAGTAATTATAAAGGAGGTCACTATGTTTTGCTTCCAGTGTCAGGAAACGGCGAAGAATACGGGATGCACGGTCAAAGGCATGTGCGGCAAGCCGGAAGAAACCGCCAATCTACAGGATTTGCTCATTTTTGTGCTGCGTGGCATCGCCGTTTATGGCGAAAAATTAAAGGAGTTGGGACAGCCGGACCGCTCTAATGACGACTTCGTGCTTCAGGGATTATTTGCGACCATCACCAATGCTAACTGGGATGATGTCCGTTTTGAGGCTATGATAAAGGAAGGTTTGGCTCGGCGCGACAAGTTGAAAAATGCTTTTCTTGCTGCTTACAATGCTAAAAATGGCAAAGATTTCAGCGAGCCGTTGCCCGACGCTGCTACATGGATCGGCTCCTTGTCGAATTTTGCTGATAAGGCGAAAACCGCTGGCATCCTGGCAACGGAGAACGAGGACGTGCGCTCCCTGCGTGAGTTTCTCATCATTGGCCTGAAGGGCATCGCCGCCTATGCCGAACACGCTGCGGTGCTGGGTTTCCGCAAGGCCGAAATCGACGACTTTATGCTTGAGGCTTTGGCTTCTACAACCAAAAATCTTTCCGTGGATGAAATGGTCGCTTTGGTCATGAAGGCCGGCGGCATGGCCGTGACCACCATGGCCTTGCTGGACGAGGCCAACACGACCACCTACGGCAACCCGGAGATCACCGAGGTCAACATTGGCGTGGGCAAGAATCCCGGCATCCTCATCAGTGGCCATGACTTGAAGGATATGGCTGAACTGCTGAAGCAAACCGAGGGCACGGGTGTGGACGTTTACACCCACGGTGAAATGCTTCCGGCCAACTACTATCCGGCATTCAAAAAGTACTCGCATTTCGTGGGTAATTATGGGGGCTCTTGGTGGCAGCAGAATCCTGAATTTGAATCCTTCAACGGCCCCATCCTGCTGACCACAAACTGCCTGGTGCCACTCAAAAAGGATAACACCTATCTGGATCGTCTCTACACCACGGGCGTGGTCGGTTACGAGGGCGCCAAGCACATCGCTGACCGTCCGGCGGGCGGGGCCAAGGATTTCTCGGCGCTGATCGCTCAGGCCAAGAAATGTCCGCCGCCAGTCGAGATCGAGACCGGCAGCATCGTCGGCGGATTCGCCCACCATCAGGTCATGGCACTGGCCGACAAGGTGGTGGAGGCGGTCAAGTCTGGAGCGGTCAAGCGCTTTGTGGTCATGGCCGGCTGTGACGGTCGCCAGAAGTCGCGCGAGTACTACACTCAGGTGGCCGAGGCCTTGCCCAAGGACACCATCATCCTCACGGCTGGTTGCGCCAAGTATCGTTACAACAAGTTGAATCTCGGAGACATCGGCGGCATCCCCCGCGTGCTGGACGCTGGGCAGTGCAACGATTCCTATTCTCTGGCGGTCATTGCGCTGAAGCTCAAAGAGGTCTTCGGTCTGGATGACATCAACAAACTGCCCGTGTCCTACGACATCGCATGGTATGAACAGAAGGCGGTGGCTGTGCTTCTGGCGCTGTTGTCCCTCGGCGTGAAAGGCATCCGTCTCGGACCCACGCTGCCGGGCTTCCTGTCCCCTGCCGTGGCCAAGGTCGTGATCGAAAAGTTTGATCTGAAGCCCATAGGTACTGTGCAGGATGACATTGCGGCAATGATGGCCGGAAACTAGATACAGGGGGGCTTAGCTCCCCTTTTTTTATCGAATGGCTGATCACTGCTTTAGAGATTCGTTGAGGCTTCCAATCATATTTTGTGTTGGATTCAATGGAGGGCAGAAATGATAAGTCCAAAGGTAAAGGCTGTTTTCTTTTTTTGTCTCGCGTTGACATTTGGCGTCCTGATTTTCGGTGGATACGCCATCAACAAGGAAAAACCACCCATTCCCGCCAAGGTCCTGGATCATTCAGGGAGCATCCTGTTCACAGGCGAGGACGTCATCGGTGGCCAGAATTATTTTTACAGCAGGGGCGGGCAGCATATCGGAACCATATGGGGGCACGGTGCGTATTTGGCGCCCGATTGGTCGGCCGACTTCCTGCACCGCATGGGTCTTTTTCTTGCAGCCCGGCACAATGGGCTGGACGCTCCCCAGGCCGGCGCGTTCACTCATGACGACTTCAAGAAAATGGACCCGGCCGAACAGGCCCGGCTCCAGGCCGTGGTCACGCAAGAAATGAAAAAGAACCGTTACGATCCGCTCACCGGAGTGCTGACCCTGACGGAATTTCAGACCGAAGCGTTCAAAGCCTTGACCGGCTATTATACGGAGCTTTTTCAGAACGGAAACGATCGGATGGGCCTGCAACCGGGGATCGTCAGGACGGCCGAGGAGGGCCGCCTGGTGACGGTTTTCTTCGCATGGCTGTCTTGGGCCGCCGGGACGCAGCGGCTTGACGCCGAGCACACCTACACGACCAACTGGCCCTACGACCCGCTGGTCGGCAACGAGCCCTTACCGGACTTTCTCATCTGGTCGATCGTCAGCGTTGTCCTGCTTATTTTCGGCATAGCGGGGGCCTTGTTCGTCTATCAGCGCTATGTCGGTCAGGATGAGTACGGGAATATGCTCAAGCTCGATTTTCCGGAGCCGACGCCGACTCCGAGCCAGAAAGCGACACTCATATACTTTCTGACCGCAATCGCGCTTTTTACCTTGCAACTGGGGCTTGGCGCGGTGACGGCCCACTTCACCGTGGAAGGTAATTCGTTCTTCGGCATCCCCATCGCCTCTTTTCTGCCGTATGCGGCAGTGAGAACGTGGCACATCCAGTTGTCCATCTTCTTCATCGCCACGTGTTTCCTGGCAGCGGGCCTCTTTATCGGGCCGTTTGTCGGCAAGGAACCAAAAGGGCAGGCTTTTTGGGTGGTCGTCCTCTTCGGAGCGCTGGTGGTCGTCGTGCTGGGCACTTTGGGCGGCACCTGGCTTTCCGTCTCCGGATTTTTCGATGGCGACGGGTTCATGTTCGGCCACCAGGGCTATGAGTTCATCGAACTTGGCCGCTTCTGGCAGCTCCTGCTCATCGTCGGCATGATCATCTGGCTCATTCTCGTCTGGCGGGCCATACGCCCGGCCGTGCAGAGCGAAACGGACGGCGGCGGGCTCACGCACATGCTCCTGTACAGTTCAGTGTCCATTCCGCTTTTCTACATGGCGGGACTGCTCTACGGGAAGGGGAGCCACCTCTCGGACGCGGAATACTGGCGGTGGTGGGTCGTGCATCTATGGGTTGAGGGCTTTTTCGAGGTCTTCGCCACGGTGGTCATGGCTTTCCTGCTTTCGCACATCGGTGCGGTCAGCAAGAAATTTGCCCTGACCAGCGTGTACTTCATCGTCTTCCTGTATCTTGGTAGCGGAGTTATCGGTACCTTCCACCATCTGTATTGGAGTGGATCCCCGACCATCGTTATCGCCCTCGGAGCGGTGTTTTCCGCCCTGGAGGTCGTGCCCCTGTCGCTCTTGGGGTTCGAGGCTGCACACAACCTCAGGGTCGTGGACGAAGGTGGCAAGGGATACGCCTACAAATGGCCCATCTACTTCTTCGTGGCCGTGGCTTTCTGGAATCTCGTCGGAGCCGGCGTGTTCGGCTTCCTGATCAATCCGCCCATCGTCCTCTACTATGCCCAGGGCATCAACACCACGCCGATCCATTCGCACGGGGCGCTCTTCGGCGTGTACGGCATGCTCGCCATCTCCCTGATGCTCTTCTCTGTAAGGCATATCGTCACGAAGGCTTCCTGGTCGGACAGTCTCCTGAAATGGAGCTTTTGGGGGCTCAACGGCGGCTTGGCGGGCATGATGGTCTTTAGCCTGATCCCATCGGGTTTTTTCCAGTTCTACCATGCCGTCAAGGAAGGCCTGTGGTTTGCGCGTAGCCCTGAAATCACGTCCCACGAATTTATCCGCACCGTGACATGGATGCGCATGCTGCCGGATGTGATATTTGCGGTGGGCGCATTCTCTTTGTTGCTCTTTCTGCTGCGTTCAATCTGGCTGAGTTTCTTGAAAAAATCATAGAAGTGAATGACGGGGCGGCATGCCCGTCCCTCCACGTGATCTGGGTGCTTTGATATGTGTATTGCAATCAAAAGGGTTTACGATCCCATCGGTGATGACGGCAGGCGTATTCTAGTGGACCGCCTTTGGCCACGTGGGGTGAGTAAAGACAGCCTTAAGGGCTTGTGGATCAAGGAGGTTGCCCCGAGCACTGAGTTGCGAAAATGGTTTGATCATCAACCAGCCAAATGGCTGGAGTTCAAAAGACGATATTTTGCTGAGCTGGATTCCCGGGCGGAATCCGTCGAAAAGATTGTCAACTTTGTTCAGGATGGGAGCGTGACTCTTTTGTATTCCAGCAAAAATAAAGAGTTGAATCACGCTGTCGCATTGATTGAATATTTACATTGTATTATAAAGAAATGATTATTTTTTGATATTGGAGGCGTTGAGATGAAATCTGTACAAGAGCTTATGAACGAACACGAAGGCATTCAGTTGATGCTTTCCATTTTGCAAAATGTGGCGAAAAAAATAGTTTCTGGAAAGAATGTTCCTGCCGAAGAATTGAAAGGGATCATGGAGTTTCTGACCGTCTTTGTAGACAAATGTCATCACGGGAAAGAAGAGGACTTTTTGTTTCCCGCGCTTGAAGCTGCTGGAATAGCCAAGGATGGTGGGCCAATCGGTGTGATGCTGCAAGAGCATGAACGCGGCCGTCGCCATATTGCAGATATGAAAAAAGCACTGGGAGATTTCACATCAAGCGGCATCAATGCTGCTGAATTTGAGAAAGCTGTGGAAGAATATGTTTCTTTATTGAATCAGCATATTTTTAAAGAAAACAATGTGTTGTTTCAAATGGCTGAAAAAGTCTTGAGTGCCGACGAAGACAGAAAATTGTTCGATAATTTTGAAAAACTTGAAGTTGAGCGTATTGGTCTGGGGAAGCATGAAGAATTTCATGCATTGATGGACACACTTGCAGATAAATACCGGTAAAGAGATGCTGTTATAAAAATTGAGATTGGGCACGAAGATGAAACTTGCCTGCTGTAGTCATATTTAGTTTTGATTGGATGATTTCAAAACAATTCATGGGATGTAACGTAGGCAAAGACCGGAGTTGGGTTGCTCACTATGTATGAAAGAGGCCGGCTCTCCGGGAAAAGGGGAGACCGGCCTGACATTTTCAGCTTTCTACTACGATGACTACTCAGCCTTGGGAGAGTTTTTGCGCTTTTCCAAGAGCGTCATCTTCTGCCTGATCTTTCGGTGGTCGTGGGCAGGGATTTTGCCACAAGGGAATGAACTTCCGTAAAGCTGCGAGGCACTCAATTCTTGAGAGTTCCCCCTGACTAGGATGCCAATTCACTGCGCTGCTGTGATGCTGCCCTGTCCGGATCAATGCTGATGATCGATGGACGCGGCCTGTTCGCCATGATGGGCCCCTCCGTGGACCGCCTTCACGATCCCCTCGACGTAATGAACATAGGTGACGTACGCCTCGACATGCTCCCGGCCGGCATCGACGCTGTCGTTGGCGTGCTTTTTCGTCTCGTTGGCATGCCCGAAGCGTTCGAGGATTCCCTTTTCGACGTGAGCGGCAATGGTCTTTGCCAGTTCTGCGCCGTTTCCCTGCTCCAACGCCAGGTCCGCCTTGGCGATCACGGGTTCGACGGCGCCGGCCGCCTTGAGCCCGGTGTAGGGGGCGCCTTCGCCTGCGCGATGGACCCTGACCAGGGTTTCAAAGAAATATGTATCCGCCAGGTCACGCGCTCCGGCGTCGAGTTTGCGCACGGACAAGGTCTTTTCGAAGGCTTTGCGGATTTCCGGTTCGTCCTCGGCCTTGACCCATTTGAGGACCGGGGTGACATCTCCGTCTGCCAGGGCGGTCCGGGCGTCGGACACCACCGGGCCATCGAGGGTGTCGCAATGGGCCTGGGCGATTTGAGGCGCGATCAGGAGCGCCAGAGCAAACGATGCCACAGTCAAGAATCCTTTGATGCCGTTGTTCAGCGAGTTCATGTGTTCCTCCGTAAAGGTTGGTTGATGTCTATGCCCACCAGAACGAAACGGAACGCCAGTTTGTGACAGAAGAAAAAAATTTGTCACAAAATCGCCGCGGCCTTCGTATTGTCACTATGAAAGGGGGCTGGCAGAATCGGGGCGATTTGAGGAAACGGGAGGGAATGCCTTCCATCGAAATCGATCGTCACGTACGGGCTTCTGACAGCCTTTTTCATAAGGGCATCGCGGCGGACGTGGCATCGCGGCAGGGTGGCGGGAGGTTCGGATGACGAAACAGGGAAAAGGTGACGCAATTGACCGACGAGGAACTCATGTTGTCGTATTCCGCTGGCGATATGGAGGCTTTCGAGGAGCTGTACGGGCGACACAAGAGCCGGGTCTTCGGGTTTCTGATGGGCAAGCTCAAGGATCGGAGCGAGGCCGAGGACACGTTCCAGGCAATTTTTGCCAAGCTCCATCAAAACCGGCATCGATATCGGCAGGACATTCCGTTTTTGCCCTGGCTCTTCACGATATCCAGGAACGCGGTGATCGACCATGTCCGCAAGAAGGCCGCCCGACGGAAGTACGTGACCGACTCGGAGTATCCCATGGAGTCCTATGCGGACCCCGACCAGGGCCTTGGCTCCATGGACGAAGTCCTGTCCGAACTCGCGCGATTGAGCGAAAGCCAGCGTCAGGCGCTGGAACTACGGTTCAGCCAGGGATTGACCTTTGCCGAAATAGCCGAACGCATGCAGACTTCGGCGGACAATTCCCGCCAGATCATCAGCCGGGCCGTTCGCAAGCTGCGGAGTCTCATTGCGGGCAGGGGAGGGAAACATGAACAGGATTGATACAGAGCGGATGCGTCTGCGTGAATTCGCCGAGTTTGTCGACGCTGGCCGGGTCGTCCCGTCGGCGGGAATGGATGACGCCGTGCTCGGAGCCGTGGCCAAAGACCTTCGCCCCGCGCCCTGGAGGGTTTTCTCCAAGCTGACGCTCATCGGCGTTGCCACCGGTTCGACGACATTGGCCGTCTGCCCGCAATTCGGCTTGGGTTCCGGTTCGCACAACGCGTTCCTGCATGAGATTCACGCCGCGACCTCGCCTGCGCTTTTCTATCTGCTGTGCGGGATGCTCTTTGTGACCCTCGGCGCCATATTGAGCGGATGCTGGCTGACACGGAATGAAATCAACGCCGTCGGCAGGGCCGTCAACCGATACTTTGCCGCATATTGCATTCTCGCCTACGTGACCCTGGTCACACTTGGCCCCGAGATTTTTGCGGCAAGCTCCCTGACCTGGATTGTCGGAGCCCTGTTGAGCAATGTCGTCTGCTACGGATCAGTTGTCAGGCTGCGGCACGCCTGGGGGACGCGATGATGCGGCGTAGGTGAGGGCTGTGTTTCAAGGGGTCTGAACTTTGGATTCATAATACCAGATCGTCGCGCGATAAAATGCATAGCCGTGATCTAACCGGGTCATGCTGTCGGCAAAAGTCTACTTGCTAGGCACCTCTGAACGCTGGAAAGACTACACCCCATTTGTTCGGCGATTTTTCGAAAAGGCACGCCCTGTTTTCGGAGTTCTTTTACTCGTTCCCGGTCTATGGTTTGTTTCCTGCCACCTTTGCCGTGCTTGTACTTCCCGGCCTCCTTAGCACGCTCGATCCCTTCTCGCTGTCTCTCCCGGATGATGTTCCGCTCAAACTCAGCAAACGATCCCAGTACCTGAAACAGGAGTTTGGCGAACGGGTCTTGTGTGCCGTGGTTTTGGAAGGTTAGCCCCTCCTTGAAAAACTTCACGGTCACACCCTTTGCGAGCAGAGTGTCGATCAGGTTTTGGAGATCTTGGAGGCTGCGGGCAAGCCTGTCTATGGAGTGCACCCAGAGCGTATCGCCTTCGCGGAGGTATTCAAGGCATTCCTTAAGGGCTGGGCGGTTTGTGTCCTTACCACTGGTCTTGTCTTGAAAAATCTTGGTAAACTGCTGGCCGCACTCTGGGCCGAGCTGTCTTCCCGTGTTCTGGTCTGAGCTGCTTACTCGGATGTAGGCAATGTGTCCGTGAGTCATGGAATCCTGATGATCCTTGCTAGTGGTGGGGGTTGATATCCGTCATGTACCCGCAACATTTCTAGGAGTCTAGGAGGAGCGTACCCGGAATAAAAAATTTCCTGACTATCGGTACACATTTTTTGTACCCATTTCGTACCCGGTATGAGTGTACTTGATTGAGTGCGAAAAAATTTCGGAGGGTGCTCACCGTGGAGCGCGGGGCTGTCTGTGTTGGTCGAAGATAAAGAACAAAAAAGTGCGATGCTAAATCATTGCCTGACTCGTAATCAATAGTGCGGAAATTAGTTGCAAGTCCTTGCGGATGAGTATTATGGGATTCGAGCAGGAGTACTTTTACAATGACTTTGAATGCATTCATGTTTTTTTAATTCTGTCGAGGAAGAGTATATGAAGCTTGCTGATATCAATTGGGGTGATGATAGTGCAGAGCGCGATCCTGCATTGCTGTGCTATTTTGTTCATACTGCAGCATTTCAGCGTTTAAAAGATAAACAAAAAAGCATAATTATAGGAAGAAAGGGGTCTGGGAAAAGTGCTGTGCGTAAAAAACTAGAGCAGCATTTTTCTTCCGATCTAGGAACGCATGTTATTAATATGTCTCCAAGTTATAATGCTGTCCGGAATGTTCTCAATGATACTGATATAATAAATAGTTTCGGTACTGAAATTTTTTTTCAACACACGTGGATTCGGCAGATATTTTTAGACTGCCTGTGCAAGTTCGGAGATAAGATAAAAGGGAAATTTGCTACCGCAAGTGCTGAGTTTGCTAGAGATATATCCGTACAAATGAACAGAACTTCTAAGGATTTCGTCGAGAATATAGCGGATGTATTAACTCGTATAAAAGGGAAAGTTGATGGCCTTGGTGAATTTGGATTATCTTTAGAGAAAGAATTGAGGAATATCGCAGATGTAGATGCGCTTGAGCACCATATGAGAGTTCTGACAGGTGAAGGCGCTAAATTTGTCATTCTTATTGATGACCTCGATTTGGGATGGAATAACAGCGAGGCGGCGAATAACTTACTCCTCGGTCTTCTCTCTGCTACAAATTACATATCTTCTGTTTCGCACAATATATATATATGTATTTTTTTGAGAGAAGATATATATGAAATATTAATCACGAAGACGCAACACTCAGACAAATATCGCAACGTAGAGCGTATACGTTGGGAAATTCAAAATTTAATGTCTATTTTAAATGAAAGAATTAATTATAATAGAGTAAGAATGTCTGCTCATAAGTTAGATAATCCATTTTATTCTGTATTTCCTCAAACAATTGGGACGTCTGTCACAGAGAACTGGATGTATGAAAGGACGCTCGGTCGTCCTAGAGAGCTAATTCAGTTGTCGAGATACTATACAGAGGCTGTTGAATATGAAGAGCCAAGTGTAGAAAGTTTGAAGTCTTGTGAATACAGCTATTCTGAATGGAAGTTAGATGATTTATGCGCTGAATACTCGAATCAATATCCTGGTCTTGTAGACGTTTTTTCTTATTGGAAGACAAAGTTTTTTAGAATCAAATATCATTTAAAGAAGTCAGAAATAGACGATATGCTTTTGTCTATATTGTCTGATCTGGATTTGCGAGAAGATTGGTTTCTCGCAATCGTGAAAGATACTGATACAACGAAGCTTCTTCAGACTTTATATGAGATCGGATTTATTGGTGACTTTGTGCTTGGCGGTGAGGGTGGAAGTAAAACTGTTTATTCCTATCAGGGGCGGCATGTTCCAAGATTTGAAGAAGTTCAAATCCATCCTTGCTTTCGTAAGGCAGTAGGAACTGTAGAACGGATTCGAAATCGAGGTCAATCTGTAGAGTTAGACACATAGCTTGTACATTTGACTCTGGCAGACTGTTGCCCCCCCCCCCATAGGGACCACCTACCCCGGTAGGGTGCACCAGTATCATCCCTCTGCTCTCGCATTTTTGATGCAGATTGGTTCAGATGTGTTGGGGATGTACGGCCTGAGAAGCGACGAACGCTGTGCCTTTCCGTATTTAGTATCTATATTTCAGGTGTTTATATAATAATGTTTCACAAGAATCGGCTAATGTTTTACGCGTAGGGGTGAATTTACTTCTCGGCATTCGTTGGGTACATTTACAATCGACTTCATGACCATGAGTGGTCCAAAGTACGTGTCCATTTTTTCGCCAAGAGGATATTGTTGAACAAGTCGCGTAGGCAAAAATATAATTAAATCAGGGTGTAAGGTGGATTGAGAGCGTTGGACTTCTGTTTTTTGGTTCACAGTTGATAGTCCCACCCTCTCCGCCATTTTTTTTCAACTATCACAAATAGTTGCGATATAAAAACGGCAGGAATCTCCAAGTCCGCACGGATACATACGGCGGATACATAATCGGAGAAACCTGCCGTGAGTCGTTTTGAAGCCCAGCCTTAAGCCTCCGTCAATTCTGCTTCTTTAGGCAACCCGAATGGGAAGCCCTTCTGCACAATTCGTTCTCGTCTTTGCGCCTCCGTCTCTTGCCATTTGGAGTTGCAGTGGTGATTATTTTGGGAGCCGTTGCTTTTCGGCCCAGCTTTCTGCAGGCTGATTCTATCTGAATAGACCCGTCATATATCCTAGTTGCGGAATATGCGGCGGATTCAGGCATAAGTCTCTTTTCGGCCGGTCCTATAATGTTGTATTTTTTTTCACAAAATCAGAATGTTACGAAATACTATTCGCAGGATCATCTTGGCGTAATCGTTGCTGGATCAAGGTGTTGCCGAGCAGGAACGCTTTCCCTGGTATGACCTGGCTGGGGATAGCGTCTTCGGATAAATGTCTCCTTTTTGCCGATATGCAAACATGCTGACCACGGCGGATTTAGTTCGCGTGAACGAACCGGATTCGCCATTCAAAGCCAGTTTGACACTGTATCAGGAGAGTCACTCATGAAGATGCTTCAACCAATCAACGCGTTTATCGTTTGCCTGTTTTTGCTCCAGCCCTTTTTGGTTCATGCGGAGGATCTTGAACCTGCCGCCGATTCTGCGCTCATTGCGGTGGACATTTCACCTCCTGGGGTCACGGATATCTGGTCGGGCGCGATGGGCCACGGCTTTCGCGCCGGGACGCAGACGTTTCGCCTCGGTGTCGGAATGGGATACGGAATCAAGATTTTCGGAGCCCAGGAGCGGCACGACCTCCTCCCGATGACGGTTTCTTACGGTCGTATGGTCGGCGATGTCGTGGGCGTCGGACAATGGTACGGAGGAAATTTCGAAGTGCGCGGGGAGGTCTTTCTCGCTCCGCAGGTCAATTCCGATGGCTACTGGACCGTCGGACTGACGCCCCATCTGCGCTATAACTTTGCCACCGGCACACGCTGGATTCCCTACGTCGATATCGGTATTGGCATTGCGTTCACCGAAATCCGGGCCCCCGATCTGGGCGCATCGTTTCAATTCAATGAACAAGCGGCGGTTGGAGTGAACTATTTTTTCACCGACGACGTTGCGGTCAACTTTGAGATCCACTTTCTTCATCTTTCCTCTGCCGGTCTGTCCAAACCCAACCAAGGGGTGAACACGCTGGGGCCTTGCATAGGAGTGAATTGGTTTTTTTGAGTTGCGGCGATGTTGTGCCGTCAGATTTCAACGGGCAATAATGAATTGGCCAGCTTTTATTGAAACTTCAAAAAGTGCTGTAAAGTCTGCTCAGTCTTCTCCCATCCTCTTCCTCATTATTTAAAATCCCCCCTGCTTTCCTAAATCCAAGGAAAACAGGGGGGATTCGTTTTGAGGGGAGCTGACAGATTATTGCTTGATCATGGGTTGATCGCAGCACACGAGTTCTCCCGCACCGCCTTCCTGCACGAGTACGACGGCACCACACGCTTCACATTTGTAAACTTCACCTTTTTCCGAAGACATAGAATTCTCCTTGTTGAATGTTGTGGTGGATTATAATTTTTCACAAGGGGCATGCTGCTTGGGCGTTGCGAACGCTTATGAGTAAGCAGCTTGAATCAGTGATGATATCGAGGAGGGGAGCGAACGCAGTGTTTCAGCAACCGGGGACCAATCCTGTATCTGTGATGATTCTACGGAATGTTGCGAATTGGGAAGACCATAACAGTGTGTCGGTTTTTGTGCAATAGCTCGGCCTTGAATGTGCGGGCGTTCTTTCTTTTGTGCTTTTTCCCTGTACTTGCAGGGGCTAAGGCCAGACTTCCCTTTCCTTTCGCCCATGCTTTCTTCGGTGCCCAGAACGGAGAATTTGCCCTGTGTTGGCGTTTTCTAAAAAAGTTGATCGGCCCTGGGCTTTGCAGCACAGGACCGATCAGATGAGGAAGTGAGCCGGTCGCCCGGCCAAGGCCAGAGGGGGCAGGCCGCTAGTAGGGCTGCTGGCCGGTGTTCGGGTTGACGCGGATTTCCACGCGGCGGTTCATCTGGCGGCCTCCAGGGTTGTCGTTGGAAGCCACGGGCCGGGATTCCCCGTAGCCCACGGCGCTTATCCGGGCTGGACTCACTCCGCGTTCCGTGAGCAGGCGCTGCACGCTCCAGGCGCGCCGTTCGGACAGCCCCTGGTTGTAGGCGTCGGAGCCGGTGCTGTCCGTGTGCCCTTCAACCACGATGGTTGTCTGGGGGTACTTGACGAGAATCTGGGCGATGCGTTCGATTTCGTTGTACAGACCGGGCAAAACCACGTCGGAGTCCACGTCGAAGGTCACGTCTCCCTTGAGGGTCAGGGCCAGAAGGTCGCCCTCGCGCCGGATCGCCACCTCTTCGGACTGGGCCAGGGCCTGTCGCATTTCCGCTTCCTGGTTATCCATCATGCGTCCGACTCCGGCCCCGGTCAGGCCGCCGATGGCTGCTCCGGCAGCGGCGCCGATGGCCGCGCCCTTGGCATCGCGGCCGATGATACCGCCCAATACCGCGCCGGCGACAGCGCCTCCGCCCGCACCGTACACGGCGCCCTTGGTGGTCTTGGACTGCTGGTCCATGGTGGCGCAGCCGGTCGCTGCGAACACGACGATCAATGCGATCATAAAGAATTTTTTCATGGTGATGCCTTCCTTTGAGGCTGATGTTTTTGGCTGATTTTTAAATATAAATCTGTTCCCATGCATCGTCAACTTTTGCGCTGGCAACGCGATGCCACCGTATCCGAGACATAACGCAAACAGCAAGCCATGTCATGCGGTCTGGGCAGAAAACAAGGGGTTTTGGCCGTAAAGAAGAAGGTCCCTGCCCATGGATTGGGCGCTGTGGTAGAAGGCGAAGAACTGCACGAGCTTTTGCAGATGAAAGCGTCTGGTCGCCCCTTCCTTGCGCAGTTCACGCAGTCTCGTTTCGGACTCGCTTAGACCCTTTGCCAGCAAATCCGTTTGCGGCGTCCGGCCGGAAGCGATGTCCCGCATGCTCTCCACCGTGACGGAGGCGAGCTCGCGCAGTTCCCGGTCCATGAGGATCTCGTAGCCCTGTCCCTGCTCGTTGTTCAGGGCCTGGAGCATGGTTTGCAAGTGTGCGTGGCATTTTTCAAGCGTGCGGACCTTGAGGCCCAAAAGGTCGGTATCCTCGTGGTACATCCGTCGCTCATGGCGCAGCACCTTCTGGAAGAGGGCGCGGTCTTCCATGATATCGGTCTGGAACTGGTCCAGAAGGTTGGGGTCGAGCCCGGACTGCATGGCCAGGAAGGCGTTCATGATGGCTTCGTAATGCCTGGCGCAGTCTCCGAAGCGCATCATGAGCCTGGCCTTGAGGGCGGTGCCCGCGCGCACCGGCCACAGGGCGATGCTGACCAGGAAGGCCGCGGCCACGCCCACGCCGATCTCCACGACGCGGAGCATGCCGAAGACGATGCGGTCGTCCTGGTCATACCCGGCCAGGACGACGACGCAGACGGTGATGGCCGCCATGCGGTATCTGGCGTTGTAGCGCGTCATGTATGCGCAGAAAGTCACCGAGAGGAAAAGGGCCAGAACGGTCATGGGTTGCGTCTGGGGAAAGATCAGGATGGCCGCCAGTCCGATGACGGCCCCGACGGCCGTACCGGAGAAGCGGTACAGGCACATTTGCACGGAGTCGGCGACATAGACCTGCATGACGATGACGGCGGATAATGCCGCCCAGTACCCGAATTTCAGATCGAGCAGGTATGCCGCGCCATAGGCCAGCACGGCGGCGATGCCGGTTTTCAGGCCATGGCGGATCATGGCCGGATGGGAATCCGGATCGATGAACGGCATGTCCGGTTTTTCCGAATGCGTCCGGGGAGCTGGGCTCGGGTCAGAGGAATTGTCGGCGTTCGTGCTCATGCGTGTTTTCTCCAAGCCAGGGTCGAAGCCATGGCGTCATTCCCATCCCTTGGTCCATCCCGCCCGGAAAGTCCATTTCGCCCATTTCCGTCCAGCCCCGCGCCTTGGGCCAGCAGAACCGATTTGCGCATTGCCGCCCCCTGCATTATGCTTGCGGGCGTACGTACCCATTCCACTTCAGCAAAAGCGTGACCCTATTGACCTCACTCACCCCGGAACAACTCGCCAAGGCAGACGCCTTCATAGCCGAACACCGCGACATCCCAGGCTCCCTCATCACGGTCCTGCGGCTCTGTCAGGATATCGCCGGATATTTTCCGCTCGAACTCATCCGGCATATCGCAGACGGGATGGAGCTGCCTGTGTCCAAGGTTTACGGAGTCGTCTCCTTTTATTCGACTTTTTCCCTCAAGCCCAAGGGCCGCCACACGGTGCGCGTCTGCACCGGAACGGCCTGTTATGTACGCGGGGTGCGGGAGGTTCTGGACCGGGTCGAACACCGTTTCGGGGTCAAGGCCGGGGGCTCGTGCGAAAGCGGGCGCTTCAGCCTTGAGCCGGTGCGCTGTCTGGGCGCCTGCGGGCTGGCGCCGGTCATGGTCGTGGACCGCGACACCCACGGCGGGGTCACGCCCGATTCGGCCTGCGCCATTCTGGAGGAATACAAATGACCCCGGCCATGAAGCTTGACCGAGCGGGTCTGACGGCATTGCGGGACCGGGAGCGGGAACTTCTGAAGACGGCCGCTCCGCGCATATTCTGCTGCAGCGGTACGGGCTGCCACGCCACGGGCTCCATCCCGCTCATCGAGGCCCTGCGGGATGAGGCCGCGCGGCAGGGCGGTGGGGTGCAGGTCGTCGAGACGGGCTGCAACGGCTTCTGCGCCCTGGGCCCGGTGGTCGTCATGCAGCCCGGCGGCATTTTGTACTGCAAGGTGCGCGTGGAGGATGCCGCCGACGTGGTCGTCTCGGCCGGGGGCGAGCCCGTGGAGCGCCTGCTGTACCGGGACCCGAAGGGCAAGGCCGTGGCCTCCATGGACGAGATCCCCTTTTTCGCCCTGCAACGGCCCCGGACCCTGCGCAACAAGGGCCGCATCGACCCCGAGAACATCGGCCACGCCATCGCCCATGACGGATACCAGGGGCTGGCCAAGGCCCTTTTCGACATGGACCCGGCAGGCATCGTCGAGGAAATGCGCGCTTCCGGCCTGCGCGGACGCGGCGGGGCCGGTTTTCCCACTGGCCTGAAATGGAAGTTCGCGGCCGCCTCGCCCGGCGACCTCAAGTACGTGCTCTGCAACGCCGACGAGGGCGATCCCGGCGCGTTCATGGACCGCTCCATCCTCGAGTCCGACCCGCACGCCGTTCTCGAAGGCATGCTCGTCGCGGCCGTGGCCATCGGTTCCCGCCAGGGCTACATCTACTGCCGCTCCGAATATCCCCTCGCCATCAAGCGCCTGACCATAGCCATCGGCCAGGCCCGGGAACTGGGGTTGCTGGGCGAAAACATCCTGGGCAGCGGTTTCTCCTTCGACCTCGAGATCTACCAGGGCGCGGGCGCCTTCGTCTGCGGCGAGGAGACGGCGCTCATGCGTTCCATTGAGGGAAAGCGCGGCATGCCCGTCCCCCGGCCGCCGTTCCCGGCGCAGAAGGGGCTGTGGGGCAAGCCGACCATCCTCAACAACGTCGAGACCCTGGCCAATGTCAGCCGCATCATCCGTCTTGGCGGGGCGCACTACGCGAGCGTAGGCACCGAGGGCAGCAAGGGCACGAAGGTTTTTGCCCTGTCCGGCGACGTGAACAACATCGGGCTGGTCGAGGTGGACATGGGCACGCCTCTGTCCGTGCTGGTCAACGACATCGGCGGCGGGGTGCCGGGCAAGCGCAAATGCAAGGCCGTGCAGCTCGGCGGGCCTTCGGGCGGGAGCATCCCGGCGCACCTGCTGGACACGCCCGTGGACTACGAGGCCATCAGCCAGGCCGGGGCCATCATGGGGTCGGGCGGGGTCATCGTCATGGACGACCGCACCTGCATGGTCGACATGGCCCGCTTCTTCATGGACTTCATCCAGGACGAGTCCTGTGGCAAGTGCACGCCCTGCCGGGAGGGGACCAGGCGTCAGCTCGAAATCCTGACCCGCATCTGCGAGGGCAAGGGCGTCCCCGGGGACCTGCGAATCCTGGAGGACCTGGCCGCGGTCATCACCGACGCCTCCCTGTGCGGTCTGGGCCAGACCGCGTCCAATCCGATCCTTTCGGCCCTGCGCCACTTCCGGGACGAGTTCGAGGCGCACATCAACGAAAGGCGCTGCCCTGCCAAGCGCTGCGTGGCCCTGCTCAGGTTCGAGGTCCGGGAGGATCTGTGCCGCAAGTGCGGGCTGTGTCACAAGGCGTGCCCGGCCGGGGCCGTGATCTGGGCCAAGAAGCAGGTCGCGCGCATCGACCGGGAAAAATGCGTGCGATGCCTGGCGTGTTTCCAGGCCTGTCCCTTTGACTGCATCGAATGACGGGAGCGCCATGGAACTGACCATCAACGACATCACCTGCACCTTCACTCCCGGCCAGACCATTCTGGAGGTGGCCACGGCGCATGGCATATTCATACCGACCCTGTGCCACCTGCCGAACTGCACGCCCACCGGAGCCTGCCGCATCTGCGTGGTGGAGGTCCGGGGGGCGCGCACCCTGGTCGCATCCTGTGCGGCTCCGGCAGCCGAGGGCATGATTGTCGGCACCGACTCCGACCGTGTGCTCCGCGCCCGAAAGACCATTCTGCGCCTCATGCTCGACTCTGGAAACCATGACTGCCTGCTCTGCCCGGCGGCGGGAGACTGCGTTCTGCAAAGCCTCGCGTTCCGTTACGGGGTTGGCACCGGCACCTTCGGGCGGCCCAAACCGCGCCATCGCCCCGAGACCGGCAATCCGTTCATTGTGCGCGATTTTTCCAAATGCATCCTGTGCGGCCGCTGCGTGCAGGCCTGCAACGAGGTGCAGGTCAACGAGGCCATCGATTACGGTTATCGCGGGGCCGCCACCAAGATCGTGGCCGGTTGCGACTCCACCCTGGGCGAGTCGGACTGCGTTTTTTGCGGCGAATGCCTGCAGGTCTGCCCGGTGGGTGCGCTGAGCATTCATGATGCGCGCGGCAAGGCCCGGCTGTGCGAGACGCGTCCGGTACGCACCACCTGTCCGTATTGCGGCGTGGGCTGTCAGATGGATGTGCATGTGAAGGACGGGCGCATCCAGCATGTGCTGGGCGCCATGGACGGGCACAACGAGGGCAGCCTCTGCGTGAAGGGCCGTTTTGCCCTGGATTTCACCGCGCATCCCGAGCGCCTGAGGGCTCCGCTGATCCGCCGCGACGGCGAGCTTGTCCCGGCCGGCTGGGACGAAGCCCTTGATCTGGTGGCTTCGCGTCTTCTGGCCCTGCGCGAGGAGCATGGACCGCGCAGCCTGGGTTTTCTGGCCTCGGCCCGCTGCACCAACGAGGAGAACTATCTCTTCCAGAAGCTGGCGCGCTGCATGGGCACCAACAACGTGGATCACTGCGCGCGGCTGTGCCATGCCTCCTCCCTGGAGGCGCTGGTGCAGGCCTTTGGCAGCGCCTCGCCGACCAATGTCATGGCCGATGTGGTCAACGCCGAGGTGATCCTGGTCACCGGCTCCAACACCACCGAAACGCACCCCGTGTTCTCAAGTCGCATCAAGCGCGCCGCCCGCTCAGGCGCCACGCTCGTGGTCGCGGACCCGCGCGAGATCGGCCTGACCCGCCACGCCGATCTCTGGCTGCGGCCCAGACCCGGCACCGACATCGCCTGGATCAACGGCCTCATGCACGTCATTTTGAGCGAGGGTCTGGAAAACCGTGACTTCATAGATCGCAGGACCGAAGGGTCCGAGGAGTTGCGCGAGGCCCTGGCCGTCTATACTCCGGCATACGTGCAGACCGCGACCGGAATTCCGGCCGCCGACCTTGTTCGGGCGGCGCGTCTTTACGCCCGGGCGGGGGCGGCGACGATCCTGTACTGCATGGGCATCACCCAGCACACCTGCGGCACGGACACGGTGCTGGCCCTGGCCAATCTGGCCATGCTCTGTGGTCAGGTGGGCCGGCCGGGAGCGGGGATCAATCCGCTGCGGGGACAGAACAACGTGCAGGGCTCCTGCGACATGGGCGGATTGCCGGGCGTTCTGCCCGGGTATGGGCGGGTGGACGACGATGCGGCCCTGGGGCGGATTGAAGGCCTGTGGAAGATGTCCCTCTCCAAGACTCCGGGCCTGACCGCCACGGAGATGTTCGCCTCCCCGGAGCTGCGGGCCATGTACATCATGGGCGAGAACCCAGCCCTGTCGGACGCGGACGCGTCGCATGCGCAGGCTCGGCTCGCGGCCCTTGATTTTCTGGTCGTGCAGGACATCTTCCTGACCGAGACCGCGCGGCTTGCCGATGTGGTCCTGCCGGCCGCGTCCGCGCTCGAAAAGGACGGCACCTTCACCAACACCGACCGCCGCGTGCAGCGTGTGCGGGCGGCCGTGCCGTGCCCGGGAGAGGCGCTTCCGGACTGGCGCATTCTGAATCTTCTGGGCCCGCGCCTGGGCGTACCCATGGGCTATGACCGTCCCGAGGAGATCATGCGCGAGATCGCCCTGGCCGCCCCCATCTACGGCGGCATCGATTACCGGCGCATCAGGCGGGAGGGGATCGTCTGGCCCTGCCCGGACCAGGCCCATCCCGGCACCCCCATCCTGCACCGTGAGACCTTTCCCCGGGGCCTGGGGCGCTTCATACCCACGCATCCGCAAGCACCGGCGGAGGTGCCGGATGAGATGTATCCCTTTGTGCTCGGCACGGGCCGGGTGCTTGAGCATTACCACACCGGCACCATGACCCGCAAAAGCGAGGGGCTGAATCGCATCGTGCCCGAATGTTTCGTGGAGATGAATCAGGAGGACGCCGCGCGCCTGGGGATCGCGCATGGGCGGCGGGTGCGGGTGGCGTCCCGGCGGGGGGAGATTTCCGTCAGGGCCGAGGTCACGGACCGGGTGGCCAGGGGGCACCTCTTCATCCCGTTCCACTTCGCCGAAGCCGCGGCCAACGTCCTGACCAACCCGGCCCTTGATCCCCTGGCCCGGATTCCGGAGTTCAAGGTCTGCGCCGTGCGCGTGATCCCGGAATAGCAGGCCGCCCCAAAACGGCGATCTGCTGCGTCAGCGAAAAAATCCAGACCGCTTATGTATGCGCAATACACTGCGTGCCCTGAATTTTTTCCCTTCCTTGCATCTCACCATTTTTGATCGGCCTGCGAATTTTGAATTTTTGAGTCAGATGGGCTGCGTCATTCGACGGCCACGAACCAGGCCCGGAACTCGCGCCCGGGTTTGAAGCCCACGCCCACCGCCCCCTTGTGCAGGTACAGGCAGTAGGCCCAGTCCGGCGAGTAGGCGCTGCTGGTCGAGGACCAGTAGGCTTCCTGCGGGTTCTCGAAGGGATGCCCGGCGGGCAGGGCCGGGTCGTGCCGCTCGGCGTCGACAAGGGACTCCAGTTCCCGGATGTTCGGCAGGCGCCAGTGCAGATCGCCTTCGCGGTGCCTCCTGGCCGCCTCCAGCGCCTCCTCCCATGTACACACCCCGCACAGGTCCGCCGAGCGCGTCCACAGCAGTCCCGTCAGCAGGTCGCGCACGCCCGCGTCCTTCGGCGCAAAGCGCGGTTCGGGCCAGGCCGCGCCCTTGAGCAGCTCCGCGTCCTGCCCCGTCCCCTCGCAGCCCACGACATTCCCGGACACATCGCGGCACGTTCGCTGCCCGGTCCGCGTCAGGAGCGGGCTTTCCCCGCGCACGGGCCAGACCATGGCGTCGCGCGTCTTGTCGCCGTAGAACATGCGTCCACCCTCCAGGTGCACGTGCCAGGCGTAGCCCGGCGCGCGGCTGGCCGTGGTCGAGGTCCAGTACCAGGTCTGGCTGACCGTGAACGGATGCTGCGCGGGCAGGGCGGGGCGATGGTGGTTGTAGCTGATCAGGCTTGAAAGTTCCCGGCGATTGGGCAGGCGCCAGTCGGCATGGCCGAAGGCGTGTTCCTCGTTCATCCGGGCCACGGCCGAGAGCGCCTCGGGCCAGGACATGGGGAAGTCTCCGATGCTTGCAGTGCGGGGCCAGACGAGGCCCGTCAGGAGGTCCTGCGCCAGGAGGTTTTCCAGCAGTCTGAACCTTGGATCGGGCCAAGCAAGTCCGGTCCGAAACTCTCCGTCCTGACCGCTGCCCGCGCAGTCCACGGGGAGCCCCTTGGCGTTGAAACACACGGTCTGGCTGGTGGCCAGGATATGACGAACGGGGTGGGATGCCATGCCGGGCCTACTCGGCGCAGTCCACGCACCGCGTGGCTTCGGGCATGATCAGAAGGCGCCCGGCGGCGATGTCCTCGCCGCATTCGGTGCAGATCCCGAAATTGTCGTTGTCGATTCGGTCCAGAGCCCGTTCGAGGCGCATCAGCGTGCGCTTCGAATCGGTCAGGCGCTGGCCGCTGATGGCCTGATTGGCCATGGAATCCATGCGTGACAGCCGTCCGATGGGTTGGTCCAGGGAAACGGGCTTGGAGGTTTCCTCAAGTTGGGCGATGGTGATCCGGAGTTCCTGCATGCGCTTTTCGATGCGCGTCTTGATTTCCCGGCGCTGTTCAGGGGTCATTTTTGGTCCTTGAATAGGTTGGGCGGCCCCTCCTTTCCCTTGGAGAGGACGCGCGACGTGAACGCCCAGTATAGAAGCCAAAGCGATGCAGGGTCAATGTGTACGGAGAAATACGGGCATGAAGCATGGATCCCCGCCTTCGCGGGGATGACCTCCAGGTAGTGTGAATGTTTCGAGATTTTTTTTCCTACGTCGGCATTCGCAAACAACATGCGTGTCAGCACCCCGTCATCCCCGCGAAGGCGGGGGATTCGACTAGCTCGGCGTTCTCCGAGTTTTTGGGTGACCGTCATCCCCGCGAAGATGGGGAATTCATGGCCGAGAGCGCCCCGTAGGCCCGGCTTCCTTCAGTCATCCCCGCGAAGGCGGGGATCCATGACTTTGATTGGGGAACACGACCGCTTCACTTCCTGATCGCGCAATGCATGAACGGGTCGCACCCATCGGTATGCGACCCGTTCATGTATTGTTTTCAAGCCGTTTTCTATCCGGGCGTGCGGAAGTAGATCATGGACTGGGCGCTCATCTTCTTGACGATCTCCTTGCCCTCGGCCTGAAGCTCCATCTTCAGGATCTCCTTTTCTCCGAAGCGGATGGCGTCGGTCAGGCAGACCTCCGCGCAGACGGGCTTTTCGCCCACATGCACGCGCTCCCAGCACAGATCGCACTTGTGGGCCTTGTTTCTGGCCGCGTCGAACTGGATGACCCCGTACGGGCAGGCCTCGATGCAGTCGCGGCTGCCTTTGCATTTGTCGGCCATGATGCGCACGATGCCGGTTTCGGTGTCCTTGACGATGGCTTCGGCCTTGCAGGCCTTGATGCACGCGGCATTTTTGCAGTGCTGGCAGGGCATGACCCAGGACTGGATGGCGATGTCCGGGTAGGTCCCCTGACGATCGCTCTCGACGCGCAGATAATAGGGCATCATGCCGGGCACGGCCGAGGCGTGGTCGACCAGGCCGTGGTAGTTTCGACAGGCCGCCACGCAGGTCTTGCAACCGATGCAGCGGTCCAGATCAATGGCGAGACTGAGTTGTTTCATGGCTTGCCTCCTTCATCGTTCCACGGTGACGCGGGTGGACACGTGCGATTCCCCGCCGACAAGGTCCTGCCAGTCGAGCGTCATGCCCGAATCGGGAATGAGGACGTTGTCGCTGACTCCTTCGCCAAGCACCGCCACCCGGCCGACGGTGGCGCCGAAGCCGTGATGCAGGCCCAGGCAGTCGGGGCGGATGCGTTCGGTGCGCTTGGCCCGGACTTTGATCCGGCCGGTGCGGGAGCGCACGGTGACCACCGCCCCGTCTTCGATACCGAGCTTCTTGGCGGTTGCCGTGTTGATGAGCAGCGGATTTTCCATGAGTCCGCCGACGGGATCGCGCAACTGCGGGTTGTTGTGGGTCCACTGGCCCGAGCCCTGGTGGAAGATGGTCCGGTAGGAGATGAGAATGAAGGGGAATTCCCCTGTGTCGGCCTCGTATTCAGGGGCTAGCCCCACGCGCGGCAAGGCCTGGTGCACGTCCTCCAGATCCTCCCAGTAGAGATGGACCTTCTTGCTCGGTGTGCCGAAGCCGCCGCGCTCATATTTCCGGAAACCGGTGGTCCCGGGCGACCAGAGACCGCCCATGGCCTGCAGCCTGTCCACCGACAGGCCAAGGCCCGCCAGTTGGATGTCGTAATATTCCAGGTCGTCCTTGAAGGCGAAGTATTCGGGACACAGGCGCTTACCGAGCTCGATGAAGACCTCGTTGGAGTGCCTGCATTCGCCGGGCGCGTCGACCACCGGCTGACGCAGGGCAACGCCGTGGCCGAAGTTGTACCACCAGGGCATGTACAGGAGTTCCCAGCGCTCGAAGTAGCTTTTGTCCGGGAGTACATAGTCGGCGTATCTGGCCGTTTCGGAGAGCATGATTTCGTAGCTGACCAGCATCTCAAGCTGATAATGCCCCTTGTCGTCGGTCATGGTCACGGCTTTGCGCCATTCCTCCTGCCCCATCTCGGTCAGGGCCGGGTTGCATTCGGACGTGACCAGGACCTTGAGGTCGCCGTTCTTGATGGCCTGTGCTTCGTACCAGGTCGGTTCCATGATGAAGGAGTATTTGCCGAACTTGTCCCTGTCCGGGCCGGTGCGGTGCCATCCCATGTCCCCAAGGCTTGGGCCGGCTGGTGCAGGCAGGACCGGGGAGAGCGGGGTCACGTCGGGCAGGGGCTGGCCGCCGGGGTTGTCGATGTTGCCGGTCACGGCCAGGAAATTGGTCCAGGCGTGTCCGAAATCCAGGGCCTGGCCGAGCATGATGCCCTTGAAGCTGTCCACGCCCACGGACGGGGCCGAGGCACACATTTCGGCCAGCCTTGTGATGTCCTTGGCCGGAACGTCACAGATCTCGCTCATGGCCTCCGGAGTCTTGTCCGCGAGGTAGTCCCTGAATTTGTCGAAGTCGCCTTCGCGAATCCAGTTTTCCACGAACGGTTTGTCGTAGAGTCCGTTCATGACGATGTGATGGGTCATGCCGGTGAACAGGGCCGTGTCTCCGGAAGGTTTGATGGGAATCCACCAGTCGGCTTTGGCCGCATCGGCCGTGAAGATGGGGTCTATGACCACGAGGACGGCCCCGCGATTTTTGGCGTTCAGTATGTCGCGGGGGATGGCTGCGTCATCGAGGCAGCCCATGGCGTGGCGGCCGGCGAGAATGATGACCCCGCCCTTGGGCACGGAGGCGAAGTTCGGGGGAATGTGATGATTGGGCACGCCGCCCATGGTCTTGATGCAGGCCACGATCTTGGCCGAGTCGCAGTGGGGCAGGGCGGTGTTGATGAAGCCGCCGTAGGCGTTCAGGAAGCGCCACTTCGGGTCGGTGATGGAGTGGGGAAAGAAGCTGGCCGTGAGTTTGTGCGCTTCGCCCCGGTCGCGCAGATCCATGAGTTTTCTGGTGATGGCGTGCAGCGCCTCTTCCCATGAGCAGGGTTCGAATTTGCCCTCGCCGCGCTTGCCGACCCGCTTCAAAGGGCGGGTCAGGCGGTCGGGGCTGTACTCCAGCGAGACTCCGGCCATGCCCTTGACGCAGGCCTTGCCCCTGGCCCTGGGGTTGCCCCGAATTTCCTTGAGCACGCCGTCCTCCACCCTGGCCAGGATGGCGCACTCGGCCTTGCACTGATAACACACGGTGGGAATCCATTTACTGTTCATGTTTTTCCTCCTTCGTGTTCGGCCCGGTAATCGGATCGGGCCCGTCCGTTGTCGGCGTCGTGGTGAGCGTGCACGTGTCTTTCACCTCCGTGACCAGCACCCGCGCGCCAAAGAAATGGTGCAGGGAAAGAATGGCAAGTCCTGCCGTCATGATCCAGAGTCCGGCAAGATACGTGGTCACGCTCCAAGGCTTGGCGCACATGCAGAGCGTGGCCAGGAGGCAGATCCCGCCCCCTGCGATGTCGGGTTTGTCCATGCGCAGGTTGAACCAGGAACGCTCGCAGCCTTCGTCCGGGGCCGGGCACTCGAACCAGACGCGGTTCCAGATCACGGTGAAAAGTACGGCCAGGACCGCACCCCAGGCCATGTGCAGGGGCAGGAGCAGGGTGGAGGCAGGCAGGGGCAGGATGGCCGGAATGGCTGCGGTCGCGGCGGCCGGCGGATGGTCGGCGTCCAGGACCTGCATGAGCACGGCCGAGAGGGATACGGCCAGGCCGAGCTTGACGGGGATGGCAAGGCTCGTGCCGCCAAACATCGCCTCCCCCGCCGCGACGCCCAGCAATCCGCCCACGGTGGAGATGAAATGGCCCACGATGACCGATTTGGGCCGGGCTACCCGCAGATAGGTGCAGGTTGCGCCGATGAAGCAGGTCGCGGCCAGCGGCGGGTAGAGCACTCCGACGCCCGTGGCGTCGCGGACCAGGGCGATGAGCGCCATGAAAAGGCCTGCCCCCGTCGATCCCCACAGAATTCTCGATAGGGAGATGATGCCGGGGCGATACAGATCCCGCCGGAACTCCCGCCTGTTTGGCAACACCAGCCGGATTTCGATCATGGCTGTCTCCGTCGATTTGTCGAGGACATATATCCATGACCATACGATGATTATTCGCCGGACGTAAAGGAGGTGCGGAAAATTTCGAAAAACTGGAGTTCAGGCGCGATTTCAGCAGGTTCGAGGTCTTTTTTGGAAGCAGTGACGGCCGGCGGATCAAAAAAGCCGCCCCGTGTGGTCATGGGCGGCTTTGATGCTTGTGTGCTGTAGGGGAAAGGTTCCGAATCGGATTGGTGCGGGCTAAAAAAGAATTACAGGCCGAAATTCGGTCTTTTGAAATTTCGTCTTTCACGATCAGGAACAGGGCCGGTTCAGGCCGCCCTGGAGGCCTTTCCGCGGGCCGAGGCTTGCGCCATTTCAAGACCCACCCCGTACCTGCTCGAATACAGGCCGTCCTGGGGTGCGCACCAGCGGACCATGCCCATGCAGTAGTTTTCGCCGATTCTCCGTGCGGTTTCGTCCCCGGGGCGGAAGAGTATTTTCACAGGCTCTCCCTTGGTCAGAGGATGATCCATTTCGATCATGAGGCCGGTGTCGCTGTAGTTGACGACGCGGGATTCGAACGGGCCTTTGGCCGACGAGTACAGTTCGACACGGCAACGTTCCAGGCTGGCCTTGCGCGGTGATTTTCTTTTGTTGATCATGACAATTCCTCCCAAAAAAATCTGGAAAGCATCAGGCAGATAAGACAGGTTCCGGGCCTTGTCCATATATCCATGACAAAAGAATCATTGCCGTCCGTTCATGGCCTGCATGATTCTGACCACGGCCAGTTCCTTGGCCTTGGCCTCGACGTCCACGGTCATGGACCGGCCCAGCCAGCACCGGGGAAAGTCGTTCTCGTCGATATAGTCCGCGTGGGGTTTGGGATTGCCCTGCCAGCCTTCGCGCGGGGAGGATATGTGGACGTAGGGTTCCCGGCCGCGCCAGGTCGCCGCCGCGAGATCGGTGGCTTCGCATTCGTCCAGGCCGTCGGGGTTGCAGCGGTGGTGATGCACGTCATGGATCAGCGGCAGCCCCAGTTCCATGCACATGGGCAAAAGGTCGGTCACGGTGTAGCTCGCGTCGTCGTTTTCCACGGAGAGTCGCGTGGCCACGTTTTCGGGCAGGCGCCTGAACACTTCGGCGAAGCGGGCCAGGGCGGCGGGCTTGTCGCCGTAGGTGCCGCCGCCGTGAATGTTGATGACGTCCGCTCCGACCAGTTCGGCCAGAAAGGCGTGATATTCCAGCTCGCGTACCGAGTTCTCGACCACGTGGGCATGGGGGGAGGACAGGACCACGAACTGGTCCGGGTGAAAGCTCAGGCGGATGTCGTGCTCCACCGCGAACTTCCTGGTGGCGGACAGGCGCGTGGAGATTGTTTCGGCCCGGGGCAGATCCTCAAGTGCGTAGCCCACCTCGGGGTGAGTCATGCGCGGGAACAGGGGCGACATGATGCGGAATGCGCCGATGCCAAGCCGCTGCGCCGCCTGCACGGCCAGGAGCAGGTTGTCCGCGTTGTGCAGGCAGATGTCCGAGACCTTTTCCAGGGCCTTCTTGCGCTCCATGGCGGACAGAACCTTGGCTGTGGTGGTGCGGAAGGAAATTTCTTGGGCCAGGAAAAGACAACAGAGTCCAAAACGCATGGCGGTCCTTGCGGGGAAAAAGGGTTATCTGACCAGCGGCAGCTCGGCCCAGGACGTGGTGTAACAGGGGGAACGCCGCTCCTGGCGCATGTGCCAGCTCTTTTTGCCCAGACCCGAGGCGGCCAGGGTCAGGGAGCCCCGGCCGTGGACGGTGTTGATCCGGTCCATGACCCGCATGAGGGCGTCGCGGCGGGTTTTTTCCTCGCCGTGGGGCTCCAGGAAGGAGAGCTGGCGATTGCCCGCCGGGGAAAGATCAAGGAGGATCACCCCCGCCTTCTGGTATTTGTAGCCCGGCTTGTGGATGTCGCGCAGAATTTCCAGCGCCGGGCCATGCAGATCGAGGGTGTCGGCCGTGGGCGCGGCCAGGGCGCGGCATCGGCTCCCCGCGTACCGGGGACCGGGCTGAAAGCGGTTGGTTTCGAGAAAGACCTGCACGGCCGCGGCCACAAGCCCCTTGCGGCGCAGTTTCTCGGCGGCCCGCTGCACGTAGGCCGAGACCGCCTCTTCCAGACTCTCCAGGCTTTCTATGCGCGTGCCGAAAGAGCGTGAGCAGACCAGCGACCGGGCCGGGGGCGGGGTGTCCTCCAGGGCGATGCACGGGATCTGGCGCAGTTCCAGCGCCGTGCGCAGGCCGGTCACGGTCAGTTGACGGCGAATCCAGTCATCGGCCTGGTTTTTCAGGTCTAGGGCTGTATGCACCCCGCAGGAGCTGAGACGGAGCGCGCTTTTGCGGCCGATGCCCCAGATGTCGCCCGTGTCCATGTCGCCAAGAATCCTGTCGATATCCGCCTCGTCCTCCAGCAGACGCACGCCGTCGCCATCTGCCTTTTTGGCCAGCCGGTTGGCGATCTTGGCCAGGGTCTTGGTACGGGCCAGACCGACGCAGACCGGAATGCCGGTCCATTTCCGCACCGTGCGCCGGATCTCGCGGGCCGTTTCCAGCAGGGACGAGGTGCCAAGGCCCCGCAGCAGCAGAAAGCATTCGTCGATGGAATAGACTTCCGTTTCCTCCGCAAAGCCGGCCAGAGTCTGCATGACCCGCGCGGACATGTCTCCGTAGAGGGCGTAGTTGGAAGAGAAGACGTGCACGCCGTTGCGGGCGAAAAACGTCTCCCGCTTGTAGGCCGGTTCGCCCATGACGATGCCCAGGGCCTTGGCCTCCTGGGAGCGGGCGATGACGCACCCGTCGTTGTTGGAGAGCACGACCACGGGCTTTCCTTCCAGCCGGGGGGCGAAGACCCGTTCGCAGGACGCGTAGAAGTTGTTGCAGTCGACCATGAGGTAGAAGTCGCGCATCTAGAGCTTCCGGACCACGCCCGAGACCACGCCCCAAACGTGCAATTCCTGCTCCTCGGTCACGGCGATGGGCTTGTAGCAGGGGTTTTCCGGGGCGAGCATGGTCCGCCCGTCCTTCATGACCAGACGCTTGACCGTGAGTTCGCCATCCAGCACCGCGACCACGATTTTGCCGTGGGCGGGCTGTTCGGAGCGGTCCACGACCAGGACATCTCCATCGTTTATGCTCGCGCCGGTCATGGAATCTCCGCTGACCTTGACCATGAATGTGGCGGCGGGGTTGCGGATCAGATATGTGTTCAGGTCGAGGGCTGTCTCAATATAGTCATCGGCCGGGGATGGAAATCCGGCCGAAATGCGATCCAGGTAGAGGGGCGTGCCGTGGCTTGGCTCGGAGACTGCGCGGCCCAGGACTTCGAGGCGGCCCGGGCCCAGGGGGCGGGGATTGGGAAGGTTTGACATGCATGAACCATTGCCTCCCGTATTGGCTTCCGTCAACGTCGGCGTTAGTACTGTCACCGATAAATGAAAACACAGACGGGGAGTCCATGCTTAGCTTGTTCCCTGGGAGAATACATGATTATCACCGCATGCACCCTTGATTGTCCTGATGCCTGTTCCCTGCTGGCCGAAAACGGGGAAGATGGCCCACGCCTGCGCGGCAACCCGGATCACCCCTTCACGCGGGGCTTTGCCTGTTCCAAGCTCGACGTGCATCGCAGGCGCCTGACCAGCCCGCATCGCCTGCGTTCTCCCCGGCTCAAGGTCGGAGGGCGTTGGCAGGACATAGGCTGGGATGAGGCGCTTGGACTGTGCGCCGAGAAGATCGCCCTGTACCGGGATGAGCCCCGCTCCATCCTGCATGTGCGCGGGTCGGGCAACCGGGGCGTGGTCAAGGCGCTTTCGAACCTCTTCTTTCGCACTCTCGGCGCCACTGGCCTGCATGGGTCGTTGTGCGACGAGGCCGGGATAGAGGCCTGCATGAAGGATTTCGGCTGCCTGCGCACCAACGATGTTTCCGACATCCTGAACACTTCGGCGCTCATCAACTGGGGCCGCGATCTGGCCCGGGGTTCCGTGCACATGGCGGCCATGGTCCGGGCCCTGCGCAAGAAGGGCGTGCCCGTGGTGACCATCGCTCCGGGAGCGGACACGGCGCAGGGCTTCACGGATCATTTCGTGCGCGTAAAACCCGGAACGGACCGCTTCCTGGCCGCGGCCGTGCTGCGCGAGGTGCTGCGCCGCAAGGGCATCGCGCCGGAGGTGGCGGCCGGCTGCCATGATCCGGCGAGCTTTGAGGGTCTGCTGGCCGAAGCCGGACTAGGACTTTTGGAGTGGTGCGGGGCGCGGCCCGAGGACGTGGCGCTGCTGGCGGACCATTACGCCGGGCCTGCGCCCGTGGCGACACTTCTGGGCTGGGGGCTGCAACGCTATCGTTTCGGGGGCCAGAACGTGCGCTTCATCAACGCCCTGGCCATGCTCTCGGGCCAAGTGGGCAAAAGCGGCGGCGGGGCCTATTTCGGCCTGAGCTCCATGGCCAATCTCACTCTGCCCTGGAAGGCGAAGACGGCCTATGGCCGGACCCTGCTCATGCCCGATCTGGCCCGGGAGCTTCGCCGTGCCGATCCGCCCGTGCGCATGGCCTGGGTGGAGTGCATCAACCCGGCCAACCAGTTCCCGGAAGCGGGCGAGGTGGCCCGGGCCCTCGATGGGCTCGATTTCGTCGTGGTGGCCGACGCTTTCATGACCGACACGGCCGAGGTCGCGGATCTGGTCCTGCCTGTTGCGCTCATGCTCGAACAGGAGGATGTCGTTGGCTCATTTTTGCATGAATATGTTCAGTGGAGCGCCAAGGCCGTGGAGCCGCCCCAGGGTGTGCGTACGGATTACCGGATCCTGTCCGAGCTGGGCGCAAGGCTATCCCCTCCCGTGATTCTGCCCGAGCCCGAGGAAGCCTTGCGCCGGGCGCTCGATTCTGCGGCCCTTGAGACCAGCCTGGAAGAACTGCGCCGCACGGGATACGTCCGCTCGACCCATCCGGCCGTGGCCTTTGAGGACCTGCGTTTCGGGCACGAGGACCGCCTCTACCACCTGCCTCCCCGTCTGGACCCGCCGGTGGCGGCGACGCAAGCCTATCCGCTGCAGCTTCTGACGCTGATCAACCGCCGTTTTGTCCATTCCCAGATTCCGCCCGAAGAGCAGGGCGAAAGCCCGGTGGTGACGGTGCATCCGCGCACCCTGGAGCGCCTTGGCGTCACGCCCGGGGCGGGGTGGCTGGTTACGGAACTGGGGCGGCTTGAGGTGCTGTTCGCGGCGGACGAGTCCATGCACCCGGACTGCGTGGTCTACCGGCGTGGGCCGTGGGGCAAACTGGGCGGAGGGGTGAACCGTATCATCGGGTTCGTGGAGACGGACATGGGCGGGGTGGGCGCGTACTATGAACAGCGTTGCCGCCTGGAGCAGAGGGATCAGTAGCGGCCGTTCTTGACCGTGGTCACGTAGAGATCGTAATCGGGATCGTTTTCGACGTTGACGCCCGGGTAGGACGGCTCGCTCCACTCGAAGCGGTCATTCCGCCAGACGACCAGGGTGCGCCGCGCCTTGAAGGCCGCGTCCACATAGACCACTTCCAGGGTGTCTCGCGTGTCGTAGGCTGAAGCGTCGCAGACGATGCCGACCTTGGTGAAGGCCTGGCCATGGATGGTGACGGGATAGCCGGTTCTGATCTTGGGCCGCATGAACTGCTTTACCTGGCTGAAGTTTTGTCGGGAAGCCTTTGTGGCAGGAACTTTTTGCGAAATATCGCGCTTTTTTTGTTCTGCAAAGAGAAAATATCCGCCACGGTTCGTGGCGTGCAGTTGATGACCGGTATTATGATGCCGGTGCATGAAACATCGGCATGGGTCGGCTCTCAGGCGTGCGAGGCCGGTCGCTTAAAGTGATTTCTTGCCACATGCGTGCGCGATGACCCTGTTGAGATCCTCGATGGAGATGGGTTTGGCCAGGTATTCGTCAAATCCGTCCTCCAGGTATTTTTCCCTGTCCCCCTGAAGGGCATGGGCCGTGAGCGCGATGACGGGCAGGTCTCGTCCGAATCTGTCCCGGATATGGCGCGTGGCCAGGCTCCCGTCCATGACCGGCATCTGGATGTCCATGAGCACGCAATCCACGGTGGCCGTTTCAAGATGATCAAGGGCTTCCTGGCCGTTGGTGGCGCAGATGACCCGGTGTCCGAGTTTTTCCAGGGATTTTTGCAGGAAAAGCCGATTGATGGGATTGTCTTCGACGACCAGCACGGAGAGCCCATGTACGGAGGGGCCGTCATCCTGCCCCGTGCCCTGCTTCGCTTCTTCCGACAGCGTCCTTTCGACCGGGATGCTGAAGAAGAAGGTGGTTCCGGCCCCTTCCGTGCTCTGCACCGCGATGGAGCCGCCCATGGCTTCGATGAGCTGCTTGACGATGGCCAGGCCCAGCCCTGTGCCCTGATATGTCCTGGTCGGAAACCGCGCGGCCTGGGTGAAGCGCTCGAAGATGCTGTCCAACTTGCTTTCGGGGATGCCGCATCCGGTGTCCGATATTTCAAAATCAAGCATCATGCGGGCGCTTTTCTCCTTGAGAGTCACCCCTGTCAGACGCAATTCTATTTTTCCGTTTTCGGTGAATTTGACGGCGTTTCCCACCAGATTGAAAAAGATTTGGCGGATTCTGTTTTCATCGCCGAGCACCGCCTCGGGCAGTGCCTCGGTAAGGACAAGCGACAGGGTGACGCCTTTTTCCCGCAGGCCGCTATTGAAGAAGGCGAAGGTGCCTTCCAGCATGCTTCTGGGGTTGAAAGGGGTGTTTTGCAGATCGATTTTTCCGGCTTCGACCTTGGAGAAATCGAGGATGTCGTTGATGATGTGCAGCAGGTTCTGGCCGGACTGGCGGATGAGGGCCAGATATTCCTGCACGCTCGGGCTCCCGGGATTGCCCAGGGCCAGTTCGGCCAGGCCCATGATCCCGGTCAGGGGCGTGCGGATTTCGTGGCTCATGTGTGCAAGAAAAAGGCTTTTGGCCTCGTTGGCTTCATCGGCCTTGCGCCTGGCGGATTGCAGTTCCAGAAGAGTCTGCTTGCGGATGTGCGCGACCAGGGTCAGGGAAATGATGATGACGAGCAGGGCGATGACGATGCTGCCGAAGATCAGGAAAAGCCGCTTGTTGGCCTCGAAGATGCTCAGAGGCCGATGCGTGACGACGGAACCTTCAGGCAAGACCTTTTCATCCAGGTTGAAGCGGGACAGCTCCCGGTAGTCGAAGAAGAACCGGTTGGCCACTTCCCGGACTACGGGCAGGTCCGAAGGCGCGGTTCCGTCCAGGATCTGCAAGGCCATGCGGGCCGCGATTCTGCCGTGTTCGGCTCCATTGACCAGTTTGCCGCCGACGATGCCGTGTCCCAGGAAAAAATCCCAGAATCCGTAGAGGGGGCTCTGCGTGTTGGCCCGTATCAAGGCCGCGCTGGGACCGAAATCAAGCATGCGGCCATCCGGGCCGGCGATGGCGTTGGCCAGGAAGACAAGTGTTTTCGGGCTTAGGGTTGCGACCTTTTCCAGCAGGACGGGAGTGGGGATGTCCTGCCAGAAGTGGAAGCGCAGTCGCCCGGCATAGGAGGGCATGAGATGCAGAAACCGGCTGCGGTTCGATCTGTCCGTGCTGGACAGGGAACCTCCGATGATGACCACGTTGCGCGTGTCGGGGTGCAGGGCCAGGGCTGCGTCAAGGGTCTCGCGCACGGAGATTATTTCCGACACGCCGGTGATGCCCTCCGCGCCGCCGAGCATTTCCGGCTGGAAGTTGTTCACGCCGCAGAAGATTATGGGCACGCCCGCAAAGAGCTCTTCGCGGTTTTGCAGCACGAACCCGAAAGCCGCGTCGTCGGAGACGATCACCGCATCCACGGCATGGCCGCGCACGTGGGTGGCGATCAACTCCGTTTGCATCTTGAGCATGTTTTCCTGCGGATAACGCTTGGCGTCGAGGTACTCGGTGCTGAGCGAACAGGGTGTTTTGGAGGAGGCGAGGGTCTCGACGATGCCCTGGTGTATGTCGTCGGTCCAGCTCAGCCCCGGATTGTAGGAGTGAATGACCAGGATGTCGGGGGCGCTTTGGCCTTGCGCGCAGGGAACGCTCAGGGTCAGCAGCATCACGGTCAGCAGGTAGAAGGCTTTATTCCACAAGTGCCGCAGCCTCCTGAAGGAGAGCCTCGGGGATGTCGATGCGCAGTTTTCTGGCCATGTTCAGGTTGAACATGGTCAGGCCTCGCGTTGTACTGACGATGGGAATGTTCCCGGCGCGCTCGCCGTCCAGGATGCGCAGGGCCATGCCCGCTGCCAGGGTTCCGTGTTCGAATCCGGTCTGGATCACTCCGCAGAGGGCCCCGTCGGCGACCGTGTAGTCGAAAAAACCCACGGAGGGCAGGTCCGCGTGTTTCCGGGTCCAGCGCATGACCTCGTGGCCCGGCACTACCCGGCCTCCGGCATCGGTCAGACTGTGGTAGTTCATGATGGCAAGGGCGTCGTGGTTTGAACCGCTGGCGTCAACCAGTTCCCGCCATTTTTCATAGGTGTCGACAATGATCCATTCGGCTTCGATGTCCGTCGGGGTCGAGGTGCGCATCGATCCGACCGCCGCCAGGCTTGAGGATCTGGAGTCCAGGAGTACCGCGACCCTGCGAACGTCCGGGCACAGGCGGCGCAGCAGCTTCAGGCTTTCGCGCCAGGCGAGTTTCTCTACGACTCCCGTGACGTTGAGAGCGGGATAGCCGTAGCGCGCCGGGTCCTGGTTGACTCCGCAGAAGACAATCGCCGGGGCCGAACTGTCGCCTGCGAACCGCGCCGCGAAATACTGCTGTGCATCGTCGTCGCTGGCGATGACCACGTCCGGTCTGAAGCTGCGCATCATCGCGGCCGCTTTTTGTCCCACGGCGGTGAGGGTTTCCTCGTCGCGGTTGATGTTGGCGTCCATGAATACGGTGCGCAGTTCGATCCGGCGCTTTGAGAGCATCCGCTCCAGGGCGTCATGGATGTCGGCGGTCCATGCGAAATTGCGGTCATAGCTGTGCACGATCAGGATCTTCCCGCCGGGAGCGTCCGCGGCCTTGCCGGGGCGGGAAGAGATCAGCGTGATGAGTGACAGCATGATGATGGTCATGATTATGCGGCGCATAATTTTTCCTGTCACACTATGTTGTGTGCCGCAATACGCGCGGGGCTTCGTGGGCGGGATCATGGTTTCCCTGACAATGGCCCGGAGGGCGGGAAGGGCTCAGGGGCCGACCTTCGTTTTGAGCGGCTTCTTCGCGCTCTCCCTGCGCAGCATCTCGGAGATGGCGTGCATCAGGTCCTTGATGTCGACAGGTTTGGACACATAGGCGTTCATGCCCGCGTCGAGGAATTTTTCCCGGTCCCCGTCCATGGCATAGGACGTCATGGCGATGATGGGAATGTCTTTCACCTGATCGCCGACCAGGCCCCGGCGGATGGACTGCGTTGCCTCGACACCGTCCATGACCGGCATCTGCACGTCCATGAGCACAAGATCGTAGGGCTCGCTCGCGAGGGCCTCAAGAGCCTGCTTTCCGTTCTGCACGTGCCTGACCGTGGCTCCGAAAGCGCCAAGGAGCTTGACGCCGAGGATGCCGCTGAAATGGTCGTCTTCGGCCATGAGCACACTCAAGCCGTCCAGGGCAGGGGCAAAAAAGGATTCGCGCCCCGGGACGGGTTCGGATTTTTCTGATCCCAGGGCGAAGGTGACGCTGAAATACATGGTCGTGCCCACCGCAAGTTCGCTGACAACAGAGATGTTGCCGCCCATGAAGGACACGAGGCGCTTGCAGATGGACAGGCCGAGGCCCGCGCCCTGATAGCTGCGGGTGTACCCTTCCGTGACCTGGGAGAATGGCTGGAAAAGGCTGCTCAGCTTGTCGTCGGGGATGCCGATGCCAGAGTCGGCCACGGAGAAGAGCACCCGGCATTGTCCGTCATGCAGCGCAGGCAGAAGAGAGGCTTCGACGGTCACGCTGCCGGCCGGAGTGAATTTGAGGGAGTTGCCGACCATGTTGCCAAGGACCTGCTGCAGACGCGTCGCGTCTCCAAGGAGCTGGCGGGGGATGGCCTGGTCGATCAGGAAGCGAAGGGCCAGCCCTTTTTCCCTGGCCGTGGGCGAGAAGAGGTCCCCGGTCTGGCGCAGCACTTCGGACAGTTCCAGGGGCGCACTCTGGATGCTGAGCTTGCCCGCCTCGATGCGCGAGAGATCAAGGATGTCGGTCAGGAGCCGCACCAGCCGGTTGCAGGAATGGATCGCGGTGTCCGTGTAGTCTTCCTGGATGGGGTCGAGCTTGGTGAGTTGCAGGAGCTGGAGCATGCCCATGACGCCGTTCAAGGGCGTGCGGATCTCGTGGCTCATGTTGGCCAGAAATTCGGACTTGGCGCAGTTGGCGGCTTCGGCCAGATCCCGGGCCCGAAGGATTTCCTCTTCGGCCCGCTTGCGGTCGCTCATGTCCATGGCGATTTCGATGCGCACGAGGCGTCCGTCGGTCCAGGGGATGACCTGATCGAAGTTTCTGTACCATTTGCCGGTCACGGGGTTGAAACATTCCCAGGCGATGACTCCCCGGGGGCGACCGTGTTCGTCCAGCAGCCTGCCGTTCGTGCAGTGGCCACAGGGCGCGGATTCGTGGTTGAACGCTTCGTGGCAGAGCTCGCCGGTGCAGTCGCGCCCGAAGCTGTTCTTAATGTTCTGATTCATGAACAGGATGCGGTAGCTGGTCAGGTCGGACACGTAGACGTCCACGGGCAGGCTGTCGAGGATGGTCATGAGCGTCCGGTTGCTGCTCGCCAGCTCTTCCTGGGCCAGCCTGCGGGCGATGGCCGCGCCAAGGCTGGCCGAGACGATGTTCAGGACATGCTCCTCGATGGGCGTCCAGGAGCGCGGTGCGCGAACCGAATCGAAGCCGAGAAATCCCCACAGCGTGCCGTGCAGCTGGATGGGGACCACCAGGATGCTGATGATGCCCTGCGGTTCGAGAATTTCTTTTTCGTCAGCCGGAAAGTCGCGGACCAGTCCCCTGATGGCGCGTCCGGCGCGCATCTCGGTCAGCCAGCGGGGCGTCAGGTCGCTCATGGGCAGATTCTGGAGGTCCGGATTGTCGAGCTGGGTCGGGATTCCGGGTCGTGTCCATTCGTAGAGCTGACTGGTCAGCACTGCGCCTGAATCGGGCTGCTGCTGGTTTTTGAATATATAGACCCGGTCCGTGTCCGTGCCCTGGCCCAGGCGTGCCAGGACTTTGGCCATGGATTGCTCAAGATCGGGTTCAAGGAGAAGCTCAAGAGAGGTCCCGGCCGCAAGCTCCAGGGCCTTTTCGCGCAAAAGCGAGTTTTTTTCCGCGAGCTTGCGTGGCGTGATGTCGACAATCAATCCTTCGAGGGTCCTGACTTCGCCGTTTTGACCCTGCACGGGAATGCCCACTTCCCAGACCCATTTGGGCTGTCCGTCGGCGGTCATGATCTCGAATTCGAGCTGGATCGGGGCGAGCTTTTGGATGCCCTCAGTCCATTTTTTTCGGACATTGTGCTGGTATTCCGGGAGAATGAGGTCGGTGAATGAGAGACGTTTGCTGTGCAGCAGCTCTTCGGCGCTGTAGCCGGTCAGTCCGAGGCAGCCGTCCGAGACGAACTCCATGTTCAGTTCCGCGTCGTTGCGGCGGCGAAAGGCCATGCCGGGGAGGCTGTCGACGAGCATGGAGGTGTTCTTTTCCCTGGCCTCAAGTTCCGTTTCCATGCGCTTGCGCTCGGTGATGTCGGTGGTGAAGCTTTGGGTGTGCGAGATCCGGCCTTCGGCATCGCGCAGGATTCCGGTCTTTCCGGACACCCAGATGATGGCTCCGTCCCTGCGCGCAATCTGGAATTCCCGGGCGCCGTCATTCTCCGGCCCGTCCGCGATTCTCGAATGCTTTGCACCTGCCGCGTCATGGAGCCGGGCCGCGATGTCGGGGTCCGAGGCGATCAGGTCTTCAGGGGAGTCATAGCCGAGCATTCTCGCCAGTGCAGGATTGGCGCTGAGAAGTTTGCCGTCCGGCGTGGCCGTCGAGAAGCCGATGGGCGCGTTCATCAGGATGTCGTGCAACGCATTTTCCCGGCTCGGGCATTCCTGGTCACGGCGATTTTCCGTCGATGACAGGTGAGTGGGCATTCGCGACTCGCAAGGTTAGGGTGAGATGGCTGCCTGACAACCAGTTTTCATGAGCGATACTGGAATCTTGCCTTGAAAACTGCTTCAAGACCCATGCCGGAGGGGCATTCTTTTTCATTGTGTTTCATCATTTTCACGAAATATCAATCGATCGCCGATTATTTCAGTGAAAACAGTGAACAACGGGCTAGAATCATGACCGGGTTGGGTTGGGGCATGTTGCGCTTGACGGCACCTGAAGCAAACCGGTGCTCCACGCTACCGACAGCCAAGGAATAATAGCCGACGACCTTGTTGCTGGAACAGACGGCATAGGTGCGGGTTGCGTCGGAGCGGAAAGCATCGCGGTCGCTATTTCTGCCACGGTGCCTTGGCATTCAAAAGCTTGCACAGACCTTGGATGTGTTTCTCTGAAGGCGGATTGTCCAAGAATGTGTATACAGGCGGGGTGCGGGACAAATTTGGCAATTTCAGGATTTGCGAGGATCGGTTTTTTTTAAAGATTAAATATCTTGGATTAATGCATTCAAGGAATCTTTTACGGGTTTCTTTGTCGTGCAGATTCGCTTTCGTCTAGGCAATAAAAAAAGGAAGTTAACTAGTTAGCTAACTTCCTTGCTTATCTGTCTGGTGGAGATGAGGAGGATCGAACTCCTGGCCTCTGCATTGCGAACGCAGCGCTCTCCCAGCTGAGCTACATCCCCTGACGTGGGAAGCCTGATATGGGGTCCGGGGCCTGTTGTCAACAGGGCTGGCGGACTTGGTTCTGAAATGTCCTAAATCAGGTAGCTTTGCAGGACCATTCCCTGTGGCACCGGGGCCTTGTCCTGGTAGATGTCCCAGTATGTCTGCCGGGCGCGGCCCAAGGCCTGGTACAAGGGGTGCTCCGTCTGGGCGCGCATCTGGGCGCAGGGCGCGTTGTTTTCATCGACCATGACCAGCCGCTCGGCGCGGTTCAGGATGCCCGCCGTGCCGATGGAGGCGATGGCCGCGATTTCCCCGGCTTCGGCCCGGGCCATGAGTTCGCCGTAGGTCATGTCACGCTCGTCGACCGTAATCCCGGATTCGCGCAGGATGGCGCAGATGCCCTGGATGGTGACCGAGGGCAGGATGAGCGGGCTTTCGGGAATCTTGACCACGGAACCATTGGTCAGCGCGATGAGGCAGCACGAGGAGTCCCACTCCGTGACGCGGCGGTCGCGCAGGGGCAGGTCCAGCCGGTCGTCCAGAAACAGGGCCGAGGTTGCTTCGGGCAGGATGGTTCGAGCTTCGTCCACGGCCTTGACGCTCAGGAGATAATTGACTCCGAGCTTCAGGTTGCCCGTGCCGTTGGCGCCTACTGCACGCACCAGTCCCGGCACGACCACGCCGTTGAAGGGTTCGCCCATGTAGCGGTCGTAGGTGCAGGTGACCATGCGGATGGAAGGGCTTTCGGGAAAGGTTACGCCGATGGACTGGGACTCGTCCACGGTGAAGGGGCGCAGATAGCCCTGCCCGCCGGATTCGCCCATGTAGTGGATGAACTCGGCCAGTTCCGGGCTGCGCAGGTAGTGCAGGATCATGGCCTCCAGTTCCTCTTCCGAGGGCACCAGGAACTGCTGGGCCGCGCCCAGGTTGAAGGAGATGGAGCGGCGAAAACGCTGCAGGTTCTTATGCAGGTTCAGAAACTGGACATGCAGGCTGCCGTCCTCGGCCGGGCCGATGAAGTAGCGGATGCCCTCGAAGGCCAGGCAGAGCCCGTAATGAATGGAGCGGGACACCGCCGGGACCTTGTCCGCCATGGGGAGCATGGCGAGGGACTTGCCCTGGAGCAGGTAGCGTGACTGGAAATCAGCCCATTTGGTGCCTTCAAAACCGGCCATGGGTCCTCCCGTGGGATGGTGAATGGTTTATTGTTGAGCCCGCGGGGACGTGCGCCCAGGGACTTGTGCCAGACCTGGGCCGGTCATGATCCGACCCTTTGCGCGGCCTTGGGGCCGGGGCCGCCCGCGACGTAGGTGTGCAGGGGAAGTTCGCTGTCCGGGCAGTCGCAGCGGTCCAGGATGGGGGTCAGAAACCCCCAGCACAGCTCCACGGCGTCCTGCCGCCAGAAAAGAGTCTGGTCGCCGGTGATGCAATCCATCAGCACCTTGGCGTAATCGTCCAGACGGCCAAGGCCCGAGCCCGCGCCGTAGGAGAACTCCATGGACTGACCCTGCAGGCAGAGCGTTGATCCCTGACCCTTGGTCTGCACCTCCAGCCGGACCACTTCATCCGGATGGATGCCGATGACCAGACGGTTGGGAGGGATGATTTCATCCTTGGACTTGCGAAACATGGAGACGGGCACGCTCTTGAACTGCACCGTGATCTCGGTGTGCTTGGCCTCAAGCCGTTTGCCCGAGCAGAGGTGGAACGGCACGCCCTGCCAGCGCCAGTTGTCCAGATAGACCTTGAGCCAGGCAAAGGTCGGTGTGGTCGAGTCCGGCCGCACGCCCGGTTCCTGCAAGTATCCCGGCACGGCCTCGCCGTCCGACATGCCCGGCCCGTATTGCCCCAGGATCAGTTGTTCATCCAGACGCTCCAGATCGAGCGGGCGCAGGGCCCGGAAGACCTTGGAGCGCTCGTCGCGGACCAGTTCGGCCTCGAATATGGACGGCGGCTCCATGGCGCACAGCGACAGGAGCATCATCATGTGGTTCTGGAACATGTCCCTGAGCACCCCGGCCTGATCGTAGAAACCGGCGCGGTGGCCGATGCCGAGGGTTTCGGCGGCGGTGATGCGGATGTGGTCGATGTAGCGGCGGTTCCAGACCGGCTCGAAGAGGGCGTTGGCGAAGCGCAGCAGCAGGACGTTCTGCACGGTCTCCTTGGCCATGTAGTGATCGATGCGGAAGATCTGGCGCTCGCTGAAATAGCGGTGCAGCACCGTGTCCAGCTCCCTGGCCGTGGGCAGGTCGCGGCCGAAGGGTTTTTCCACGACGATGCGCACGCTCGTGTCCTCGCTCTCCCGCCCAAGGTCCGCCTCGCCGAGCATGGTGGCCAGGGGGATGTAGGCGTTCGGGGGCACGGCCAGGTAGAAGAGCCGGTTTTTCGGCGTCTCGCGGTCAAGGTCGCCGAGGGCCATGCTCAGGGTGTAGCCCGATTCGGGCTCGTCGGGGTCCAGGCGCAGGTAGCGGACCCGGGGCACGAGGTCGGCCAGGCAGGACGGGGGAATGGCATGGGCGAGTTTTTCGCCGATCAGGTTCGAGTACTCATCCGCGCTCAAATCCGTGCGTCCCACGGCCAGGATGCGCGTGTCGTGGCTGAGCAGCCCGTTCTGGCAGAGGGAGGCCAGGGCCGGGAAGATCTTGCGCATGGCCAGGTCTCCGGTGGCGCCGAAGATGACCAGATTGACCGGAGCGGCCTGGGACGCGGTGGGGCATGAAGATGTGGCGGTCATGGTGCTCCCGGGGCGGTGAGAAGGTTTGCAGCGATCAGAAATATCAGGACGAAGCCAAAAGGCAAGCCCCGGTTCCCTTGCCGCCTGAGCCCGCCCCGGGCTTTTTTTCAGCGGAAAAAGAGGGCAACGCCGGCCAGGGTGACCAGGGCGCCGACGAGGCTGCGCCGGGAGACCTTGTGTCCGGTCACGACCGCAAGCCCAAGAGCGAAAAGGGGGCTGACCGAGATGAGGGTCTGGGCGATGGCCGCGTCGGTCAGCTTGAGGGCGGCCTGTTGCAGCCAGATGCCAAGGAACGTGCCCAGAAAGACGGCCAGGGTGAAGAACGCCCATCCGTTTCGGGCCGTGCCGATGGAGCGCCAGCATTCACGGCGCAGGACTATCTCGGGTTTCAGGATCGGGAGCAGGGTCCACAGCACCAGGCTGGCCGCGGCGAGACGGATCAGGGCGGCCCAGAGGGGGGTGATGTCGGTTGCGACCATGACCTGCCGGGACATGACCATGCCGGTGGCCTGACACAGGGCGGCCAGGGTAGCGAAGCCCAGGCCCGGCAGGTTCAGGCTCTTCTGCTGGGGTTGATGTTCCGTGACCACCCAGAGGATGCCGCTCATGGTCAGGAAGATTCCCGCCCAGGCCCAGAATCCGATGGCCTCGTGCAGGAAGCAGAGGGCCAGGACGCCGGTCAGCGGCGGAGCCAGGGATTCGATCAGGAGGGTCTGGCTGGGGCCGACGCGCTTTATGGCCGAAAAATAGGCGCTGTCGCCGATGCTGATGCCGACGATTCCGCTGCCCGCCAGCCACAGCCACTGCGACGTCGAGAGGGTGGGGGGCGCATCGCCAAGGACGACAATGGTCACGGTCAGCATGGCCACGGCGATGCTGCCCTTGATCAGGTTCAGGAACAGCGCCGGGGCCTTGTTGCCGGTGCGGGCGTAGATGATGGTGGCCACGGCCCAGATGAAAGCGGCCGAAAGGGCCGCGACCTCGCCTGCAAACGGGATGGTCGTCACGCCTGGGGGAGAAACGAGGTCTGGTTGGCGAAGAAGAATTTTGTGTCGAAGGGGCCAAAGCTGCCCGTTTCGGCCATGAGGGTGAAGTACTCGACCCGGCCGTAGCGGCGGGTCAGGTGCGGTCGCACGCCCATGCGCTCATAGTAGTCGGCCTTGGCGATCGGGCGTTCGCTCTCCGTCAGGTCATAGACCGCGTCCTCGACTTCGGCCCAGGCGTGGACCACATATCCCGCATCACCGGGGATCCAGGCGTGGACAACCTCGGCCAGTTCACTCTCGCTGCAGATTTCCATGGCCGCCGCAAAAGATTGTTCCTTGAAATGCATGTTCACTCCTTGGTGATGGTGTCCATGAGGGCCGCGCCCAGGGCGTTGCCGACCTCGTAATGTTTTGGAAAGACTGCTTCGGTGCCAAGGCGCGCGGCCACTTCCGGCAAGAGGAACGGTGCTGCCGCGCCGATGCCGATGATCCGGGGACGAACTCTGATCGTGATGTCCAGGAGCGCGCTTTGCTCGGACTGCTCAAAAAAATGGGCCAGGGCCGGTCCGACTTCCCGGTTGCCGAGGGCGCACAGGATGGTGGTGGCGATGGTTGCGTGGGCCTTTTCGAGCACCTGATCGCAGAACGCTTCCGGCGAGAGGTTCAGCAGCGCGGCCAACACGGCTGCCCCTTCCATGGCGGGCCTTGGGTCGCCAAGGTCCAGGCGTTCGAGCACATGCAGGGCGTCAGTGGGCGTGAATCCGCAGGTGATGACCCGCCTTGCGGCCTGGAGTCTGGCGATGGCCTTCTCCAGGCTCGATTCGGCCAGCGCCAGTTCCCGGCGCAGGCGCATGGGCGTGGCCGGGCCATGTTCGGCGAGCCAGCGCAGGATCTGGTCGTCCCCGGGATCGATGCCCGGAGCCAGCTGCACGCACTGGGCGCAGAGGTCCGCGCCGAGCCAGGCTTCGGGGTGTGTGACGGATGCCAGAGCCGGCCCGTCGAGAAGCAGGTGGATTTGGGACAGCGGCACGACCCGGGCCGGGCCAAGGCACAGGCGGCCATTCTCGACGCGCGTCAGGCTGTCGCCGCCAAGGCCCACGGTGTACATCTCCACGGCCCGCACGTGCGTGCGCCAGGAGCCGATGGTCATGCCTTCCTCGCGGACCACGGGACGGCCTTCCCTGATGAGGGTGATGTCCGTCGTGGTGCCGCCAACGTCCACGATGAGCGCCGTCTCGCCCGCCGCGGCGTGGCCGCCGAACAGGGCGGTGGCCGCCGGACCGCTGGCCACCGTGGCCGAGGAGTTGCGCACGGCTTCGGGCAGGTCCATGCTCTGGCAGTCCCCGCGCACGATGCGCACCGGGCAGGACAGCCCGAGGCGCTCCATGGACCGGGCGATGCCGCGCAGGAAGTCCTGCAT
This sequence comes from Desulfomicrobium norvegicum, assembly GCF_900114595.1. Taxonomy (NCBI): domain Bacteria; kingdom Pseudomonadati; phylum Thermodesulfobacteriota; class Desulfovibrionia; order Desulfovibrionales; family Desulfomicrobiaceae; genus Desulfomicrobium; species Desulfomicrobium norvegicum. Next base: position 104,225 of record NZ_FOTO01000011.1, on the reverse strand, counting down.
GACGGGCAGCAGCCTGGCGTTGAGGACGGCCGTGGCCGCGCGTTCCTCCATGCCCGGGCGGGTGCTGGCCTGGTGGGAGCAGAACACGGGCCTTTGGTCCATGAGTTCGATGGCCTTGGCCGCGACCAGTTCGTGGGTCGGGTCCTCGAAGGCGAGCATGGCGCAGACGGCGTAGGCGTCAACGCGGCCCTTCATGGCGGCGATGCCCTGGATCAGAAAATCCATGCCCAAGGGTTCGGCTTCGACCCCCCGGGCCTTGTGGCCGCCGGGGATGAAGCGCATGTCCGCCGCCGGGATGTGCAGTCGTTTGTCGTGCCCGATGACGAAGAGTCCGACCTCCGCGCCCTTGTCTTCCACCAGGGCGTTGGTGGCCAGGGTCGTGGACACGGTCACGAGTTCGATTGTTTCCGGATTTGCGCCCGAGGCCAGGAGCACCTTCTCCAGGCTCCGGCCGATGGCCAGGGCCGGGTCGTGGGGGGTGGTCGGGGTCTTCACGCCGGCCAGAACCCGGCCGGACGAGCGGTCGAGAACTACCGCATCCGTGTAGGTGCCGCCGGTGTCGATGCCGATGACGCAGGCTGGTGGGGACATGGGAATTTCCTTTCTCCGGGGATGATCCTTCAGACGCGATTGCCTTAAGTATTTCCGGCGGTCCCGTCCAGTGGAACGGGGCGGCCGCCGGATGATGCGCGTCATGTCACGGGGGCGCATGTTGCGGGGAGCAGCGGTTTTTTTGTCACGTTCAGCCGCTTATGGTTGTATCCTCCCGCAAAATATGCCAGCAGGAGGATGGTCAAGATTCATGTCGCGGAATCGCCGCGCTCATGGGAAACCAAGGAGATATTCGTGCACGAAGAACTGCATTTGATCATGGGAGGGGAGGCCGGTCAGGGCCTGGATACCGTGTCCGGGCTGCTCGTGAAGGCCGTGGTCCGCTCGGGCAGACATCTGCTCGGGGCCCAGCATGTCATGTCCCGGGTGCGGGGCGGTCACAACAATTTTCGCCTGCGCATCGGTTCGCGTCCCGTACAGGGACCGCCGGACACCTTTCACCTGCTGGCGGCCATGAGCCAGGAAAGCGTGGATCTGCACAAGGACAAGCTCAAGGACCCGGGCATCATCCTGGTCGACGCGGCTTGGGAACTGCCTGCCGGTCCCGGCATGGTGCCCATCCCCTTTGCGGAGCTCGCGTCGCGTCCCGTGTTCCGCAACGTGGCCTTGCTTGGCGTGATCGGTGCCATGCTTGGCCTTGAGGCGTCCCTGTTCGAGGAACAGCTGAAGGAAGAGTTCAGTGCCAAGGGGGACAAGATCGTCTCCAGCAATCTGGACGTGCTGGCGTCTTCCATGAAGTGGGCCGCCGAAAACGCACCGAGCCTGCCCCTGCCCAAGGCCGATGACGCGATCAAGATGCTCAGCATGGATGGCAACCAGGCCATCGTCCTTGGCGCGCTGGCCGCCGGCGTGCGGTTTTGCGGATATTACCCCATGTCCCCGGCGACTTCCATCGCCGAAGGTCTGGTGCATGCCGCCGTCGAGATGGGTGTCGTGGTGGAGCAGGCCGAGGACGAGATCGCGGCCGCGAACATGGCGCTCGGCGCATCCTATGCCGGAGCGCGGAGCATCGTGCCCACCTCGGGCGGCGGGTTCGCCCTCATGACCGAGGCGGTGAGCCTGGCCGGAGTCTCGGAGACACCCGTGGTATTTGCCGTGATCCAGCGCCCCGGCCCGGCCACGGGCCTGGCCACGCGCACGGAGCAGGCTGACCTGGATCTTGTGCTCTACGCCGGTCACGGCGAATTTGCGCGTGCCGTCCTGGCTCCGGCCACGCTGGAGGATTGCTTTTATCTGACCCACAAGGCCTTCGATCTGGCCGAAAAGAGCCAGGGGCCGGTGTTCGTGCTCTCGGATCAGTATCTGGCCAGTGCCGCGCGCTCGGTCGCCCCCTTCGATCTGGATGGACTTGCGCCCATCGCGACTCCCGACCTCGGTGACACCGACCCCGGGAACTACCGCCGCTACAACTGGGACGAGCCCATCTCCCCCCGGCGCATTCCCGGGCATGGAGAGAGCCTGGTCCTGGCCGACTCCCACGAGCACAACGAGACCGGGAACATCATCGAGGACGGGGGCATCCGCGTGCGCATGCAGGACAAGCGCCAGGCCAAGATGGCCACGCTTCTTGCCGAAGTGCTGCCGCCTGAATTTTCCGGCGACGAGGACCCGGACCTCCTGCTGGTCGGCTGGGGATCCTCCTGCGAGGTGCTGCGCGAAGTGACCGCGAAACTGCGCGACGACGGGACCAGGGCCGCCTGCCTGTGTTTCACCCAGGTCTGGCCGCTGCTCCCGGATACCTTCATGCCGCGCCTTGAGGCGGCAGGAACCGTCGTGGCCGTGGAAGGCAACAGTACCGCCCAGTTCGCGGGCCTGCTGCGCAAGACCACGGGTTTTCACATTCAAGACACCGTTCTGCGCTATGACGGCCGGACCCTGACGGCCGGGTTCGTCATGGAGCGGCTGCGGCCCATCCTGGAGGCTTTATGATCGACACCAAGACCTACGGCGAATTCAAGACCAGCTGGTGCCCCGGCTGCGGCAACCACGACGTGCTCGTGGCCGTCAAGGAAGCCCTGGCCGGTCAGGGCATTCTGCCGCATCAGTTCGTGATGGTCTCCGGCATCGGTCAGGCGGCCAAGATCGTGCACTATCTCAAGTGCAACGGTTTCAACGGGCTGCACGGCCGTGCACTGTCCCCGGCCCAGGCCGTGAAACTGGTCAACCCGGAAATGACCGTGCTGGTGGAGTCGGGCGACGGCTGCACCTACGGCGAGGGCGGCAATCATTTTCTGGCCGCCATCCGGCGCAACGTGAACATCACGCTGATCGTCCATGACAATCAGATCTACGGCCTGACCAAGGGCCAGTCGAGCCCCACGACCATGACCGGGCACGTGACCAAGAACAATCCTCTGGGCGTTTTCGATCAGCCCTTCAATCCCGTGGCCGTGGCCGTGGCCATGCGCGCGGGCTTCGTGGCCAGGACCTTCTCCGGCTTTCACGAGCACGCCGTGCAGACCATCGTGCAGGCCATGCGGCATCCGGGCTTCGCCCTGGTGGACATGCACTCGCCCTGCATATCCTTCAACAAGGTCAACACCTTTGCCTGGTACAAGGCCAGGTGCAAGGAAGTCAGCCACGATCCGCAGGACTGGGCCTCCGCCATGACCGTGGCCGCGACGTTCGGCGAGGAGATCCCCATCGGCGTGCTCTTTCGCGAGGAGCGGCCCTCCAAGGACGCGCAGCTTCCGCAGTGTGCAGACGGGGCCCTGTATCGCAAGACCGTGGACATGGAGGCCGTGAAGCGGCGCATGTTCGCCCACGCCTGACCCGCAGGGGCGTCTTGCCAAGTGACGGGCATACGGGTAGGGCCACAAAAAAAACGAAGGAGAATTCCATGGCCAAAGCACGTGCCCGTCACATTCTGGTGGCAACCGAAGAGGTTTGCCAGGCTCTGAAAACGAAAATCACGGAAGAGGGCGGAGATTTCGCCGAGATCGCCCGCAATTATTCACAGTGCCCGTCCGGCAAGCGCGGCGGCGATCTGGGCTCGTTCGGTCCCGGCCAGATGGTTCCCGAATTCGACCAGGTTTGCTTCAACGAGGCCGTCGGCGTCGTGCACGGACCGGTCAAGACCCAGTTCGGCTTTCACCTGGTGGAAGTGACCGAGCGCTCCTGAAGGGACAGGGCGCCAAGCCTGTCTGTGAAAACCGGGCTGCTTGGTGGTCCGGTTTTTTTTGAGGAAGCGAATGGGAGAATGGGACCTATGGGACCTATGGGACACATGGGACGTATGGGTTCTTTCTTCAAACATAGGTCCCATACGTCCCATACGACCCATTCTTTTTTTAAGAGGAACTCCATGGAAGACCATATCCGCTTTGACGCCGAGGCCTGCACCCTGCTGCTTCTCGACCAGCGCAAGCTGCCTCTGATCGAGGAAACCTTTGCCTGCCGCACTGTCGAGGACGTCGTCTTCGCGCTGCAGACCATGGTCGTGCGCGGGGCGCCCGCCATCGGCGTCAGCGCCGCCTACGGGTGCCGCATTGCGCTCAGGCAGGCCATGGCCGCCGGAGCCTATTGGCGCAATGAGCTTGAGCGACTGCTCTCGATGCTGGCCCAGGCGCGGCCCACGGCGGTCAATCTGGCCTGGGCCGTCGGCGTCATGCGCGAGGCCGGAGCCGGCATCCAGGATCCGCGCGAGCTTGGCGAGGTCTGGTTGGCCCTGGCCATGAAGATCCACGCCGAGGACATCGCTATGAACAAGGCCATGGGCCGATTCGGCGGAGCCCTGCTTGCCGACGGCGACACGGTCATGACCCACTGCAACGCCGGAGCGCTGGCCACGGCGGGTTACGGCACCGCCCTTGGCGTGATTCGCGGCGCGGTGGACATGGGCAAGAAGATTTCCGTCATCGCCAACGAGACCCGGCCCTTCCTGCAGGGCGCCAGGCTGACCGCCTACGAACTGCACAAGGACGGCATCCCGGTCACCGTGGCCTGCGACAACGCCTGCTCGCTGCTCATGAAGCGCGGGCTGGTGGACAAGGTCGTGGTCGGCGCGGACCGCATCGTGGCCAATGGCGACGTGGCCAACAAGATCGGGACCTCCGGCGTGGCCATTCTGGCCCGCCACTACGGTATCCCCTTCTACGTGGCCGCGCCCAGCTCCACCTTCGATCTGGCCACGCCGGACGGCAGCCTCATCCCCATCGAGGACCGCACGCCGCTGGAAGTGACCCACGTCGGCGACACCCGGATCACGCCCGAAGGGGTCCCGGTTTTCAATTACGCTTTTGATGTCACCGATCATTCCCTGATCACGGGCATCATCACTGAACGCGGGGTTCTTTCCCCGCCCTACACATCGAGCATCGCCGAGATCATCGGCCAGGAACGCAGACCATGAACCAGTTTCTTCCCATGGTGGCCCTCATCGGGCGTCCCAACGTGGGCAAATCCACTCTTTTCAACCGTCTCATCAAGAGGCGGGTCTCCATCACCCACGACATGGCCGGAGTGACCCGGGACAGCATTTTCAGCGAGGTGCGCGGAGAAACGCGTTCGTACATGCTGGTCGACACCGGTGGCCTGGTCCCCGATTCCAGCGACGAGATCGAGATCAGCATCTTCGAGCAGGCCCGGGAGGCCATGGCCGGGGCGGACCTCATACTGTTCATTGTCGACGGCCGGACCGGGCTGCATCCCCAGGACGAACAGGTCGGGCAGTATCTGCGCCAGAGCGGCAAGGAAGTGCGCGTCATCGTCAACAAGGTCGATGGTCCCGAGCAGGAAGAGACCATGGCGGCCGATTTCTATGGTCTGGGCTTCCCGCTGGACTGCGTGTCCGCGTCTCATGGTTTCGGCATGGGCGACCTGCGGGAGATGATCGAGGAAGTCCTGCCCAAGGCCGACGCGCAGGAGCTGGAAGGCGGACACGCCCAGGGCGGGCTCAAGGTCGCTCTCTTGGGCCGTCCCAATGCGGGCAAGTCCTCGACCATCAACGCGCTTCTCGGTCAGAAGCGGCTCATGGTCAGCGCCGAGGCCGGCACCACCCGCGACTGCGTGGACGTGACCGTGCAGCGCGGCGGCAAGACGTACACGTTTGTCGACACCGCAGGGGTGCGCCGCAAGTCCAAGGTCACGGATTCCCTGGAATATTTCAGCGTCGTGCATTCCATGCAAGCCGCCAAGCAGGCCGATGTGGTGGTCCTGGTGCTCGACATCATGGACGGCGTGGTCGGTCAGGACAAGCGCCTTCTGTCCTTTCTGGACACGGAGAAGATCCCCTTCGTCATCGTCGTCAACAAGATCGACCTTCTGACCAAGGACCAGCTGGCCAAGACCAAGAAGGACCTGGTGGCCGAGTTCGCTTTCTGCGCCCATGTGCCGGTGCTGTATTCCTCGTCCGTCTCCATGGCCGGGCTGGGCGGTCTTTTGCCCCTGATCGAGAAGCTCTGGGAGCAGTGCGGCCAGCGCGTGACCACGGGCGAACTCAACCGGCTGGTCAAGATGGTCACCGAGCGGCATCAGCCACCGGTCATGGGCGGCCGCCGGGGCAAGATCTACTACATGACCCAGGCCGACTCCCGTCCTCCTACCTTCGTGTTTTTCGTCAACGACGCGAAGCTCTTTCACGGCAGCTACGTACGCTACCTGGAAAATCAGCTGCGCAAGGTCTTCCGCATGGACAAGACGCCCATCCGCATGGTTTTCCGCTCCAGCCACGACAACGAAAAAGGCAAGTAGGACAGGGCTCTCTTGACCGGGCTTTGGCCATGTCCTAGTGTCCCCCCACGCCTTGGAGCTCGCGTTCCGGGCCCAAAAAAGACGCCCATATCGAGGAGGATGTATGGTACAGAAAGCTGACAAGATCTGGTTCGACGGAAAGCTCGTGCCCTGGGACGAGGCACAGGTTCACGTCCTGACGCACACTCTGCACTACGGTGTGGGCGTGTTCGAGGGTATCCGCTGCTACGTCTGCTCCGACGGGAGTTCGGCCGTATTTCGTCTGCAGGAACACGTCGAAAGGCTTTTTTTGTCGGCCAAGATCAATGAGATGGTCATCCCCTTCACCCAGGAGCAGATTTTCGATGCCATCATCGAGACCCTGAAGGCCAACCGTCAGCCCGAGGGTTACGTTCGGCCCCTGTGCTTCATCGGTGCTGGCGCCATGGGCGTCTTCCCCGGCGACAATCCGATCCAGACCATCATCGCCACCTGGCCGTGGGGCGCGTATCTTGGGGCCGAAGCCCTGGAGAAGGGCATCCGCATCAAGACCTCGACCTTCACCAGGCATCACGTCAACGTCATGATGACCAAGGCCAAGACCTGCGGCAACTACGTCAATTCCGTGCTGGCCAAGCGCGAGGCTCTGGCCGACGGCTACCACGAGGCCCTCATGCTCGATGCTGAAGGCTACGTGTCCGAGGCCACCGGAGAGAACATCTTCATGGTCAGAAACGGCGTGATCAAGACTCCGCCGCTGGGTTCCATCCTGGCCGGCATCACCCGTGAGACGCTCATGATCCTGGCCGAAGACCTCGGCTATACCGTCGTCGAGGACCGTTTCACCCGTGACGAATTGTACTGCGCCGACGAAGCCTTCTTCACCGGCACGGCGGCCGAGGTCACGCCCATCCGCGAGATCGACCGCCGGACCATCGGCGAGGGCAGTCGCGGCCCGGTTACGGCGGCCTTGCAGGACGCCTATTTCAAGCTGCTGCGCGGCGACAATCCGAAGTACGGAAAGTGGCTGGCCCGTTACACGATCTAGGCTTTTTCCGATCCTTGAGCGCATGCCGGGTTCCGCCCTGCGGGACCCGGCGTTCCATGAACTTTTGCACCCCCACCACGCACCATGAGTCAGGAAAGCCTTACCGCCCGTTACCGCCCTCAGAGTTTTGCAGAAGTGGCCGGCCAGGACGCTGTCAAGCGCATCCTCTCCCGGGCTGCGTCCACCGGACGGGTCGCGCCGGCCTATCTGTTCAGCGGGACGCGCGGGGTGGGCAAGACCACCCTGGCCCGCATTTTCGCCAAGGCCCTGAACTGCCTGAACGGCCCCGCCCTTGAGCCCTGCAACCAGTGCCCGATCTGCCGCCAGATCACCCTGGGTTCGGCCGTGGACGTGGTCGAGATCGACGGTGCTTCCAACACCGGCGTCGACAATGTCCGCCGCCTCAAGGAAGACGTGGGCTACGCGCCGCTCGAGTGCCGCTACAAGGTCATCATCATCGACGAAGCGCACATGCTCTCCAAGCAGGCCTTTAATGCGCTCCTTAAAACCCTTGAAGAGCCTCCGGGCCATGTGACCTTTATCATGGCCACCACGGAGCCGGAAAAATTTCCCCAGACCATCATCAGCCGTTGCCAGCATTTCGTCTTCAAGCGTCTGCCCCAGGCCGAACTGGTGCGGCATCTGGACGGCGTGCTCACCCGTGAATCCATGCCTGCCGAGCCTTCCGCCGTGACCCTCATCGCCCGGCGCGGGGCCGGATCGGTCCGAGACGGCATGTCGCTTTTGGGCCAGGTCATGGCCCTGGGTTCCGATTCCCTGACCCTGGACGACGTGCGCGAGGTGCTGGGCCTGGCCGGTGGCGAGGTTTTCGTGCGCCTGATCGAATGCGTGCAGTCCCGCGATTTGCAGGGCCTGCACGCCCTGCTGACCCAGATCCTGGATCAGGGCGTGGACCTGGGCTTTTTCCTGCGCGAGCTGGCCGGTTGCTGGCGCAATCTTTTCCTGCTGCATCAGATGGGCGACGCCGCGCGGAGCATCATCGACCTTCCGGCCGAGGAAGTGGACATCTGGGCCTCCGTCGCGCCCGGATTTTCCCTCGGGCATTTGCATGCGGCCTGGCAGATGACCATGGACAGCCAGCGCAAGGTGCTGACCAGCATGGAGCCTGCCCTGGCCCTGGAGCTTTTGCTGCTCAATCTGGCGTGCCTGCCGGACCTGTTGGCCATGGGCGCCGGAGAAGCCCGGCCCGGCGGCGATTCCGGTCGCGGAGCGGCCCCCGGCCGTCCCGCCCCGCCCCGGCCGGTTTCGGCATCTGCCGCCCCAACCCAGGCCGCGCCTGCCGCCCAGGCCGCGCCTGCCGCCCAGCCAGCGCCCGTCGCACCGGCCGGACCTGCGCGAACGGGTTCGCAGTCTTTCGAATCGTCCAGGGCTATGTCACGGCCCGCGGCGTCCGGGGCGTTTGCCCCGGCTTCAGGGCCGGACATGTCGTTGCGGGAAGCGCAGGCGGATTTCAAGAGCCGGGCCGATGGCCCGGGCGCGGTTCCGCCCATGTCCTCGACGCAGGCTCCGTCTGTCGCAAAGGCCGTGCCTGCCGCACAGGCCGTGCCTGCCGGGCCCAAGAGCTGGGATGGCTTCGTGGCCTTTTGCTCCAAACGCGCGGAGGGGGCAAAGCCTCTGCCGGGGCTCGACAAGGCGCAGGGGGAGCTTCGGGGATCGGAGCTGGTGATGACGAGCCGGCACATCTTTCTGTGCGACCGTCTCAAGGCCAGCATGCCCTTGCTGACGGAAGCGGCGCGCGCCTACTTCGGTCCGGGAGTGACGCTGCGGGTTGATGCTCCGGCGGAGTCGGTGCGCAAGACCCGCACGGAACTGCGCGAGATGGCGCTGGTCGATCCCGTTGTGCGGGAGGCTCAGGAAAAATTTCAGGCCCGGATCGTCGAGGTCCGGCCCCTATCAAACGGAAATTCCAAGGAGAGCGAGATATGAACGAACTTATCAGACAGGCGCAGATGATGCAGAAGAAAATGCTGCGCACTCAGGAAGAGATAGGCAAGAAGGAAGTGGAGACCAGCGTGGGCGGCGGCATGGTCACGGTCAAGGCGACCTGTGCCGGCGAGATTCTGTCCGTGGTCATCGACCCGGCCGTGCTCGAGGACGTGGACATGCTTCAGGACATGGTCCTGTCGGCCGTCAACGAAGTCCTGAAGAAGGGCAAGGACCTGATGCAGGGCGAGATGGCCCAGATCACCGGCGGGATGAAGATTCCCGGTCTTTTCTAGGGAGCCCGGGTGCAGCGTCTTCCTTCCCCTTTGCAAAAGATCGTCGATCAGTTTTCGGCCCTGCCCGGTGTGGGGCCCAAAAGCGCCTTGCGCATGGCCCTGACCCTGCTCAAATGGCCCGAGGAGTCCGTGCGTTCTTTCGGCCGCGACATCGAGGGCCTGCGCAGCGCCCTGCACATCTGCTCTCGCTGTCACGGCCTGGCCGACAGCGACCCCTGCCATCTCTGCACGGACCCCGCGAGGACGCCGGAGCAGCTCTGCCTGGTTTCGGAGTGGGACAGCCTCATGGTCATGGAGGAATCGGGCATATTCAAGGGCCGCTATCTGATCCTGGGCGGCCTGTTGTCCCCGCTGGACGGGATCGATGCCAGGGCCCTCGAACTGGACAGCCTTGAATCCATCCTGCGTGAAGGGCAGGTGCGCGAAGTCATTCTGGCCCTGGGTTCGACCATGGAGGCCGAAGCCACGGGCTCCTACGTGCACAACCTGCTGACGCGCGGCTTTCCGAACGTGTCCGTGACCCGTCTGGCCCAGGGCATCCCGCTGGGTTCGGAACTCAAATACGTGGACCGCGAAACCCTGAAACAGTCCCTCAAGCACAGGCAGTCCCTGTAGCCCCATGAGCACCATTTCGGGCGAAGTCGTCACCGTCGTCTACCACAATCCTGAAAACGGCTACGTCATCGCGCGCGTGGACTCTCCGTCCGAACCCGGCCAGATCAACGTGGTCGGGCTTCTGGGTGACGTGGCTCCGGGCGAGTCCCTGCGCATGTCGGGCGAGTGGGTCGAGCACCCCAAGTTCGGGCGGCAGTTCAAGGCCGATACCTGCGAACATCTTCTGCCCGCGTCCATAAACGGCATTCGCCGCTTTCTGGGCTCCGGGGCGATCAAGGGCATCGGCGAGAAGACCGCCGACCGCATGATCAGCCGTTTCGGCAGCCAGATTCTCGACATCATGGATTCGGATCCCGAGCAGCTTCTTGAAGTGGAGGGCATCGGCCCGGCCAAGCTCAGGACCATCATTTCATCCTGGCAGGAGAAGCGCGAGGTGCGCGGGCTCATGCTTTTCCTGCAGACTCACGGAGTGGCCACGACCTTCGCCCACCGGATTTTCCGCCATTACGGGGTGAACGCCGTGCAGCGTCTGCGCGCCAATCCATACGATCTGGCCTATGACATCCATGGCATCGGTTTTCGCACCGCCGACGAGGTGGCGCTCAAACTCGGCTTTGCCGAGGACGCGCCGCAGCGTCTGGAGGCCGGGGTGGAGTATTGCCTGCGTCAGGTGGCCGACGGGGCCGGGCACATGTTCCTGCCGCGTCCGGTCCTGGCGGAGGAGGCGGCCAAGCTGCTGGGCTGTCATGATCTGGAGCTCATCGAGGAGCAGATCGACGCCCTGGCCGAACGCAAGCGCCTGGTCATCGAGCCCCTGCCGGAGAAGGGCGTGGCCGAGGCCGTTTTCCTGACCTATTTCTACCGGACCGAGCGCGAGATTTCGTCGCGCCTGCAGGGGCTGCTCGATCACGTCAGCCGCATCGCCCCGGAGAAGATTTCAAGGGCCGTGGAGCATGAGGAGCAGCGTCAGTCCCTGACCCTGTCGGAAGAGCAGCGGGCCGCGGTGGAGTCGGCCTGCGGGCACAAGGTTTCGATCATCACGGGCGGGCCGGGCACGGGCAAGACGACGATCACGCGTGTCGTGGTGCGGGCCTTGAAGGCTCTGGGGCTGAAGATTTCCCTGGCCGCACCCACGGGCCGGGCCGCCAAGCGCTTGGCCGAGGCCACCGGATTCACGGCCACGACCCTGCACCGGTTGCTGCGCTATCAGCCGGCCACGGGGTTCGAATTCAACGAAGAGAAGAAGCTTTCCGCCGACGTCATGGTCGTGGACGAGGTCTCCATGCTCGACTGCGGTCTGTGCCTGTCGCTTCTGCGGGCGCTGCCCCTGACCTGCCGCCTGGTTTTCGTCGGCGACGAGAATCAGCTGCCTTCGGTGGGCGCGGGCAATGTGCTCGGAGACATGATCGAGAGCGGCGTGATTCCGGCCGTGCGGCTGACGCACATCTACCGCCAGGCGCGGGAGAGCATGATCGTGGTCAACGCGCACCGTATCAATGAAGGCGAATTTCCCCTGGGCAGCCCGCATGCTCCGCCCAAGGCCGATTTTTTCTGGGTCGAAAAGGAGAACCTGCTCGAATTGCAGGCCCTGGTCCTGCGTATGGTCTGCGAGCGCATCCCCGAAGCGTACGGGCTTGATCCCATGACCGACGTGCAGGTGCTGACGCCCATGCACAAGGGCGAGGTGGGGACCATCGCCTTGAACCGCCTCCTGCAGGAACGCCTCAACCCGCAGGGACGGGAGCTGTTGCGCGGGCAGCGGGCCTACCGGGTCGGGGATCGCATCCTGCAGCTCAGGAACAACTACGACAAGGAAGTCTTCAACGGCGACCTGGGGCGCATACTCGGCTTCGATCCGGAGGATGAGACCCTGGTCGCGGAATTTGACGGCCGGGAGGTGGAGTATGGTTTCGATGAGCTTGACGAGATAGGCCTCGCCTACGCCATCAGCGTGCACAAGAGCCAGGGCAGCGAATATCCGGCCGTGGTCATGCCGGTGGTTTCGCAGCATTACATGCTCCTGCAGCGCAACCTGATCTATACCGGATTGACCCGGGCCAGGAAGCTGGCCGTGCTCATGGGTTCGCGCCGGGCCATGCACATGGGACTGGGCAACGAGCGCGGTCGGCAGCGTCACACGTCCCTGGCCGTGCGTCTGGCAAAAGAGCATCAAATCTGATCCAAGGGGCTGAAAGAACGGGTGAATGGGGCCGAAATCCCGGATTTGGGTGCGTGAGATGCGTTGACAGGCCCGTGAAAGCTTGTCTATGGAGTCTCTTTTGTGGATTGCGGGTGTGGCGGAACGGTAAACGCATCAGCCTTAGGAGCTGACGCCAAAAGCTTGTAGGTTCGAATCCTATCGCCCGCACCAAAAAAATGACAGATCCCGGACCAGAGGCTTCAATGCCCGCGATGCCAGGGACAAGACAATTCGGACGTACTGAGGAAATGACGGGAACGGGCACGCCGAGGGAGTAAGCCCACGCCCGCCTCTCGCGAAATATCGATTATCCGGGCCCCCGAGGGAGCGCCCATCACCTAAGGAGTGGAGTCATGGAATACAAAGTCGAAGAACTTTCCCCGGTCAAGCGCAAGGTGGCGGTGGAAGTGAGCGTCGAGGAAGTGCATGCCGCGTTGGCCGCTACCGTGGCCCTGTACCGCAAGGGTGCGGAGATCAAGGGTTTCCGCAAGGGCAAGGTCCCGTCCTCCGTGGTCGAGGCCAAGTACCGCAAGCAGATTTACGGCGAAGCCACGACCGACCTGATCAACTATCATATCAATGATATCCTGGGCGAACTCAAGCTCTCCCCCCTGTCCCGCATCGATGTCGATGCCAAGGAAATGGAGCGGGACGAGAATTTTTCCTATTCCTTTTCCTTTGAAATCGCGCCTTCCTTCGACCTGCCCGAGTACAAAGGCCTGGCCGTCGAGGAGGAGGACGTCGTCGTCGATCCGCAGCAGGTCGAGGACGTCATCGAGCGCATCCGTCAGAACATGGCCAAGACCGTGATCATCAAGGAAGAGCGTCCCGCCGTCACCGGCGACATCGCGGTCATCGACTTCCAGGCCTTCCAGGACGGGGCCGCCATGGAAGGAATCGCCGCCAACAAGTTTGAGCTTCCCCTGGGCGAAGGCAATTCCCTGCCCGAGTTCGAGGACATCGTCATCGGCATGACTCCCGGCGAAAGCAAGGAAAGCGAACTGACTTTCCCCGCGGATTTCATCAACGACAAGTTGGCCGGCCAGACCGTGTCCATGCAGGTCACCCTGCATGCCATCAAGGTCCGCGACCTGCCCGAGATCAACGATGACTTCGCCGAGCTTGCCGGCGGCTACACCTCCGTGCAGGATTTGAAGGACGCCATCGAGAAGTCCTACGTTTCGACCCGCAAGCAGCTGGTCAAGGGCGACGCTCAGAAGAAGCTCCTGGACGGCATCAAGGCCGAAGTCAGCTTCGAGCTGCCGCAGAGCATCGTCGAAGAGCAGATCGACAAGCAGATCGTCGAGCTGCAGGGCAAGCTTGAGCGTCAGGGCAAGAGCCTTGATTCCCTGGGCCGCACTCCCGCCGAGCTCCGCGAAGAGAACCGCGCCCAGGCCGAGGACGTGGTCAAGTCATCCCTGGTGCTCCTGGCCATCGCCAACGCCGAAAATCTGACGGTCGATCCCCAGGAAGTGGATATGGTCCTGCAGAAGATGGCCGCGTCCACCGGTCAGGACTTCCACTCCATCAAGGATTACTATGAGCAGCACAACCTGATGATCCCGCTCAAGGATCGGGTTCTGGCCGACAAGGCCATGGAACTTATTTACGAAAACGCCACGGTGACCACGGTTCCCCCGGCAGCAGCCCCGAACGCATAGTTTCGTGGGGGGCCGGGCTTGACCCGGCCCCTTTTCTTTTCCGGGAAGTCCGCGTTCAATCTGGCAGGCAATGTGCAGGTCAAGGCGGGTGACCCGCGACTCCCCCGCACACAGCCCTTGACACCCTGCCCCGGATCGTTATTTTTCAAATCTTTGGTGTCAGTCCCCATTTTTGTTTTTTAGGAGCTTTCATGGTCAGTAATTCCGTATTCGTCATTGAAAACACCGGCCGCGGCGAGCGGATGTACGATATCTATTCCCGCCTGCTCAAGGACCGCATCGTGCTTCTGGGCACTCCCATCGACGATCACGTCGCCAACTCCATCTGCGCCCAGCTGCTTTTTCTGGAGTCGGAGAATCCGGAGAAGCAGATCTACATGTACATCAACTCTCCCGGCGGGGCAGTGACGGCCGGCATGGCCATCTATGACACCATGCAGTACATCTCCGCGCCCGTGGCTACCCTGTGCATCGGCCAGGCCGCGAGCATGGCGGCGGTGCTCCTGGCGGCCGGCGAGAAGGGCATGCGCTACACGCTGCCTCATTCGCGCATCATGATCCATCAGCCCATGGGCGGATTTCAGGGCCAGGCGACGGACATCGCCATCCAGGCCAAGGAGATCATCCGGCTGCGCGGCGAATTGAACGGGATTTTGGCCAGTCACACCGGCCAGACGCTGGAGAAGGTCGAGCAGGACACGGAACGGGACTATTTCATGAGCGGGGAAGAAGCCTGCACTTACGGTCTCATCGATCAGGTTCTGGCCTCCCGCAAGGAACTTGAATAGATTCAGGAATTTTTTAGAATTTTGAGGTAACCATGGCGGAAAGAAAAAAAAGAACCGGCAAGGATCTGACCTGCTCTTTTTGTGGCAAGGGACAGGACGAAGTGCTGAGGCTCATTGCCGGTCCGGATGTATACATCTGCAATGAATGCATTGCCCTGTGCGATGACATCTTGAAAAATGACAATCGCAAGGAAGATCTTGATTCCTCGGACATACCGTTGCCCCAGGAGATCAAGGCCGCCCTGGATGATTACGTGGTCGGACAGGACGACGCCAAGAAGATCCTGTCCGTGGCCGTGTACAACCACTACAAGCGCATCAAGTATCACTCCCTGGTCAAGGATGACGTGGAGCTCGACAAGAGCAACATCCTCCTGATCGGCCCCACGGGTTCCGGCAAGACCCTGCTGGCCCAGACCCTGGCGCGCATCCTGAAGGTGCCCTTCGCCATCGCCGACGCCACGACGCTGACCGAGGCCGGGTATGTGGGCGAGGACGTGGAGAACATCCTGGTCCAGCTGGTACAGAACGCCGACTACAATCTGGAGTCGGCGGCCAAGGGCATCATCTACGTGGACGAGATCGACAAGATTTCGCGTAAGTCCGACAGTCCGTCCATCACCCGCGACGTGTCCGGCGAGGGCGTGCAGCAGGCGCTTTTGAAGATCATCGAAGGGACCGTGGCCAACATCCCCCCCAAGGGCGGCCGCAAGCATCCGCAGCAGGAATTCATCCGCCTCGACACCTCGAACATTCTTTTCATTGTCGGCGGTGCCTTCATCGGACTGGACGACATGGTCAAGCAGCGCGTTCAGGGTTCGAGCATGGGTTTTGGCGCCAAGATGCGCCGCAAGCAGGATGACAACACCGACAGCCTGCTCAAGCAGGTTCACCCCATGGACTTGATCCGTTTCGGACTTATTCCTGAATTTACAGGGCGCATTTCGGTCATCACTTCCCTCACCGAACTCAACGAGGAAGATCTGATGCGCATCCTGCAGGAACCCAAAAACGCTCTGGTAAAACAGTATCAGAAGATGTTCGAGCTTGAGAACGTGGAACTCAAATTCACGCACAATGCCTTGAAGGCCCTGGCCTCCAAGGCGATCAAGCTGGAAACCGGGGCGAGGGGCCTCAGGTCCGTGATGGAATCCATCATGCTTGACATCATGTACACTCTCCCGTCCACCAAGGACGTCACCGAGTGCGTAATCAACAAGGCCGTGGTGGAAGAGGGCAAGGAACCTTTGCTCCTGTTCAAGCCAGAGGCCAAGAGCGCCTGACCATCCGTGGTCGGCCAAGACCCGCGAGATCAACCATGACCGATGCCATAGTTTTTGAAAAATCCACTCACGGGAGCATGATCCTTCCGGTCATGTCCCTGCGCGAAGTGGTCATGTTCCCCAAGTCCATAGTGCCTCTTTTCGTGGGCCGGGATTCCTCCATCAAGGCCATCGAGATGGCCCTGGACAGATACGAGAAGAGGATTTTTCTGGTCGCCCAGAAAGATCCCGGACAGGAACGACCCGACGTGGAAGGCCTCTATGAAGTGGGCACGGTCAGCAAGGTCTTGCAAATGCTGCGTCTGCCCGACGGGACCATCAAGGTGCTCTTCGAGGGGTTGTACCGTGCGTCCTTCGACCATGAGCGCGGGCTCATGATCGAGGACGACATCCAGATGGTGCGGACCTCCGCGCTGCCGGATCTGGAAGGCAATCCCATGGAGGGCGAGGCTCTGGTCCGGGCCACCCATGAGGCGGTGGAGGAATACTCCCAGGTCAACCGCAAGCTGGCCAAGGAGACCATCCTGGCCATCACCAGCGTGTCCCAGCCCGGCCGCCTGGCCGACAGCATCGCCCCGCATCTCAAGGCTACCTACGATCGCAAGCAGGGCGTTCTCGAACTGCGCAATCCCGTCCGCCGTCTGGAGCGGGTCTATGAACTCATCCAGGAAGAGGTCGAGGTCTTTTCCCTGGAGAAGAAGATCAAGGGCCGGGTCAAGAAGCAGATGGAGGAGAATCAGAAGGATTACTACCTCGGCGAGCAGCTCAAAGCCATCCACAAGGAGATGGGCCGGGATTTCGATCCCAAGGCGGACATGGAGGAGCTCGAAGTCCAGCTCAAGGAAAAGGACATGCCCGAGGAGGCTCGCGCCAAGGCCATGGCCGAGATGAAGAAGCTGCGCCAGACCCCTCCGTCCTCGGCCGAGTACGCGGTGCTGCGCAACTACGTGGACTGGATTCTGGCCCTGCCCTGGAACGTGGTCCGCGACGTGGACATCGACATAAAGCAGGCGCAGAAAATTTTGGATGACGACCATTACGGCCTTGAAAAGCCCAAGGAGCGCATTCTCGAATACCTGGCCGTGCAGGCCCTGGTCAAAAAATTGCGAGGTCCCATTCTTTGCCTGGTCGGCCCTCCCGGCGTCGGCAAGACCTCCCTGGCCAAGTCCATCGCCCGGGCCACGGGGCGCGAATTCGTGCGCCTGTCGCTGGGCGGCGTGCGCGACGAGGCCGAGATCCGCGGTCATCGCCGGACCTATGTCGGGGCTCTGCCGGGCAAGATCATCCAGTCGCTCAAGCGTGTCTCGACCAACAATCCGGTCTTCTGCCTGGACGAGGTCGACAAGATGAGCATGGACTTCAGGGGAGACCCTTCGGCCGCGCTTCTTGAAGTTCTCGATCCGGAACAGAACAGCGCCTTCAACGACCATTATCTGGACATGGACTACGACTTGTCCCAGGTCTTTTTCATCACCACGGCCAATTCGCTCCAGACCATTCCGCTGCCCTTGCAGGACCGCATGGAGATCATCACCATCCCCGGCTATCTTGAGACGGAGAAGGAACGCATCGCCTCGGATTTCCTGCTGCCCAAGCAGCTTGAGCAGCATGGCCTCAAGTCTGAAAATCTGAGCATGTCCAAGGGCGCGATCCTTGAGATCATCCGCCGCTACACCCGCGAATCCGGCGTGCGCAACATGGAGCGCGAGCTGGCCTCGGTCTGCCGCAAGGTGGCCAGGGCCCTGGTGGAAGAGGGGGACATGGACAAGACCGTGGCCGTGACCAAGTCCATGCTTGGCTCCTATCTTGGCGTACCCAAGGTTCGCCATGGCCAGCGCGAGGAGGAGGCCCAGGTCGGTGTGGCCACGGGCCTGGCCTGGACGCAGGTCGGCGGCGAACTGCTCTTTGTGGAAGTGGCGCTCATGCCCGGCACGGGCAAGATCGAGATCACCGGAAAGCTTGGCGATGTCATGCAGGAGTCGGCCAAGGCGGCCATCAGCTACATCCGCTCCCGCTCGGAGTTCTTCGGGCTGCGCAAGGATTTCTACAAGGAAATCGACACCCACATTCACGTGCCCGAAGGAGCCACCCCCAAGGACGGGCCCTCGGCCGGGATTACGCTGGCCACCTGTCTGGCCTCGGCCTTGCTTGACATTCCCGTCAGGAACGACGTGGCCATGACCGGGGAGATCACCCTGCGCGGCCGAGTTCTGCCCATCGGCGGGGTGCGCGACAAGCTTCTGGCCGCGCATCGCGGTCTCATCACGCGGGTTCTGCTGCCCAAGGAAAACGAGCGGGATCTGAAGGAAGTGCCCAAGGTCATCCTGAAGGACCTTGAGATAGTGTTCGTCGAGAACATGGATCAGGTGCTGTGCGAGGCCTTGAAGGATGTCACCATGGAGACGCTTTTCTGTCCTTCCGCCGACATCATCCCGGTCTCCAAGGCACTGCACAAGGGACATGAGTTCTCAAGTCCGCAATAACGCGACGTTTCCGAAACAATTTCGAAAACCCCCACCGCTTCCGCGCTGGGGGTTTTCGTTTGTATTGGGCCGGGCGGGTGCGTGTTCAAGGCATGCGGTAGACCCAGACTGGTTTGTCTTCGCGGTTGCGCAGCACGACAAGAGGTTCAAGGGCCAACGCCTCGAATTCCAGGCTGACCAGCCAGGAACCGGGCGAAAGTTCACGCAGGGCTTTTTCTGCCGCCGGGCCCATGCTTTCAGGGCGCTGGAACATGTAAACCATGGAGTAGCCCGACCAGTCGGCCTTCCAGATGTCTCCGTGGCGCACTCGGGCGAAGGGGCAGCGCCAGGTGCACACGATGCGCAGGGGCCAGCTTTTTTCCAGTCCGTCGATCTGCGCCATGGGGTAGACACGGTACAGTTCGAAAAGCCCGTTGCCCACTCCGCAGCCTGCGTCCAGAATGCGATCCGTGCACTTGAGCGGCGCGATCTTGTCCAGGCCGTCCAGAATGCCCTTGGGAGTGGGGAACAGCGGAGCATCCCGCCACGCGCTCATGGGATAGAGGAGCAGCAGAAGGCCGAGCGGGATGAGCCAGATCCAGGGCGGAAGCCCGGTCCCGAGGTTTGATGCGGCCAGGGACAGGGGGAAGCCGGCGGCGATGAAAAATTTGCGCCAGACGGAGACGGCCATGGAACTGGCCGCGAGTCCAAAGCTCGTGGCCAGGGTCAGGCTCCACGGAATTGGAGTTTGCAGGGCGTGCAGGCTCAGGAACAGCGCCCAGCAGGCACCCCAGGTCACAAGCGCGGGCAGCGGCCAGGGCAGCCCCACGAGGCGTCCTTGAGAACTCTTTGCGTCGCCTTTTTCGGGCGTGGGCCGGGTTTTGGGGCTGGTCATGATATTTCCGGGAAAATGGTGAACTTTCGGACCGGACTGTGCGGGAAACGAGGGCAAAAGAAAAGCGGCGCGGGAGCATGAGGCGCGAGTTTTTTTGTTGTGGTCCCGGCTCTTTTATGCTGGTCTGCCAGCGCAATGAAACACGAAGCTTCCACCACCGCCACGGACGATCTGGCCCAGGCCCGCGCCACGCGAAACCCCTTGCGCAAGCTCTACCACTGGACCCTGCACTGGGCCGCCACGCCTTACGCCCTGCCGGCCCTGGTGCTCCTGTCCTTTGCCGAGAGTTCTTTTTTTCCGGTGCCGCCCGATGTACTGCTCATCGCCCTGTGCTTTTCGACGCCCGGACGCTGGTTCAAACTGGCCGCGTGGTGCACCGCGGCCTCGGTCGTGGGTGGATTGCTCGGGTATTTCATCGGCTGGGGGCTTTGGGAGACGGTAGGCCTGCCCATCGTGCGCATGTATCATGGGGAGGCCGTGGTCGAGATGGTCCGCGTCTGGTACGAAAATTACGGTTTTTTCGGCGTGCTGGTCGCCGCGGTGACGCCCATCCCGTACAAGGTCTTCACCATAGCTTCGGGCATGATGAGTTTTGATCTGGGCCAATTCGTGCTGGCTTCGGTACTGGGCAGGGCAACGCGCTTTTTCCTGGTGGCCGGGCTCATCCGTCTGTTCGGGGCGCGCATCAAGCCTTTCATGGAAAGGCATTTCGAGCTGGCCGCCTCGGCCCTGGTCGTCCTGGCCATTCTGGGCTTTGCGGCCATCAAATATCTTTAGCCGAGTCAGGCCGCAATGGACGTGTCCGGTCGGCCCGGATTGCGTCAGGCAGCAGGCCAGATTTTGGTCAGAACGCGCATGCTCTTGCTTTCCACCCAGGGGGCGGTTGAGAGCGCATAGTCCTTGAAATGGGGCGTTGAGCGGTGCACATCGTAAAACGTGGCCGCATCGGTGTAGGTTTCGTAGAGGGTGAAGTTGGCCGGATTTTCGGGATCCTGCAGAATTTCAAACCCGAGACAACCTTCTTCCCTGGTGACTGAATTATTCCCCTGCCGCATCACCGCCTCTCGAAAATCATCGGCGAATTCCTTCCTGGTCACGACATCCACAATGACGACGAACATGAACTGCTTCCTCCGGCGCCGATGATCAGCGAATGATTTGTTTTGCCTTGTCCACCTGGCTTGGGGTCAGGTCGGCCGGCACCTTGTCCCTGCCCAGGGCCTTGCACACGATGTAGCGGGCGCACTGCTCGAAATCCCCTTGGCAGTACTTGCGTTTCATCATGCTTGCCGTGCTTGGCATGTTTGCCATTTTATCATTGAAAAATAGACACTTGGTAGTCAACTCGCAATCGGGCATGTGTCCTCCTGATTTTTTTATCGGTATCAGGCCCGGCCGGGTCTGCCAATAGGAATTGCCAGCCGGGTGATTCGCATTTGGCTTGCCTGGTGCATTTCGGAATAGAGTGTGCCCTGGAATCAGCCTTGGCGATCTTGAACCAGGATGAGGAGGCAGGGGATGCGCTGCGAAATTTTTCGTTGACAGCCGGCTGTGCGGGGACTAATTCGTCGCTTAAATAGTTAGTCATGTCTAATATGTTTGTACCGTTTAAAGTGTGGCTGATGAGCCGGTGCTTCTCTAGATTAGGTGCTTAGTGTCGAGTATGTCCGGATGAAGATTTGGCCCAGGAATTTTGTGAGGCCTGTATAATTAGCCTTGTCTAATTATGCGTCAGGCACACAAGAGGCGGACGCGGAACAGTTGTCCGCCGCAGCCGGGAGAACAAGAAAAGTGACAGGGAGGAAGCATGTGTTTCAAGTTGGATAACGGTTCGGAGTTGTTTTCGGTTCAGGACATGCATCGTTTGCGCAAGAAATCGAGCGGAGCGATGGGGGCGCGGTCATGGGTGCTGGGCGCTTGCGGCGCTCATGACCGGGAGGTTTCGGCGGGTGGCGGCCTTCAGGGCTCAGACGAAGCTGACGCGCCTGACGTGCGGGCCAGGAAAGGTTGACAATACGAACAGTTGATCGGGGTTTGCTTATGCATTGCAAGGGAATCGAATCGTTGCGCATTGAAATGTCCGAGGCCACGCTGACGCGGCTTTTGGCCGAGGGGCATCTGGGGGCCGCCGATTTGCGTTGCCTGGACCGGGTTTCCGGTCAGCGGCTGCGGCGTCTGTGTCTGAAGAGTTGCGTCTGGCGCAAGGCGGGGGGCGGATGCGCCGCGCCGGGAACTTGCCCGTATGGGAGAGAGGGATCGAAGTGCTGAAGTTTCGGCAGGACGGCCCGACCGTGCCGCTTCGAACTTCGGGACGCGAATCGCACCGGGGCGCTGCCTGGACCGAAGCGCGGTTCGGGGGAGGGCGTCAGGCATCCTGGCTGTCGCGCATCGGAATCGTCAGGCGGATGGCCCTGCTGCTGCTTGTCCTCGTGCTGCTGCCCATGGCCGCTATCCTGGCCCTGATCGAGTCCGGCATTGCCGTCGATCCTGTCAGCATGCTGGTTCTCGGCCTGGCCTTGGGGCTTGGCCTTTTGGCTCCGGTGAGCCGTGCCGGGGCCTTTTTTCTGGTCCTTCGCGATCTGCGCGCCCTGAACGACTTCTGCTCGCAGATTCAAAAAGGCCGCTACGGAGCGCGCTTCGCGGTGGGCGCCGAAGGTGATGACGAGCATGAAATGCTGCGCCTGAGGCGCAACATGAACTGGATGGCCCATCACATCGAGTCCCAGACCAAGGCGCTGCGGGTACGGCTTGACGAAAGTGATCTGCGCAAACGCTTTTTCGAGGAGATGTCCTACCGCGATCCGCTGACCGGGCTTTACAACCGTCGCTATTTCGACCGCTTTCTGCCCGATGCCTTGCGCGATCCGTCACGAGGCGCTGGCGTTTTTCTGGCGCTCATCGATTGTGACGGATTCAAGCGGGTCAACGATACGCGGGGGCACCAGGCCGGTGACGAGGTGCTGGCGGCGCTGGGTCGGATCATCGCCCAGTCGGTGCGGGAAGGCGTTGATGTCGGGTTCAGATTTGGAGGGGATGAGTTTGGCGTCATTTTCCGTGCTTTCGAATTTTCCGCCTGCCTGAAAGCGTGTGAGCGAATCCGCGTCCGCTTCGAGGCGGCCAATGACGCTGACTGCACGGTCTCCATCGGTCTTTGCGCATGGACTCCCGCGCGTGGATCGAGCGTGTCGGAGCTGGTGCATCATTGCGACAGCTGCCTCTACAGGGCCAAGGACCTGGGCGGAAACCAGGTTGTCACCGAACGAACTGAAGGGGCCGCCACGGCTCCGTGCAGCCGCTTCTAGGGCGCCGCCGGTTCAAACGTACACGGCCCGCGGGCCATCAATTCATCATTTCTTGATGTAAGGAAATATATGTTCAATATTCTTGGGCGGTTGCCGAATACGTCCGGGACGTTTCCGGGAACTGCCGGGCCTTGTGCTCCGTTGGTGCTGACCTTGCACCAGTTTGCCGAATCCCTGGGGCGGGCCGTGGACGCCAAAGACGCGTGGACCTGCGCCCATTCCGAGGAAGTGGCCGTTGTCAGTCAGATATTGGCCCTGAACATGGGCTTTACCCCCGCCCAGGCAGAGCTGGTCCATCTGGCCGGACATCTGCACGACATCGGCAAGATCGGCATCCCCGACGCCATTCTGCAAAAGGCCGGACCGCTGACGCGGGAGGAATTCGAGGTCATAAAACGCCATCCGCTCATCGGCGAGGCCATCGTGCAGCCGGTCAAGGCCCTGAACGGGCACAGCGGAGTGGCGCGCATGATCCGCCATCATCACGAGCGTTATGACGGTCTCGGCTATCCGGACGGATTGAGTGGATACGACATCCCCATGGGAGCGCGAATCCTGGCCGTGGCCGACAGCCTTTCGGCCATGATGCAGGAACGCCCCTACAAGGGGGCCATGAGCTTTGAACATGCCGAGGCCGAGATCATGGGCCAGGCTGGAAAAATGTATGATCCAAGGGTGGTCCGTGCGTTCCAGCAGGGACGCGACCAGGTCCTGTCCTGGATCGAGGGGATGCGCGGGGAGGTTCGTATCGCCGGTTGAGAGGTGAGGCGGACCATTTGCGGGATGAACGATATGCGGGGGCCAGACGCCCGCACCAGATGCCCGGGAGGCGCATTCATCGCCGGAGCGTGAAAAGTGGGCGGCTGCCTGTGGAGCATCCGTGATTTTGGGGTGATCAGATCAAGGTGTCGGCATCGTGCTGGAAATATCTCCAGGACATGTCGATGAGTTCGGCCTTGAGGTCGCTTCCGGTCTTGTGTGCGTAATGCTCGTACAGGGATTTGGCCATGCCCGCAAAGAGGTCCACGACCTCCGGGTCGAAATGCGTCCCGCGGCCCTGTTCCAGGATGTCAAGCGCTTCCCCGCAGCTGAGCGGTGCCTTGTATGGCCGGCGCGAGGTCAGGGCGTCGAAGACGTCGGCCACGGCGAAGATGCGTGCGGTCAGGGGGATCTCCTTTCCTTCCAGGCCGCCGGGGTAGCCTTCGCCGCCGAATTTTTCGTGGTGTCCGCCGACCACTTCGCGCGCCTCGCGCAGCCAGGTCGAGCGTGCGATGACGTCCAGACCGTGCCGGACATGGGTTTTCATGATTTCAAATTCTTCCGGTGTGAGCCTGCCAGGCTTGAGCAGGATGTCGTCCCTGATGGCGATCTTGCCCACGTCGTGCAGGAAGGCGCCCATGGTCAGGGCGCGCATCTGGGGCGTGCGCAGGTTAAGGGCCTCACCCATGCGCAGGGCATACATGGTCACCCTGTAGTTGTGTTCGTCCGTGTCGCTGTCACGCTTGGCGACGATGCACCCGAGCAGCGACAGGGTCTCGAAGTTCGCGGCCTGCATGTTGCGGGAGAAGGCCACCAGCCGGTTGGTCAGGCGCAGCACGACCGGGTAGAGGATTCCGGTCGTGGCCAGGGTGATAAGCACCACGATGCCGGCGGTAAAGACGGATTTCCTTTTCATGGAGGTCACAACGGCCGGGGCTGGGATGAAAACGATCTCGGCCGTTCCCGCCTCGCCTCGCGCGGGATCCCCCAGGAGCAGCACGGCGTGGACCGCGAGAAGATCCGCGATGCGCTTTGTCTCGACCCAGGGGAGTTCCGTGGATGCGGATGCTCCGTCCGCGTGGATTTGTTCCCAGACCGCCTGATGCTCGGCGAAAGTCGTATCCAGGTATTCCCGCACTTCCGCTTTGTCCCGTCCGCTGAACTTGGCGTAAACGATCTTGCCGCGCGTGGTGAGCCGCCTCGTGGCGCCGAATTCGCCCAGGGCCCGGTCAAAGGCTGCCGCCGGTTTGGCGTCCGTCTGGGCCACGATCTCCCGGGTCCTTGCGACCAGTTCCCCGATGTCCGCCCGGGCCTCGGTCACGATTTCCTCTTTGAGCATGCGCTCTTCGGCCACGTAGGCGAAGACGGCCATGGCCACCGCGATGACCGTGGCCATGATGGCCAGTCTGGCGACAAGGGTGCGGCGTACGTAGGTGACAAGGGGAACGTTGCGCGAGGAAAACATGCCTTCCTCCGAAGGTCGGTTCATGAGGGCGCGGGGGCGCGATGATGCAAGGGCGTATGTACCCGCTCTGCTGGTCGATGTCATGCCCTGTTATGCGCAAAAAAGCCCCCGATTGCACGCATCGCGGCAACGGGGGGCTGTAGGGATGTATAAGTCTGTTTGTGGGCGTTTTTCGTGGTCAGTAGATCTTGCGCTTGGAGAAACTCGAACCCAGCACCGTGAAGGTGTTCTCGACGATGAAGAGGGCCTGCGGGTCGTGGGTGAAGGTGATCTCTTCGAGTTTCTTGAGTTGGATGTTGTTGACCACGGTCATGAGCACGTTCTTTTCGCGTTTGCTGAACGCTCCCATGCCTTTTAAAAAGGTGGCGCTTTGCTTCAGGGAGTCGAGGATGCTCTGGCTGATGGCTTCGGAATGATCGGAGATGATGAAGACGACCTTGCGCTGCGAAAAGAGCGAGAGGGTCTGTTCGACCATGACCGAGGAGATGAAGACCAGGATCAGGGATACGATGACCAGATCGACGGGCATGATCGTCAGGCACAGGAGGAACAGCCCGAGATTGAAGCCGAAATAGACCTTGCCCACGCCGATGTTGTAATTCTGGAAGAGATAGACCGCCAGGATGTCCAGCCCCCCTCCCGACCCCAGGGAACGCAGGATGAGACCGCCGCCGAGGCCGTTCAGCACGCCGCAGGCAACGGCCGCGTAGAATTGGTCATGGATCTCGACGGTGACGTTCATGAGCTCGAAAGCCACGGTCATGACCACCAGACCATAGAGGCTGTAGAGCACGAAACGGGGACTGAGCTTGTACCAGCCCAGGATGAAGGCGGGCAGGTTGATCAGAAAGAAGAGGATGCCCGGGGTCAGCCATCCCGTCGAATAATAGATGAGCGCGCCCACGCCGAAAAAACCGCCCGGTATGAACTGCTGGGGAATGGCGATGCCTTTCATGGCGAAGGCGCACAGGAGCGCTCCGCTGGTGATCAGAAAGAGGTTCCAGCGGATGGAGTAAGCCAGGTCAAAGCGTTTTATCACGGGCCTCAAGGGGTTTGTACCAGACATTCATGCTCTCAAGATCGCCTTTGATCTGGGTGTTGTTGGGCAAGGTTCCGGCGAAGGAGTATCCCTGCCGGGCGAAAACGATGTTCATGCCGGTGGCATGAGCCCGGGCGATGGTATAGGCGGTGTCGATTCCGGCTTTTGTCATCTCCTTTTCCATGTGCGCCAGGAGAATGCAGGCCAGCCCCTTGCCGCGGTTTTCCGCCAGCGTGGCGAAGTCGGTCATTTCCACGTTCCCGGAGGAGCAATCCATTTCAGCCGAGGCCAGGGCTGTCAAGTTTCCCTCGGCATCGCGCACACCGAAGTAGCGCACATGTGATTCCATTGTTGAGAGAAGGTAGTCTTCATCATCAATGGGGAAGGGGTAGGTTTCGAAGACACGGCGGTAGAGACCTGCCATGGCCTTTGCGTCTTCGGGCTTCATGGCTCCGATGGTCCAGCCCTCGGGCAGGGTGCGTCCATTTTGCACGCTCTGCTCCCTGGCGGTGCTGAGCACCTCCTGCACCAGCTTCGGGCTGCGGATGACGGAGCGTTCGCGCTTGGGGTATTTGGCCATGAAGCAGCCGTCCTGGCTGCCGTTGAACATGTTCGGGACCCTGGCTTCGACCTTGAAGCCCTGAGCCCTGAACCAGCCCTCGGCCGGTCCGGGCACCTTGGCGAAGAGCTTGGTGTAGCCGTTGGTCGAGGCCAACTGTTCCATGAAGCGGATGATGCGCGGCACATCCGGGGACGCCAGTTTCATCAGATAGACACGGTCGCTGGCCGGTCCGTGCTGGAGCAGGGCTCCTGTCATGCGGATCATGCTGTCAGGCTGCATCAGTGCGCCTCCCTATGCGTTCGTTCTCCTCGGGGGTGAGGCTCTGGGTGTCGTCCCAGTCGGCCAGCAGGCTCTCGATGCCGATGGCCTTCTCCTCGGCGTCGGCCTCCCGCAACTGCAGGTTGCAGGATTTGCATTCCCGGTCGCAGTAGGTCGGCTCGTAGTGGGCCGGCTCGTGGTAGGTGGTGATGACGCCCTCGTAGTTGCGCAGCACGACCTTGTTCGCGGTCCAGGAGATGATGTAGTTGGGCATGAGCGGGATCTTGCCGCCGCCGCCCGGAGCATCGACCACGTAGGTCGGAATGGAGAAGCCGCTGGTGTGGCCGCGCAGGCTCTCAAGGATCTCGATGCCCTTGCCGATGGGCGTGCGAAAATGGGTCAGGCCCTCGGACAGATCGCACTGATACAGATAGTAGGGACGCACCCTGTTGCGCACCAGCTTGTGGTTCAGGACCTTGATCAGGCGCGGGCAGTCGTTCACTCCGGCCAGGAGCACGCTCTGGTTGCCAAGGGGAATGCCTGCATTGGCCAGCTTGGCCAGGGCCTGCTTGGATGAGGCCGTGATCTCCGCCGGATGATTGAAATGCGTGTTGATCCAGAGCGGATGATGCTTCTTGAGCATCTCGACCAGATCATCGGTGATGCGGTACGGCAGAACCACCGGGGTGCGGGTGCCGATACGCACGACTTCGACGTGCTCGATGCCGCCGATCTCGGTCAGAAGCCAGTCGAGCATGTCGTCGGAGAGCAGAAAGGGGTCGCCTCCGGACAGGAGCACGTCACGCACCTGCGGAGTGTTGCGGATGTATTCGATGCCCAGGCGCAGATCGTCGCGGCTCGGGATGGAGTCACGGTCGCCGACCTTGCGCTTGCGGGTGCAGTGGCGGCAATACATGGCGCAGGTGTTGCTGACATGCAGCAGTACCCGGTCCGGGTAGCGGTGGGTCAGGCCGGGCACGGGGGAATCCTCGTCCTCGTGCAGGGGGTCGCTCATGTCGTGGCTTTCGATGCGCAGTTCGTCGGTGGAGGGAAACGCCTGCATGAACACGGGATCGTTGCGATAGTCCTTGGGCTCGATCAGGGACAGATAGTATGGCGTAATGGCCATGGGAAACTTTTCAGTGGTGTTTTTGAGCGCAGCCCGCTCCTTCTCGGTAAATCGGATGCCGAGCAGGCGCTCGACCCCTTCGATGCTTTTGATGCTGTTGCGCACGTGCCACTTCCAATCCGTCCAGTTGGAACGGGTGGCGTCTTCCGCAATGATCTTTGCCAGGCGACGCTGGTTTTCAGAATATATTTGCATTGGATCTCCTTCTCCGCGACATTTTCTTTCTGAATGATATCCAGAAAAAAATATTTGAGAATTACAGTGTGTGATTGACGGGTCGGAAAAAAGTCAAAGACAAAGCAGCTCTTTTAAAAAAGAACCAAGTTCTGCTATCTGCAGAAATTTGTAATGATTTAAATGAAGCTTTTTTTGGTCGCGGGATTGGCAATTTAGATCATGTAAAATATTTCTGATCAAGGGGATGCGAGGGTTGTGTTTCGGGTACGCGGGTGTACCCGACAGGAGGGCGTGTATTTTTCGGTGAGCAATGGATTTGCTTGGAAGGTCGCAAGCGCGTTTCAGAGTGCGGGAACCCGGAGCCGGCCGTGTCCGAAGCGGCCGGCCCCGGGAAGAAGTCAGCCGTGGCCCAGCTTCTTTTCAAGCTCGGCCACGATCAGGGTGGTCTTTATGACCGTGTCGGGATTGAGGGACATGGACTCGATGCCGCACTCGACCACGAACTGGGCGAACTCGGGGTAGTCGCTCGGGGCCTGTCCGCAGATGCCGATGTACTTGCCCTTTTTGACCGCGACCTCGATGACCTGCTTGACGAAGCGTTTCACGGCAGGATTGCGTTCGTCATAGACGTGGGCCACCAGCGACGAATCGCGGTCCACTCCCAGAATGAGCTGGGTCAGGTCGTTGGTGCCGATGGAGAAGCCGTCGAAGACCTCAAGGAACTCCTCGGCCATGATCACGTTGGATGGAATCTCGCACATGCCGATGACTTTAAGTCCGTTCTCGCCTTGTCTCAGGCCGAACTCGGCCATGGTCTCGATGACTTTTTTCGCCTCCTCCACGGTGCGTGGGAAGGGGATCATGATCTCGACATTGGTCAGCCCCATTTCCTCGCGGATCTTTTTCATGGCCCGGCATTCAAGTCCGAAAGCCTGCTTGTAGTCCGGGGAATAGTAGCGCGACGCCCCGCGCCAGCCGATCATGGGGTTTTCCTCTTGCGGCTCGAAGAGCTTGCCGCCGATGAGGTTGGCGTATTCGTTGGACTTGAAATCCGAGAGGCGCACGATGACCTGCTTGGGATAGAAGGCGGCCGCGATCATCCCGACCCCTTCGGCCAGCTTGTCGACAAAAAACTCCGCCTTGTCCGCATATCCCGAAGTCATGTCGGCGATGGCGCGTTTGAGAATGTCGTCAGGCAGGTCTTCATAGTTCAGGAGCGCCAGGGGATGGATCTTGATGTAGGAATTGATGATGAACTCCTCCCGCGCAAGGCCCACGCCTTCGTTGGGGATGAAGCTCTTCTCGAAGGCCTGCTCGGGGCTTGCGAGGTTCATCATGATCTTGGTCTTCGGCTTGGGCAGGGTGCCAAGATCCGTCTCCTGGACCTCAAAGGGCACAAGGCCCCGGTAGACACTGCCGATGGAGCCCTCGGAGCAGTCCACGGTCACGTCCTCGCCCTGGGCGAGCCTTGTGGTCGCGTTGCCCGTGCCGACGATGCAGGGGATGCCCAGTTCGCGGCTGACGATGGCCGCGTGGCATGTCCTGCCGCCACGGTTGGTGACGATGGCCGAGGCAATCTTCATGATCGGCTCCCAGTCCGGGTCGGTCATGTCCGTGACCAGTACTTCGCCTTTGCGGAAGGTGTGGATCATCTGGGCCGACTTGATGACCTGGACCGGCCCCTGTCCGATGAGTTCACCCACGGATTGGCCCTGGACCAAGGTCTCTCCTTTTTCCAGCAGCACGTATTTCTTGAGGACGGCCATGTCTTTCAGGGAATGCACGGTCTCCGGCCGCGCCTGGACGATGAACAGCTCGCCGGTCTGGCCGTCCTTGGCCCATTCGATGTCCATGGGCGTGAACTGGCCGCGATGCGTGCTGTAATGCTCCTCGATGGTGCAGGCCATGCGCGCCAGGGCCACGACCTCCTCGTCATTTATGACCAGCCTGCGCCGGTCCTCTTCGGGCACGGCCACGTTCTTGGTCGGGGCCTTGGCGTCGGTGGTGTAGATCATCTTGATGGCCTTGCCGCCGACCCGCTTCATGATGATGGGTTTGAACCCTTTCTTGAGCGTGGGCTTGAAGACGTACCATTCATCGGGATTCACCGCGCCCTGGACCACGTTCTCGCCCAGGCCCCAGGCGCCGGTCAGAAAGACCGCGTCCTTGAAGCCGGTCTCGGTGTCGATGGAAAACATGACCCCGCTGGCTGAAAGGTCCGAGCGCACCATTTTCTGCACGCCGATGGACAGCGAGATCGAGAAATGGTCGAAGCCCTTGTCCTGACGGTAGGAGATGGCCCGGTTGGTGAAAAGAGAGGCAAAGCAGCGCTGGCAGGCGTCCAGCAGGTCCTCGGCGCCACGGATGTTCAGATAGGTCTCCTGCTGACCGGCGAAGCTGGCGTCGGGCAGGTCCTCGGCCGTGGCCGAGGAGCGCACGGCCACGTCGACGTTCGGGCCGTAGGCCTGCTCCAGTTTGCGGTAGGCGCTGATGATGGCGCTTTGCAGGTCCGCCGGTATCTCCAGATTGCGGATCAGGGCGCGGATGCGGCTGCCGCGTTCCATGAGGTTGTCCATGTCGTGGGTGTCGAGCCCTTCCATCATGGCCTTGATTTTGTCCATGGCCCCGGAAGCTTTGAGCAGATGGCGATATCCATGGGCTGTGACCGCGAAACCGTTTGGTATGGGGACGCCCTTGGGCACGAGATTGCGGTACATTTCGCCAAGGCTTGCGTTTTTTCCGCCGACCAGCGGAACGTCTTCTATTCCGAGTTCGTCAAACCAGAGCACAAAGGCTTTTTGTTTCTCCACGGCAGTCCTCCTTGGGGCGCAAAAGGGGTATGATCACGTCTCTTTATCCATCTCACGGCAATGTGAATTGTGCAACTCAGGATGTGCTTTAAGGCAGGCTGGATGGATGAAACGGATGCCTGCGTGCAGATTTTCATCGGGATTTTTCTGGTTCCAACAATCTGGAATGAAAGAAAATAATTCGATTGTTACCGTTCTGTGACAGTTTTGTTTCCGAATCGTAAAAAAACTTTTCTTAACGCCCAAGATGCTCTACAGAGGTGCGGGTTTCGCGTCTTTGTCATACAACCGTCACAAAAACTCCCATGGATAATCTATGCTCAATATTTTGGTTCAGACTCTTGGAGGACTCGGCATTTTCATCCTCGGGATGAAGCTCATGACCGAGGGCCTGCAGATGGCAGCAGGCAACAGGATACGCAACGTCTTAAAAGCCGTGTCCGACAACAGGGTGGTGGGTTTTGCCACGGGCGCGGCCGTGACCGCCCTGGTGCAGTCATCCTCGGCCACCACGGTCATGCTCATCAGCTTCGTCTCGGCGGGGCTCATGTCGTTGACCCAGGCCGTGGGCGTGATGCTCGGCTGCAACGTGGGCACGACCATGACCGCCCAGCTCATCGCCTTCAAACTCTCCAACCTCGCCCTGCCGGCCATCGCGCTCGGGGTTCCGCTCAAATATTTTTCCACGCGCAAGAAATACCGCTATCTGGGCGAAGTCATTCTGGGCTTCGGCCTGCTCTTTTTCGGCATGACGGTCATGGGCGATGGGCTTAAGCCGCTGCGGGTGGAGCCAGAGTTCATAGCCTTTTTCACCAAATTCAACGCCGCATCCTTTGGCGGGATACTTCTTTGCGTGGCCACCGGCTGCGGGCTGACCATGATCCTCCAGTCCTCCTCGGCCACGGTGGGTCTGACCATGGCACTGGCCACCCAGGGCCTGCTCGACTTTCCTTCGGCCATGGCCCTGGTTCTTGGCGAGAATATCGGAACCACCATCACGGCCGAACTGGCCACCATCGGGGCGTCAAACATCGACTCCCATCGGGCGGCGCGTTCCAACACCATGTTCAACGTGCTCGGGGTGATGATCATGCTGCTCATTTTCCCCTGGTTTTTGCAGGGGGTGGAATGGATCACCCAAAACGTCATGGGTGCAGAGCCCTGGGACCTCCATGTGGGTGAGGAATATCCCCATATGGCCCGCTATCTGGCCAACGGCCACACGCTTTTCAATCTTACCAACGCTCTCGTTTTTCTGGTTTTCCTTCCTCTGCTGGTTCGGGTGGGAACCTGGCTCTCCCCCAAGGACAAGACCACGGGCGACTCCCTCTTTCGGCAACCGGTCTTTGACCAGCACGTCGAAGATAATCCCGTGGCCGCCCTGGCCCAGGTGCGGGGTGAAATTCACCGCATGTCGCTGACCGTGCGCGCGGCGTACAACAACGCCCTGGAATGCTTGGAGACGCGGGACCATCGCACCATCCGGCAGCGGCAGCGCTTCGAGGACCAGGTCAACGCCATGCACAGGGCCATCTCGACCTTCCTGGCCAAGACCATGCAAAGCGAGATCAACGAGGCCATCTCCAATGACATCGCCGAGCAGATGCGGGTCGTCAACAACCTCGAACGCATCGGTGATGCCGTGGAGGCGTTCGGGCTGCTTTGCGAGGACATCGTCGACAAGGAGCTCAAGTTCAACGAAGTCGCCATGCGCGATCTGTTCATTATTGCCGCCAAGGTCGATGAATTCCTGAGGATGATCAGCGACGCCCTGATCAGGGAGCCCGAGGGTTTGATGGAGAAGGCCGAGGAGGCCGAACGGACCATCGACTCCATGCGTGAATCCATGCGCGAATCCCACATCGAGCGGCTCAAGATCGGCAAGTGCGGGATCGAAGGCGGCCTGACCTTCATCAACCTTCTGGCCCGGCTCGAGAAAATCGGCGATTACTGCTACTCCATCGCCCGCTCCGTGACCTCCGAGAACTAGACTCCCAGCTTTTTTCCCTGAGATTCCCGCAAGACGCAATGTCTTGCGGGAATTCCTTGCCTCCATCGCCCTGCGCCGGTATTCCTCTCGTAAAAGCCTGCAAGCTTTTCAGGCCTTTTCGGCTTGCCGGAGGACGCATGAGATTTCCATTTTTTCATTCCATCCGCGCCACGCTGGTCTTCCTGGTGTTCCTGGCCGTGCTGCCTGCATTGGGCATCATGCTTTTCTCGGGCTACACGCTGCGGGTGAACATGATAGAAAGCGCCGAGGAGGCGGCCCTGCGCCAGATCCAGGTCATGGCCTCAAGTCATGAACAGGTTGTGGACAACGCGCGGTTGCTGTTGGCCACCCTGGCCAAGGCTCGCGAAATACAGATGCTCGACCCGCAGGGGACCAGACTTCTGCTGCAGGAAATGCTCTCCCGCAATGGCGTCTACGCAGCCTTGGCCCTGTACGATCCGCAAGGGGGCATGGTGTCGGCTTCTCCGGCGGATTCCTTTTCCTCCGGGGAGGAGTGGGCCTGCCTGCAGGAAGCCAGGGAACACATGCATTTCAGCATGGGCAGCTATCATCTGGTCCCAGGCACCCAGAACGTTGTCGTCGAATTCGCCCAGCCCGTCGTTGACCGGGAAGGGTCGCTGCGCGGCGTGCTCGCGGCCTCCTTTGATCTGAGCTATTTCGGGCGCATTTTTGCCGAGGCCCATCTGCCCGCGGGGTCCATCTTCACCCTGACCGATGCCGACGGCATGCGTCTGACCCGGTTTCCTGAAACCGAAAAATATACATGGGTGCCAGATCTTCCCCGGATGATAACGAGGATGTCCGGGGACCGTGCCGAGGGAACTTTTTTGGAAAAGGGCGTGGATGGGGTGCGCCGTCTTTACAGCTTCAAGCGGCTGCAGTTCGGGGAAGATCCGTCAAGGTCGCTCATGATCCGCCTTGGCCAGCCCGAAGACCTGGCGCTGGCCGAGGTCAGACGGGCGCTTTTTCGCAATACGTTCCTTCTGCTGCTGGCGACGGTTCTGGCCGTGGCGGTGGCCCGGTTCGTCGGAGAGTTGACCATCATGCGCCGACTGAAACGGCTGCTGGCGGCGGCGGATCGTCTTGGGACAGGCGATCTGAGCACGCGCACGGATCTTGACCACGCAGAAGGCGAGCTCGGGGTGCTCGCGGCCGCCTTTGACCGCATGGCCGGAAGTCTGCAGATCCAGGATTCCGAGCGCAGGCGGGCCGAGGAGGAGTGCTGCCTGCTGAACACGGATCTGGAGGAGCGGGTCGTGACCCGTACCGCCGAATTGGCCGAGGCCAACAGGGAGCTGCAAACCGCCCTTGAAAATCTCCGTCAGACCCAGGGGCAGCTGGTCATGTCCGAGAAGCTCGCCGCCCTGGGCGGGCTGGTGGCCGGGGTGGCGCACGAAATCAACACGCCTGTGGGCGTGGCTCTGTCCGCCACATCGACCCTGGCCGAAAAGAACCGGGTCATCAGCGATCTTTTTTCTACAGGCGAGATGAAGCGGAGCGACCTGTCGGAATATCTGGAGTCCACTCGCGAGGGTGTGGAGATGAGCCTGATCAATCTGAACCGCGCCTCGGATCTGATCCGCAGCTTCAAGATGGTCGCGGCGGATCAGGTTTCCGAATCCCGCCGGAGCTTCAACGTGCGCGAGTACATCGGGCAGGTGCTCCTCAGCCTGAGGCCCAAGCTGAAAAGAACCACGCATCGGATCGAGGTCGAGTGCGACGAGGATCTGGTCATCGACAGCTATCCCGGTGCGTTTTCCCAGATACTGACCAACTTCATCGTCAACTCGCTGACCCATGCCTTTGGCGAAAAGGAGACGGGGCTGATACGCATCGAAATCGCAAAAAACGACGACATGCTGAGCCTGACCTATTCAGACGACGGGTGCGGCATCCCCCCTGAATATCAGGACAGGATCTTCGAGCCCTTTTTCACCACTGCCCGGGCCAAGGGCTCCACCGGGCTTGGCCTGCATATCGTCTTCAACATCGTGACCAGCACCTTGGGTGGCACCATCACCTGCTGCAGTGCCCCGGGCCAGGGCACCACGTTTCAGGTACGCATGCCCCTGAAAAGAGAGAGCACATGACCGGTAACGACGAAATCCTGTTCAAGGACGAGACCCTGCCCCTGGCTCCCGCCCAGGCGGCGGGGGATGACGGCTGGAAGATCCTGATCGTGGACGACGAGGCCGACGTGCACAGCGTCACCACCTACATGCTCGCCGGTCAGGAGTATCGCGGCCGGAAATTCAATTTCCTGCATGCCTACAGCGCGGAAGAGGCCAAGATAGTGCTGGCGGAACACCCCGACGTCGCCGTGATTCTGCTTGATGTGGTCATGGAGACCGACGACAGCGGGCTGCTGCTTGTCAAATATATCCGCGAGGTGCTGAACGAGTACACCGTGCGCATCATCCTGCGCACCGGACAGCCGGGCAAGGCTCCGGCGGCGAAAGTCATCCTTGAGTACGATATCGACGACTACAAGGAAAAAACGGAGCTGACCCTGGAGAAGATGCTGGTGACGCTCATCTCGGCCCTGCGCAGCTACAACTTCATCACCACCATCGAGAACAACCGCAATGGCCTGCGGCGCATCATCGAGGCCTCTTCGGACATCTTCGAACGCCAGTCCCTGCAGAAACTCGGCTGCGGAGTCTTGAGCCAGCTCACCTCCATCCTGCAACTCAAGAATGACGCAGTGTTCACGCAGGCCTCCGGGCTGACCGCTTCGGGGATAAAGGGCGAGTCCGTGGTTCTGGCCGCCACCGGGGAGTTCAGCAAATATCTGGAAAAACCCATCGACCAGATTCAGAGCGAAACCGTGCATAGGGCCCTCGACCGGGCCAGGACTCAGCCCCATGGTTTCTATTGCGAGGAGGACAAGTGCGCCTGGTACTTCAAGAGCAAGACGGGCTCGGACAACTTTCTGTATTTTGAAATTTCAAAGGATCTGGACGAGAACGACCATGATCTGCTCGAACTCTTTTTTACCAATGTTTCCCTGGCTTTCGACAACCTGTATCTGAACAAGGGCATTGAGGACACGCAAAAGGAAGTCATCTTCCACATGGCCGAGACCATGGAGTGCCGCTCGGCCGAAACGGGTAGCCATGTCCGGCGCGTTTCGGAGTATGTGCGCCTGATGGCCCTGAAATACGGGCTTGGCGAGGAGCAGGCGGAAATGCTCAAACTGGCCTCGACAGCCCATGATCTGGGCAAGATAGGCATCCCCGATTCCATCCTGAACAAGCCCGGGTCGCTCAACCCGGAGGAATACGACATCATCAAGAGCCATGTGCAGCGCGGCTACGACCTGCTCGTGAACTCGACAAGCCCCATCATCAAGACAGCGGCGCGGATCATCCTGCTGCATCACGAGCGCTGGGACGGGAAGGGCTATCCGCAGGGGCTCGTGGGCGAGGAGACGCACATTCACGGCCGTATCGTGGCCGTGGCCGACGTGTTCGACGCCCTGTCCAACAAGCGCGTCTACCATCAGGCCTGGGACTGGGACAAGGTCTTCGCATATTTTCTGGAAGAGAGCGGCAAGCATTTTGACCCGTGCCTGGTCGATATCCTCCTGGAGAACAAGGAGGAGTTCATGGCCATCTGGGAAGAATACCACGACGAGTGCGGGGTCTGCCTGGGAAGCCGGGAAGCGCTCCCGGCGGATTCCGACCGCTCCGACCGCTCCGCCCGCTCCGAATGAAGCAAGAACTTCTTGAATTGCCTGCCGTTTCATCGTCTCCAAACCGCCTGCCCCTGCGGCTTCCCGGTTTGACGACTCGCTGGCGGCCGAGCGCGTGAAACGACGAGACGCCGGTAGTTAAACAGGTCGGTTTTCACCGCGTATGACAAAATTCAACGTGCGGGTCGCATCGGAAATAGTCGAACGAGTTGCCGTGCATATTGCGCAGATGTAACTTGATGCAAAGGCATGTCTTTATCCAGACTGTTGGTCGATACAACACTAGCCCGTCGGCGAATATCCTCGCTCTTTCATATCAATACTAAATGATCCTGGTACCGCAGTCAGACAAAATAATGATTGCTACCTATGTCTTACAATCATACCCTCCTTGCTCAAATCAATCTTTGTTGCTAACCGACGCATTTGCTGCAATCCGGAGGCCGGGAATGATCATCAAGATTCGAGATCCAAAGGACAGGGATATTGCCGAACTCGATGCGCTGCTGAAGCAGGTCGACGCTCAAGGCAAGCGCTTTCTCATCGAACGCGAGCTGCGGGCCATGAAGGCCGGAATAGCGGGGGAGGAGGACTGCGCCTATTACATCAATTTTTATTTCGGCAAATCCGATAACTGGTGCGTGGTCCACGACCTGCGCATCGAGCACCAGGGCAGCGTGGCCCAGATCGACCATCTGCTGATCAACCGCCTCTTTGAAATCTACGTCATCGAATCGAAGAATTTCTCCTACGAAGTGGCCATCAACGATAGCGGAGAATTCACTCTCAAAAGCGGCTCCCATTCCTTTGGCATCCCCTCACCCATCGAACAGAACAAACGCCACATCTTCCTGCTGGAAAAGTTCATCGCAGATCGCGGGCTCACTCCCAGCAGGCTCGGCATCCCAATAGTCCCCCGCTACAGAAGCCTGATCCTCATGTCCCCGAAGTCCGTCATTTCCAGGCCGGACAGAAAGACGTTCGACACCGACATGGTGATCAAGGCCGATACGTTGCGGACAAAAATCGACGAGGTTGTCGACAAGATGAACCCATTGCAGGGCCTGGCCATCATGGGGAACATGTCCACGATCAAGACCGTGACCGATTTCGCGGAATCCCTTCGGTCGAACCATTCCAGCGCCTCAATTGACTACCGGAAGAGGTTCGGGATCGAGGCAGCGACTGATCCAATTCAGACCGTGATTGATAGAAGTAACGGCGCTGAAGGGCAGGTGGAAAGGAAGTATTACTGCTTCAAGTGTAGGACGGCGATTCCGGGCAATGTGGCGCGGTTTTGTTGGAATAATAAGGAGAGGTTTGGGGGGAAGGCGTTTTGTTATGAGTGTCAGGAGGGGATGTAATGTTTGCAAATTTTGATGCTAGAAAAAATCAATGTTCAATATCTGTCCCTAGTCGTTTTATTAACACAGGCCCAATGAACTTAATCGCACACTTGCAGCGGCTACAGAAACATCAAATTTAGAAGCGAGCTCAATTTCGTCACAACCTAACTCTAATACAGCTTTTTTAAATTCACGTTCAGGCATTAACAATTCTGCTGCGAACCAATTTGCTTCCCATTCACGGCGATTACTGCCGCGCCGTGTGAACCTCAAAATTTCGTCACCCTTATCTTCGGTATGTAAAAAAAAGTGACCAAGTTCATGGGCTACCGTAAAATTATCTCTTGCCTTGGAAGAAGATAAAGGGAGAAAAATAACAAAACTATTCGGATAGACACGTAGCGTCTCCTCCCTGTCATCCCCTTCAACATATTCCACACTTCCATTAAATTCACAAAAAATAGCATCAAAAGCATCCTGAGGTGAGCGATAATCTTTGAAATACTTTTTACGCACTTCTGTAGCCTTATTGCGCACAAAATTTTTGGGAATTTCCCCATCTAACATTCTAGGCATCGTAACATCCCCTGTAATTAAGAATAATATTTTTTCACAAAATACACACATTGACAAGTCTTTTCAAATCCACCTTCATGAGATAAGATGTAATTATCAAAATAACAAAAACAACCCCTGCGATCACAAAGCGATGCGAGCAATTCCCTTTCTTTCCCTCCTAATCATTTTCATAATGCTCTGGCTGATTGGCGGTCATATATTTTACAAGCAATGGTGGATTTTGCCAAATTTCTTTGGCTATTCCGATTTAGAAAATACATTTTCACCGATCAATGCACTATTCGCTGCGCTTGCTTCAGCAGGAGCAGTGTATGCAATCATAATTCAGGCATACAATTTTAGCATACAGCAGTTTGAAATAAATTTTTTTAATCTCCTAAATATACATATTAGTAATAAAGATAAAGTCAAATACGATATTTTTGAAGATAGGTCTGTGAATCACGACATTTTCTTTGAATTTTATGAATTATTGAAAATTATATATACAAAAGCAAATAATCCGGATTATGAACACACAATGCCAAAAATACGCATATCAATTCAAGATATAATAGATGATAGGCTTGATATGTATAGGGATGATTATGGCTTAATAAATAAAGACAGGCATGATATATTTAAAATCTGCCA
This sequence comes from Desulfomicrobium norvegicum, assembly GCF_900114595.1. Classification (NCBI taxonomy): domain Bacteria; kingdom Pseudomonadati; phylum Thermodesulfobacteriota; class Desulfovibrionia; order Desulfovibrionales; family Desulfomicrobiaceae; genus Desulfomicrobium; species Desulfomicrobium norvegicum. Next base: position 64,987 of record NZ_FOTO01000011.1, on the reverse strand, counting down.
TAACATATTCAATGAATGCACTGAGAATATTTTAAGTCCATATTTTAGAAATTTTTATCATCTACTAAAGTATATCGAAAATAGCAATGCAAAAATTAAAAATCAATTTACAGGAATACTCAGGGCTCAAATTAATAACTATGAATATGCATTGCTTTACTATGACTCACTAATGAACGGTGACGCGAAATTATTACGCAAACAATCAAAAATTAAGTCCTTGCTTGAAAAGCATTGCATGTTTCATAACTTAGATAAGAGAATTCTATTCGACAATTACAGTGCGGGAAAGTACAAAAAGTGCGCATTCGAGCATAGAATAGACATATATATTGATAGTTTTTTAAATGCCCCAAAAATAATCATCAAGTCGCTGAACTTTATATACCATGATATTCTATAAAAAAATGACAAGAGTCGAGGGTCAGTTTCCGCCGGTATCCGTGGTCAGTTTGGACCGGAATACGCAGTCGAACACAAAAGGTAAGAATTAACGTATAGGTGAGACCGGCTTGGCTTGATCGCTCTCGTATGAAATTTGAGGAGAAACTCATGACAATTACAGCGAGTCTGCTTGGTAGACTGAGAAAATTCGACTGCCCCGTTTCTCGTCCTCTCATTCCCATCTACGAGGCAATTTCAAATTCTATTGACTCATTTGCTCAAAACAACACAAGCGGTAATGTTTCAATTAAATTTGAACGCGATAGAGACAAGACTCTCCGGTTATCTAACAAAAGAATGCCGCTGCCACCATTTAAAAGCGTGGTGATAATCGATGACGGAGAAGGTTTTACAGATATAAATTTTGAATCTTTTTGCAGACTAGACTCAGAGTTGAAGGCAAATATTGGCGGAAAGGGAGTTGGAAGGCTAACTTGGCTTAAAGTTTTTCACAAAGCATCTATAGAAAGTATTTTTTTTAAAGATGGAAAATCATATAAACGCATATTTGAATTTTGTGAAACAGAAAATGGAATTCATAATCATGAATGTAAAGAATGTGTTAACAAAAGCACTTACACAAAAATTACTTTACATAATCTTCGTGACAAATACGTTAAGCATTTCCCAAAAGAACTAGAAAAAATTGCTGAACGCATAGCAAGCCACTTCCTTTGCTATTATATATTTGATCAAGCTCCAAAAATAATAATCAATGAAGGCGGCGAATCGTATAGCATATCAGACGTTTATCGCGACCTATACGGTAAAAACAAAGAGAGTGGAAAATTTATAGAAAACGACATAGAATTTTACGCAGAAATCGTATTTGTAAATACGACAGTGAATGACAAAGACCGTGTTTTCTTCTGCGCGTCAAATAGGGTTGTGACAGACTATTCAGATAGTTTATTTTCAAACTATACAAGCGGAAAGATATATTTAGAGGACAAACCACTGCATATATGTACATATGTTCACAGCGACTACCTAACGAAGCACGTGAATGAAAGCAGAACAGAATTTAATATAGCGAGATCAGGACTTCTTTTTGGCGACGATACGGTACGCCTCGACGTGATCAAGAAAAAAGTAGGATCAGTTATTAATAGTTACCTGAAGCCCTTAGCCAAGAATGCAATTGAGGAACATACGCAACGTGTCAATAAAATTGTAAACTACGAGCATCCTAGATATAGAGGGGTCGTACACAAGAATCCGGCAATCATTGACGAAATTCCTCTCGGCGCCAAAGAAGACGACATGATCGTTGAACTTGAAAAGCAGTACTTACAGAATATCAAACGCTATCGCTCCGAAGTCAAAATATACCTTGAAAAAAAAGGCAAAGATAGCGTTCACCAGAGAAAAGAAAGACTTAAAGAAATTTTAGAAAATTCTGCGAATATCCAGCGTGACAAACTTGCTGACTATATTATGGAACGAAGAGCAATACTTGACGTCGCTGACGACTGTATTGGCTGTGACGACAATGGAATTCTCCATAAAGAAGAAGAGATTCACGAGATAATATTTCCTCGGTATAAGACTTCAGATGAGATCATGTTTGGCGACCATAACCTCTGGATTATTGACGAGAGGTTATCGTATCATAATTATCTCATGTCGGACAAATCTTTAAAGGGAAATAAGGTTGTCGCCACTAAAAGTAACGGAGAGCCCGATATAATCTCATTCGTAGGTGAAGATTTGAATCGATCTGATCCATTTAACTCTGTTGTCATTATTGAATTCAAGCGCCCTGTGAAATCAGGCCACCACAAATGCCCAATTCAGCAAATCCTCGATTATACTAAAGCCGTAAGAGCAGGAGACGTGCGTGATGATCGAGGCAAAAAGCCTCCAGTTTCTGATCAAACTCGCTATTACGCCTACATAATAGCAGATATGGACGAACAACTTGAGGATCGCGCTAACGAATATTCATATGAAAAAACACCAGATGGCCAATTGTGGTATGGCCGTCACAGCAAATTTAATTTGAATGTAGAAATCATCCCGTACAACAAGCTTATTGGAGATGCGCAGAAGCGCAATCGCATCCTTTTTGATAAACTCGGTCTCTTGTAGCACTATCCAACTTACGCATACTTACAACTTTATTTATAGCAGGGGTCGAGGGTCAGATCTTGAATCTTGATTTATCTGGTTCTTCGACGTTTGATGTGGAATTCATGAAGTCACCAAGACCTGGATCGGAGCCGCTATCAGGTAGGCCATGGTGATGAAGTTCTCCACATTTCGGTATCCTCGGGCTTTGGCTCTCGCCGCCTGGAACAGGCCCTTGTAACCCTCGAGCCTCGCATTGGAAAGGAATCTGGGGTCAAAAGGAATCCAAAGTCGAGGGTCAGATCTTGAATCTTGATTTTTTTACGTTGCATCCTTTTATGCCAGAAATAGATTCATGGCTATGGGCCCGTTGATGCAGCTTTCGCCAAAGCGAAGCGCTGACTGAGCTCCTCCATCTCCCGCTTTGTCACGCCGTGCCCGGCGAAATGCTCTCGCCAGCCTGCGGTCGTTTCCCACATTTCTTCCCAGGTTCTCCTTGCCTCACTTTCGCTGAGCCCGAAGGGTCGGACGTCGCTCAGGATATTGGATCGTGTGGCCGCGCGGCCTTCCAGTCCGCAGCGCAGGGACAGGTCCCATTGCCTGAAGCGGATGGCGGATGGCACCAGGTCGTAGGCCGGGGTCATGGCGATGGTTTTGCGCGAGACGAAAAAGGCGTGGTTGCGCAGGTGGTCGTCCCGGTTCGAACACAGGACGTTGAAAGCCATGCGGCGGAATATCTCCGGGCCGGAGTCCGCGTCGCCGAGCCTGCGGGCCTGTTCGGCCAGGTTCTGATAGCTGCCCCAGTCGCCGTCTTCCTCGGCCCCCGTCACCGTGAAGCCCGAAATGACGTGCCGCGAGCCGCCGCTTAGGCGGTCGAAACGCTCGACCAGCAGGACGAAATGCCCGTCCAGTTCCATCAGCCGCGTCGATGCGACCGTGATGCCGCAGCGTGCGGCCAGAGTCATGGTCGCGTGCTCGACTACGGGTTCGCGCCACGGGTCCCCGCGTTTGGAGAATTTGGCGATCCAGGACGTTCCGTCCAGGGTGATCATGGCCTTGGGCCTTGCCCCGCCCAGGGACAGGCTGGAGGCGAGGGCCGCCAGGAACGCGTCTTCAGGCATGCCGCTTCGCACTGCATCGAATACCTCGTCGTCCTCGACCTCATCGACGCGGGCGACAATGGCCGCCACCCGCCCCAGGTCTTCGGGCACCATGCAGAATGCATCGCCTGTGGCCCAGGGAGCCAGGGACGCGGGACCGTCCGGTGTGGGGCCGAAGGCCAGGGCGCCCATGCGCTGCGGATGATGGGCCGCCGTCAGAACTTCGAATTCGCTCAGCGTTCCGGGGGCGCGACCAGCCATGAGTCCCAGCACTTTGCGGCCCCAGCGGTCCGGGGCTGCGTCGCGCAGGGCGCTGAAAAGGGTGCTTCCGGAAAACTCCATGTCGGCAAGGGGCATCCGGGCCGGGTCGAGGGGAATGGCGTCTGGCCGCTCAAGATACCGGCGTCCGTAGCGGAAGAAATATGCCCGGTCATCATGCCTGAGCAGCCCCGCAGGAACGTAGTCCATGCCGGACAGGCGGATGAAGACCACTGCTCGCTCAGAAGTCGAGGGCATCGCTCACCTCCGTTGTAACGCGTTGCGGCAGTCTGCTCACGGCCATGGCCCTGCCTACGGGGTCGGATTCCAGGGAGGCCATGCCGCCAAGCTGGTCGTCGAGCTGCAGAACCCACAAGACATGGGCCAGCACCCCGAGGGACACCCCGGGGTGCCCGTTTTCCAGGCGGCGGATGGTCTCGCGCGTGGTCATGGTGCGCGCGGCCAGGTCCTGCATGCTCAGGCCGCGCAGCTTCCGGGCGGCGCGAATGTTGTCCCCCAGGCGTTCAAGATTGGCGGCGGGGCTCCCCGGCAGGTCGTGGGCGGATGTTTTCTTGGGTGACATGCATCATATATATGTCGTTATACCTATTTGTGCAATATGAATCATCCAAAAGCGCGCATGCCTCGGTGAGTCAAGGGTCAGCCATCAAAAGGACCGAGGTCAAGAGAAATTACTCCCTCGGGCCAGAAAATCAGGTTTTCTCGCCTCGGACAAAACTACTTGATAATACAACGAATTTCTTTGCTTTTTGCCTTTCTCGAAATATCAGCTTTGCGATGTCGACGTATTTCGCCGCACCAGTCACCCATCATGCAGGAATAAGGGGCAGATCTTGAATCTTGAAGAATAGGGGAAGTCTGCCTTTGGCTTTTCTGCCTTTTATCTTCCGAGTTCAAAATATCCGGCATACTGGTCAGACAGTATATATCCCATAGCTCAGTCAGACTCTACACCCATTTATTTCTCCGATTCCATTCATTACGATTCCTCTCATTATCCCGTCAAACGCCAGAACTCCACCTACTGGCAAACAAGAGGAGAATGTTATGCCTTGGATCTATGATCAGCAATCAGGAAGAATTACTGGTCCCGGAGGGGAGGAATATCAAGGATACAGCGGCCATCCTCCGCATCGAAATCAACCTGCATCCGAGAATATCGTCAATGAAGGTCCCATACCAAGAGGGTCATGGAGAATTGACTCTGAATTACGTAATAGCGCTCAAACAGGACAAATGATTTTGTTGCTCAATCCTGTCGGTCATACTGCGCATGGTCGCCGTTCTTTCCAGATTCATGGCGATAGTGCCAGGCGGCCTGGATTAGCTTCGAGCGGCTGTATTGTCTTGCCGAGAAATGCAAGAATTGCAATCAGTCAAAGCGGTGATACTAGCCTTATAGTGAGATGAAAATCGTGAAATATAGCATTGTTACATTGATATTAATTTTTTTATTGAGCAACAATTCCTATTCTTCAGACGAATTTGAAGAGCAAGTCATATTTAACAAAAAAAATGAATATATCATAACAAAATCTTGCGAAGATATCCAGGCTAATATGGATATATTGTTGAGCATGTACAAAGAATCCGATGCCGCAATTGCCACGACATGGAGAGTTAGCGTGGCTAAAAATATTCCTTCTCAGACGGTTGCCGCAATACGCCTCTTGTCGAAAGCAGGCGTTAAGCCACAGCGCTACTGCATGGATCCGTTTTTCGAAACAGATGAAATCACATTGAAGACATGGCTCGGCAACGCCATCAATGCCCTTGAAGTCTTCACGATGAATAACGGGAAAGAGGAATTGTTTCGTTGTCTCTGTCTGAAGGAGATCAAGTCGGAATACGCAGAACTCAATAACAAAGAACAATAACTCTACTTTCGGGGTTAGCCATTGGCCACCTCCGATATGAGTGTTTCCCAACTCCGATACAGCAGAGGACTCGGTCATCTGCTATTTTCGGAGGTGTCCTTTTGTATGATTATCAAGTCTGCCTTTGGCTAATCCTTGATGTGAATAACCGAAAGACAAACGCGAAATCTACAAATCATAGTTTCAATTTTTCAGCGAATTTTTATTCAACATCCTGAATTATTGTACTAATATTTAATCGTTCCTGCCGTTCCAAACGTCTTTCCACCATCCCTTTCAAATTTATCAAATTCATTTATGTAAGTCGTCATTAATGGCGAAAATAAGCTTTTTTAAGTTGTTTGTCGTCAGTTATTGCGATATATGATTTTTTACCTACGGAGGTCGCGGAGATGAAGATCGAAGGTTTGTTGACGGACGAAGCCATTCTGACAGAGCTGGGGCGGCGGATTGTGCAGCGTCGGCTGGAACTTCAGTTTACCCAGGAAATGTTGGCGAACCAGGCGGGGGTTTCGAAGCGGACGGTGGAGCGCATCGAGGCTGGGGCCACGGCGCAAATGTCGACCTTGATCCGGATTCTGCGGGCTTTGGAACTCCTGGACCGGTTGGAAACGCTGGTGCCCGAGGCCGTCCCCCGGCCCATGGATTTGGTCAGGCTTAAGGGCAAGGCGCGCAAAAGGGCCAGCGGCAAGCGGCAGGCCGCACAGGAAGGGCCGTGGCAGTGGGGTGATGAAGCATGAGCACGACGGCAACGGTCAAGCTGTGGGGGAGCACGATCGGCGCTGTGTCTCTTGAGGACGGGGCTGCGAGCGCGATGTTTGAATACGACACGGCGTTCAGCAGGAGCGGTATCGAGGTGGCCCCGCTGATGATGCCTCTTTCCCGCCGACTCTACTCCTTTCCATCGCTGCGACCGGAAACCTTCCACGGTCTGCCGGGGTTGCTCGCGGATTCGTTGCCCGACCGGTTCGGCAATGCATTGATCGATGCCTGGCTTGCCCGGTCCGGTCGTTTGCCGGAATCGTTCAACGCGGTGGAACGTCTTTGCTATACCGGTTCGCGCGGCATGGGGGCGCTTGAATATGTTCCGTCAATCCGATTGGACGCGTCCGGCACGTCCCGGATCGAAGTCGACAAATTGGTCGAGCTGGCTTCGAAGGTTTTGACCCATCGCGACAACCTGCGCGGCTGGGTCAAGGAGGACGGCAAGGAAACAGCACTGCGGGACATTCTGCAAGTCGGAACTTCCGCGGGCGGGGCGCGGGCCAAGGCGATCATCGCCTGGAATCCGCAAACGGGCGAAGTGCGCTCGGGCCAGGTCAAGGCGGGTAGCGGGTTTGAATACTGGCTGATGAAGTTCGACGGGGTCAGCGGCAACAAGGACAAGGAACAGGAGGACCCGAAGGGATACGGCGCGATCGAATACGCCTATTATCGAATGGCCGTCGACGCGGGAATCACCATGAGCCCAAGCCGCCTGTTCGAGGAGAACGGTCGTCGCCATTTCATGACGAAACGGTTCGACCGTCTGGATGGCGGAGACAAGCTGCACATGCAATCCTTGTGCGGCATGGCCCATTATGATTTCAACCAGGCCGGCGCATACGGCTATGAGCAGGCCTTGCAGGTCATCCGCCGACTGGGACTGCCGATGGCGGCCATCGAGGAGCAGTTCCGGCGGATGGTGTTCAATGTCGTTGCCCGCAACCAGGATGACCACGTCAAGAACATTGCTTTTCTGATGGACCGGACGGGGAAATGGTCGCTCTCACCGGCGTTTGACATGACCTACAGCTATCAGCCAAACGGGCAATGGACAGCGCGCCACCAAATGACCCTGAATGGCAAACGGGATGGCTTCACTCTGGACGATTTCAAGGCGTGCGCACAGAGCGCCTCGATGAAGCGCGGACGAGCGGAAACGATCGTTGCCGAAGTACAGGGCGTCGTTGCCCGCTGGCTGGACTATGCTGACGAGGCGCAGGTGAATCCGGCGCAGCGGGACAAGATTCAGGCCGCCTTGAGAGTGGAGTTCATTCGATGAAACCCGCCGCACAGGGCGTTCGCTGAAATTTCGCCTTGGCCCGCATCAATGAAGAGTGAGAAGGAGTGAGACATGTCGAATACGAAGAACGCATACAGCCGCGCCAATACCAGTTTTACCCTGGATCTGCCTGAATGGGCCATCGAGGAACTCAATGCCCTGCCGAAACACCTCGTGAGCGTGGAGGAGCGGATGGCGGCGGTTATAGAATTTTCGCGCCGGAATTTTCAGAACAGCACCGGAGGGCCCTTTGCGGCAGGCATCTTTGAACGGGACTCGGGCAGACTCGTGGTGATCGGAGTCAACCGGGTGATGCCCTTTCTGTGTTCCTCGGCGCATGCGGAGGTCATGGCTATTTCCCTGGCGCAGAAGCTGCTGGGAGTCTACGACCTGGGCGCCCCCGAGCTGCCTGCTCATCAGTTGGTGGTAAACTGGCGGCCCTGCGCCATGTGTTTTGGAGCGGTGCTGTGGTCGGGCGTCCGCTCGCTGGTGATTGCGGGCGAGGGCCCCGAACTTGAGGAGATCACCGGTTTTGACGAAGGTCCGGTGCACCCCGACTGGCGTGCCGAGCTGTCACGGCGCGGAATAGAAGTGGTGGAGGATGTCCTGCGGACGGAAGCCCTGGAAGCCTACCGGGAATTCGCCACCAGCCAGTCGTTTGTCTATAATGCCCGGCTCGGGGTGGACTGAGCGTCCGCTCCGGGGCGTGCAGGACAAAAATACGCCCTGATATCAACGCCGATCCTGAAAGCAGAAGGGGCGTTTGTCCTGATCGGAATCGAAGCTGACCCGTTCCGCTTTGTGTGATTTCCTTCTTGTGTCTTGCGTCGGATCTTGAATCTTGATCCATCTCGGGTTTTCATTTCCAAGTGGCCAGGTCCCTGGTCTCTTGCCTCTTCGCTTCTTGCAAAAGTCGTCTTTCCTTTCGAAAAATTCCCATCCTCTGAAAACACGTCATCCCCTTGAAGGCGGGAATGACACTCGTGGGGGACGCTTGGACTTCTCGTAATTTTATCGCGCACTTCATTGACACCCAGTCACATGTTTTGCAAGACCTCTGTAACATTCCCGTAACATTGTGGCCAACTCCAAATCGGTCGCATTATCCAAGGAGAGAGGATGAAAACTATAGGCAAACTGTTTCTGGCAGTGGTCATGCTTGTCTTCGTGTGCACTGGAGCCATGGCAGGCACTCTGGAAAAGGTGCAGAAGGACGGCCAGCTCATTCTGGGTGTCAGCGAAGGCGTGGCCGGTTTCTCCGCGCCGGATTCCAACGGCCGCTGGGCCGGTTTCGACGTGGACATGGGCCGCGCCGTGGCCGCTGCCGTGCTGAAGGACCCCGAAGCCATCAAGTTCGTTCCTCTGGCTTCCAAGCAGAAGATCGTGGCCGTATCCTCCGGACAGGTGGACCTGTCCCGTGGCACCACCTGGACCATGAAGCGCGACTGCAAGCAGGGCGTGGATTTCACTGCTGTCCTGTTTTATGATGGCCAGGGGTTCATGGTGAAGAAGAGCCTGGGCGTGGAAAAGGCCCTTGACCTTGACGGCGGCTCCGTGGCCGTGGTTTCCGGCACTACCTCCGAGCTGAACGTGGCCGACTTTGCCCGCGCCAACGGCATCAAGCTGGAAACCGTCGTCTTCGAGTCCAAGAAGGAGGCCTTCAACGCCTATGTGGCCGGCCGTACCGACGCCTTCACCACCGACGTCAGCCAGCTGGCATCCCTGCGGGCTGGTGCCGCCAATGCCGATCAGCACATCATCCTGCCCGAGGTCTTTTCCAAGGAACCTCTTGCTCCCTTCGTCCGTCATGGCGACCAGCAGTGGAAGGATCTGGTCACCTGGATTCTCTTCGGCCTCATCGAAGCCGAGGAAAAAGGCATCACCCAGGCCAACGTCCTGGAGATGAAGGCTTCCTCCACCGACCCGCTGATCCAGCGCATGCTCGGCGCCACCGGCGACACCGGCTCCTTCCTCGATCTGGACAACGACTGGCTCGTCCGGGCCATCCAGGCCGTGGGCAACTACGGCGAGATGTACGACCGCAACTTCGGCCCCAAGAGCGCCCTGAACATCCCACGCGGCTACAACAACCTGTGGAACAAGGGCGGGTTGATCTACGCCATGCCCATCCGCTAGCGGGCCGAACCGAAAGAAATCCGCACGCCGCACCGGCCGGGACAATCGGCCGGTGCGGTCCTTTGTTTACTCCCCCAAAAGGAAGCTAGCCGTCTTGAACATGTCCAAACTGAAAGAACAGTTGCCCGCTCTGCTGACCCAGGTCCTGGTGGTCGGAGCAATCATCTACGTGGCCCTGCAACTGTTTCACAACACCCAGGCCAACCTGGAGGCGCGCAACATCGCCTCGGGCTTCGGCTTCCTGTCCGTGGAGGGCGGCCTGCCCATCAACGACAGCCTGCTGCCCTACACCCCCGCAGCCTCCTACGGCCGGGCCTTCGCCATGGGCATCCTGAACACCCTGTTCGTGTCCGCCCTGTCCATCGTGCTGGCCACGTTCCTCGGGATCATCGTGGGCGTGGCCCGCGTATCGGGCAACTGGCTGGTGGCTCATCTGGCCGCCGTGTACGTGGAGGTGCTCAGAAACGTCCCGCTGCTGCTGACCCTGTTCTTCTGCTACTCCACGCTGCTGGCCTTCCTGCCGTCCCCGCGCATGAGCCTGGTTCCCTTCGGCGACATATTCATCAACAACCGGGGCGTGTATGTTCCCCGTCCGCTTTTCCAGGATGGCATGGGCTGGGTGATCCTGGCCCTGGTTGCGGCCATTGCGGCCTCGGTGGTCCTGGTGCGGGTGTCCAGGCGGATGCGCGATGAAACCGGTCGTGGCCTGCATTCGGGGTGGATGTCCCTCGGGCTGATCCTCGGGCTTCCCGCTGCCGCGTATTTCCTCACAGGGCAACCGCTCGAATTCGACGCGCCCGTGCTCAGCGGGTTCAATTTCAAGGGCGGCATGGTGCTGCGGCCCGAATTTTCCGCCCTGCTCATCGGTCTGGTCCTGTATACCGCCGCCTTCATCGGCGAGAATGTGCGCAGCGGCATCCAGTCCGTGGACGCGGGACAGCTGGATGCGGCCAAGGCTCTGGGGCTCAGCCCTGGACCGATCATGCGCAAGGTAATCCTGCCCCAGACCCTGCGTGTCTGCATCCCCGCCACCACCAACGATTACACCAGTCTGATCAAGAACAGCTCCCTGGCAGTGGCCATCGGGTATCCGGACATGGTCTCCGTCGGCGGGACCATCATCGGCCAGAACGACCAGGCCATCGAGATCATCGGCATGTGGATGGCGGTCTACCTGACCATCAACCTGATAGTCTCCCTGGTCATGAACTGGTTCAACGCCAAGGTGCAGCTGGTGGAACGATGAACGAACTCAAGACCTTCATCCCTTCGCCCGACGCTCCGCCGCCCGTTGCCGCCTCGGGCGTGCTCCTGTGGTTGCGGACCAATCTCTTTTCGGGCTGGATCAACTCCGTGCTCACGGTGCTGGCCGTGCTGGTCCTGGCCAAGACCATCCCGCCTCTGATTTCCTGGGCTTTCACCAACGCCGTGTGGTCCGGCGGACCCGAAGCATGCGACGGCTCGGGCGCGTGCTGGGCTTTCATCGCGGACAAGGCGCGGGTCATGCTGATCGGCACCTACCCGCCGGAGTTGATCTGGCGCCCCCTGGCGGCGGCCATCCTGTTCGCCGGCGTGATCGCGGCCACGGTCAGCGGACGGTTCGGCAAGCGCGTACTGGCCGGAGCCTGGCCCGTGCTCTTCGTGGCCGCCGTGTGGCTTGTGGGTGGCGGCGCCGGTCTGGCCGAGGTGGACCAGTCCATGTGGGGCGGGCTCATGCTCTCACTGGGCCTGGCCGCGGTGGGCATCCTGTTCTCGGTGCCTTTCGGCATCCTCCTGGCCCTGGGGCGGCAGTCCCGGATGGTCGGCATCAGCTCCATCTGCATTGGTTTCATCGAACTCATCCGGGGCGTGCCGCTCATCACCATCCTGTTCATGGCCTCGGTGATGATGCCGCTGTTTCTGCCCGTGAATCTCCAGATCAACAATCTGCTGCGAGTCCAGGTGGGCATCATCCTCTTTTCGTCGGCCTATATCGCCGAGGTGGTCCGCGGCGGTCTGCAAGCGGTGCCGAGCGGCCAACTCGACGCGGCCAAGGCCCTCGGTTTGTCCCGCTGGATGATCACCCTCTTCGTGGTCCTTCCCCAGGCCCTGCGCTACGTGCTTCCGTCCCTGATAGGGCGTTGCATAGCCCTGTTCAAGGACACATCCCTGGTCATCATCGTGGGGCTTCTGGACTTTCTCGGCATGGTCAAGGCCGCCTCCCAGGATCAGAACTGGCTTGGCCATGAGGTCGAGGGCTATGTCTTCTGCGCCGTGATCTACTGGTGCATCTGCTTCGGCATGAGCCGATACGGCCGCAGCCTTGAAAAGCGCGGCCCCCAAACCAAAAGGTAAGGTTCTTTATGACTTCCAGCGAAACCATCATCGACGTGAAGGGCCTGAACAAGTGGTACGGCGACTTCCACGTCCTCAAGAATATCGACCTCGAAGTGCGCAGGGGCGAGCGAATCGTCATCTGCGGCCCGTCCGGGTCCGGCAAATCCACCCTTATCCGGTGCATGAACCGGCTGGAACGCCATCAGGAAGGGACCATCATCGTTGACGGCACCGAGCTGACCGGCAACGTCAAAGGGCTGGAGAAAATCCGCCGAGAGGTGGGCATGGTGTTCCAGAATTTCAATCTGTTCCCGCACATGACAGTATTGGAGAACCTCACCCTGGCTCCCATCTGGGTACGGAAGATGCCCAGAAGAGAGGCCGAAGCCACGGCCATGCATTTCCTGGAGCGGGTGCGCATCGCCGAGCAGGCGGCCAAGTATCCAGGCCAGCTCTCGGGCGGCCAGCAGCAGCGCGTGGCCATTGCCCGGGCACTGTGCATGAACCCGAACATCCTGCTTTTCGACGAGCCCACATCAGCCCTGGACCCGGAAATGATCAAGGAGGTTCTCGACGTCATGGTCTCCCTGGCCGAGGAAAACATGACCATGGTGTGCGTGACCCATGAAATGGGCTTCGCCCGGACCGTGGCCGACCGTATCATATTCATGGACGGCGGCGAGATCGTGGAACAGAATTCCCCGGAGGAATTTTTCTCCAATCCCCGCTACGACCGCACCAGACAGTTCCTCAGCCAGATCCTGCACCACTGATCCCAGGGGAGCGGGGTCCGATCTTGAATCTTGAATAATCCTGTCGTCCTGATTCCATGCCCAGACCTCTGCGCATGGAATTCAAGGTTCTGGAGTTTCTCCAGAAAAGTGTCCCTCAACATTTCCTGACCCTCGTCCTCCTCTCTTGAATATGAGCCTGGTGTCCCTCTCTTGGTCCCCGGCACCACATAGGCTCATGCCATGAAAAATCCGTGATATTCCGCGTAGCCATTACATATCGAGGATTTCGTTGACGGTTAATCCCACGCGCCGTCATTTTTTCTTCCGCATTTTCGCCATGGATTCGGTCTGTTGCAGACAGAGACTCTCATATTGTCTATTCGGCACGCACTTTGCGATATGATCTTCTGGTAAAGAAAAAGCTCAACTTTGCATCGTGTTCATGATAACAGTGCATACTCTGAAAAAATACATTGAGTTATCGCATGGGATTTTCATGGGTTGAAGCAATAGAGGGCAATGCGATGGCGAGTGATAATTGTTTTGGCGGGTATGAAGGGAAAGATGCTGGATACTTAAACGCCAACGATCTTGAGATTTTTCTCGCCGTCGCACAGGCTCGGCAGTGGGACAGGAGAAAATCCGTTCGGGCTTATGCATGAGACGAGGCGGGTTGATGAACCAACACGTGGTCTTCGGCATGCATGAAACCCGACGGCCATCGACAGCAGCAAGGGAGAAATAATTATGAGCAATGACATCTTGAATCGTGAATCCCCGCAGGTTTTGCCTTTTCTGCCCTATGCGGAAAACGCGTTGGAGCCCGTGATTTCCGCGAAGACGATCGGTTTTCATTACGGCAAGCATCACAAGGGCTACGTCGACAACCTGAAAAAGCTGGTGGCCGAAACGCAGTATGCGGACATGACCCTGGAGAAGATCATAAGCGAGACAGAAGGCAAGAGTGACAAAACCGCCATCTTCAATAACGCGGCGCAAGCATGGAACCACGCCTTCTACTGGCAAAGCCTGAGGCCAAAGGGCGGTGGTGAGCCTGCCAGTGTGTTGCAGAAGAAGATCGAGGTATCCTTCGGCTCTCTCGATGCCTGCAAGAAAGAACTGGTGACCGCGGCCGGGGCGCAGTTCGGCAGTGGGTGGGTATGGCTTGTGCTGGACAGCGACATGCTCAAGGTTGTGAAGACCGCAAACGCGGAGGTGCCCATGACCATGAGCATGAAGCCGCTGCTGACCATCGACGTGTGGGAGCACGCCTACTATCTGGATTACCAGAACCGACGCGCGGACTACGTCAAGGCTGTTCTGGACACGTTGATCAATTGGGATTTTGCGGCGGAAAATCTCGGCTGCTGACCGTTGAAACGGTTGTGCGTTGATCCAGATGATGTGGCGGACAGGCGCTTGCCGTCAGGAATTTCCGAGCGTGAAGCTGCCTGTCTTTCAAGTTTGCGGCGCAGGCTGAATTCGCAAGTCATTCGAAACCAGCGCAAATCATCGTTGGCGAGCGATGTGGTCGACGCAAATTATATGAGTGGATGTGATTATGAATTGAAATCAGAAACCAAAAATTTAAGTGAAAGCGTGCAGCCATGTTGGAATTAAAAAACATTACGTACAGAGTCCCGGAATCAGATGTCGACGCCCAAAGTCCGTCTGGTCGGACCATTATCCATGATTTGAGTTTTACGTTTGAAGCTGGCGGATTCTACGCCATAACCGGACCCAACGGGTCGGGCAAAACCACCCTGGCCAAGCTGATCATGGGGATCAATGAACTCACGTCCGGAAAGATAATTTTCAACGGGTCCGATATCACCAAGCTTCCCATTCATGAACGGTCCAAAGCAGGCATCGTTTATGGATTTCAGCATCCGGCCCGATTCAAGGGAACGACTTTTCGGGATCTGCTATCGATTGCCGCAGGCTCTGATGACGAAGATAAACTCATTGAGATCATTTCCCGGGTGGGCGTCTGCTCTCTGGAGTTTCTGGACAAGCGTGTGGATAGCAAGCTGTCTGGCGGGGAAATCAAAAAAATCGAACTGGCCACGGTAATCGCTAAAAATCCAAAAGTGGCAATCTATGATGAGCCAGACACCGGCATTGATCTCTGGACCATCGGTCCAATGGTGGAGTTGCTCAAACGCGAACAGAAAGAAAACAAAACAACCACTATTGTGGTGAGCCACAACAAAGCATTTCTTGAAGCCGCCGATACGCTTTTGTTGATCAAAGACGGAAAAATCGGTTATTCCGGTGATCTTGCTGGTGCGGTATCGATACTTGAGGATTCGAGTGTCTGTAAGTTCAATGAATTGTGTCAAGGAGAAGATAATGCTCAATGCTATCGATAGAAGGGTATTAAAGGAAGTTGCTGAACTCGAAGGAATTCCCAAAGGCGCTTATAATATTCGAAAAAACGGTAAGCTTCTGGGCCGCGAGGTCTCCGCCAATATCAATATCGAAACAAACGAAAAAGGTGATGGTATTATCATTGATATAAAGCCTGGAACGGTGAATGAGTCCGTTCATATTCCTGTTATATTATCCCAGGCAGGACTTCATGATACGGTCTACAATACATTTATTGTCGGGGAAGGAGCGGATGTGACCATTATTGCCGGGTGCGGCATTCATTGCGGGGGCAAGGAATCCGAAGGCCATTCCGGTATCCATGAATTTCAGATCAAGGCGGGTGCAAAAGTAAAATATGTGGAAAAGCATATCGCCCTTGGTGAGGGTACGGGTCGACGAATTTTAAATCCTACCACAAAAGTTTATATGGCGGAAAACGCCCAAGTGGAAATGGAGCTGACGCAGCTGGGCGGGGTGGATGAAGCCAAGCGCTTCAATGAAGCCAAAATCGGGGCGGGAAGCGTGCTGCTCATCACCGAACGGGTAATGACCGACGGCGACCAGGTGGCCGAATCCAGAAATGAAGTTGAACTGGTCGGAACTGACAGCAAGACGAATATCGTTTCCCGTTCCGTTATAAAAGGCAATTCCAGCCAGGATTTTTATGTCAACCTGACGGCATTTGCCAAATGCTATGGTCATATAGAATGCGATGCCATCATCATGGACAATGGCAGCAATCAAACGATCCCGGCCCTGCGCGCACTGCACCCGGATGCTGAAATGACGCATGAAGCGTCTATCGGTAAAATCGCCAACGACCAGCTGATGAAGCTTATGAGCCTCGGGCTTGATTATGATGCGGCGGTTAACCGGATTATACAGGGGTTCTTGAGATAATGACCAACGGAATCCGGACTTCAGTTGGAAAGAATCTGGGTTTTTCCGAGTCATGATTCACAATTCGACTGCAATGGCAATGTCATTGCCTGACCAGCGAACAGTGACCTTGAGAGTGCGAAAGACGAGTGGGAGATTGCGCGGAAAATACACTGCAAAGGAGGTTCGGAGATGCCACAACTTCATCCGCGGCTGGCCGCTCAACATTTTCTTGCAAGGTTTGCAGGATTCATGCTGGCCGCAGGGTGGGGAGGCCTGTCTCAAATTTATGGGCGCATGCAGCTCTGGAAATTCAAGATTCAAGATCTGACCCTTGCCTCTTCCCGACTCATCTTAGCTATCACCCTGTGCTGCGCCATCTTGACGTTTACCTCGGTTGCTGCCCAACAGTCAGACGGTATCGATGATACGCCGCTGCCGGTGAAAGCAACTGACGGCAAACTCGAGCAACCAGGCAAAGTTGAAGTCAAGCCCGTCGCCAGGGATGACCAGATCAGGCAACGAATCGCGGATATTCTTGAAACGACAGGCTGGTTCGGCGAGCCTGGGGTCACTGTCCAGAAAGGAATCGTTTTTCTGAAAGGAACGACGGAAATCGATGAGTCCAGGCAATGGGCCGGAGATTTGGCGAAAAATACGGAGGGCGTTGTTGCAGTCGTCAATCAGATCGAAGTGGCCCCGACCACTGTTTGGAATTTTGAGCCAACATTTCAAGTACTGAAAGAACTTGCACGCGGATTCCTTCGATTGCTGCCCCTGATCGTGGTGGCGCTGGTCGTAATCGTTCTTTCATGGATCTTCGCCTGGTTAACGGTGAAAGTACTTCGGTGCGGGCTTCTGGGTCGAGCCCTCAGCCACCTTTTGCGTGAAGTACTGGCCCGGGCTGGAGGAATGCTTGTCATGCTTGCCGGTCTATACCTTGTGCTGCGAATCTCCGGGCTCACGCAACTTGCGCTTACGCTGGTGGGCGGAACTGGCCTCATTGGTTTGGTGCTCGGCATCGCTTTTCGCGACATCACCGAGAATTTTCTCGCCAGTCTCTTTCTGAGCTTGCAGCAACCGTTTCGTGAGGGCGATCTGGTGGAAGTCGCGGGCGTGACAGGGTACGTTCAGCGGCTGACTTCTCGCACAACTGTTCTGATGACACTGGACGGCAATCAGACACAGGTGCCCAATTCAACCGTTTTCAAAAGCACGATCCGCAACTTCACGAGCAATCCCAATCGTCGCGAGGATTTTATCGTAGGTATCGGCTACGACGATTCCATCCCTTTTGCCCAGGAAGTCGCCCTGAAGGTGCTTGCTGACCATCCGGCCGTTTTGGATGATCCCGAACCCTTGGTGCTCGTGGAAAACCTCGGCCCGTCCACGGTAAATCTGCGCGTATATTTCTGGCTCGATGGCGGTCGGCTCAGCTGGTTGAAAGTGAAATCGTCCGTCATTCGCCTCGTCAAAAGGGCCTTCCAGGAAGCGGGAATCTCGCTTCCGGACGAGGCGCGTGAAGTCACCTTCCCAAACGGGGTGCCTGTACGCATCATGGAAAGCCAGGGGGCTGCGGAATCAGCCGAACCAGTTCTGAAGAAGCTGGCCGCCGAGCCCGAAACAGTCGCGACCAAGGCGGAAGCCAGCCTGCAAAGCGAAGCCAGGGAAATCAAGGAGCAGGCGAGTAAATCGTGGACCCCTGGGGAGAATCTCTTAACTCCATCGTAATCCGGGGATAGCGGTTGAAGGCGTGTGGGAGTCGAGCAAAGAGGGTGTTAAAATCGTTTGGGGCTGGATGAAGGCCGCTTGCAGCGAGGCCGGGGCTATTACGTCAGGAGAATTTTGAATGTGGAATCACCTGAGTTTCATCATCAAGCATTTTCGGGAGCGATTATGGATCAAGCCGCTCATCGTATGCGTGCTGTCCATTGCCGCAGTTTTTCTTGCCAATCTCATGGACATGACGGAACTCGGCCGTTTTTTGCCGGAAATCACTGAGGAGTCGACCGAAACTTTGCTCAGGATCATGGCGTCGAGCATGTTGATGATGGCCACGTTTGCCGTGGCCTCGATGGTGGCCGCTTATTCGTCGGCAAGCAGGTCCGCGACGCCCCGCTCTTTTCCGCTCATAATCGCCGATGACGTTTCGCAGAATGCGCTCTCGGTATTCATCGGCGCGTTCATCTTCAGTGTGGTTGCGCTTGTTGCGATGATGAACGGGCTTTATGTTGGAAGGGGCAGTCACTTTATCCTGTTCTCCCTGACAATAGTTGTGCTCGCAATCGTCATTGTCACCTTCATCCGGTGGGTCGATAACATCGCCCGGCTCGGCCGGCTGGGACACACGATCACCAAGGTGGAGGCGGCGGCCGCGGAAGCGATTCAAAAGCGTCAGTCGGCGCCACGTCTTGGCGGCGTCGCGGCGTTCGGTTTCCCGGATGCGGGCCGGGCGGTCTTTGGAGCCATCGGTTACGTGCAGCATGTTGACATCGCTGCGTTGCAAGCGCGGGCGGTGCAGTCGGGACTGAGAATTGTCGTGGCGGCGTTGCCCGGCACCTTTTGCACCCCAGGTCGCCCTGTCGCGTGGGTCATCCGAGAGGCAACGGACAGTGTGTCCGACGAGGACGCCAAAGCAGTCGCTGACACGTTCGTGATTGGCGATTCAAGGATCTTTGATCAGGATCCGCGATTCGGGCTGGTGGTCCTTTCGGAGATCGCCAGTCGCGCGCTTTCGCCTGCGGTCAATGATCCGGGCACCGCCATCGGCGTCACGGGCACACTTGTTCGCCTGTTTGCAATGTGGAACGAGCGCGGCAAGGCGGATGACGTTTACGCGGTGCAGTTCGACCGTGTTGCGGTACCGGAATTGTCACTGGCAGACATGTTCGACGACGCTTTTACCGGGATCGCACGAGACGGAGCGGGCAATGTCGAAGTGGTAGTCTGGCTGCTCAAGGCCCTCGGATCCCTCGCCGTAGCCGGGGACGCAACAATGCGTGACAACGCGTTGCGCCACGCCCGTCTCGCAGTGATTCGCGCCGAGAAGGCTCTGAAGATTTCCGAAGATATCACAGCCGTACGAGAGGCCGCCAAGTATGCAATCTGACGGGAAAGGCTGGAAGAATAACGATGTTGGGCAATGGACGGGGGCTTTGAGACCAAGAGTATAAGATCTGGCCCTCGACTTTTTCATAAAGCAGTACGGCACACACTCATAAGTCTTTTTGAAAACATCCGGAGATCATAATGGCGAAGAACACAGGTGAAGGATACCGCAAAGGCAGCGTCAATGACCGTTCCCAGGTTCAAAATCCCAAGACCGGCCAGTGGGTCAAGCGTGATACGGAAACAGGCAAATTCGTGGATGTGAAAGAGGACGGGGAGCCCTTCAAAGGTGTTGCAAAGGAAGTGGACGACCGCAGGGAATAAACTTCGACAGTACTCCCCAGATCAAATCCACGCCGCAGAAGCGTGCTCAAAGGATGTGAACACAAGCCCTTGTGTTGGAATGGGGCAATCTTGCGCACTGGTTGAAAAAAGTTTGTAGTGAAGGATCATTGTTATTTATCATTTCATTGCGGAACTTTCCATTCATCTCAACACCATGATGTATTGATATGAGTTGTAATTCAAAAGCAATGTCGAGCTACGATCACGGTTGGAGCGATTATGTGAAGGGACTGAAGCAGGCGCTTGTCGATATGTAAAAGGATATCACAGAAGCATGAAAATGAGCGATATCTGTACATTGGAGTGGTGTGAGGCGATTGAACATGTTGTGGATGAACTCAGTAACGCGATATACACAATTCATGAGCCTGTTTTTTCTACCGATGAGCAATCCCAATCGATCAAGGATATGCGCAAGCGGATTCATGAGATCTATCATTGCTACAAAATTGTAAAACCCTGAGCGGTCCCAATTTGGTCTTGTTTCAGCCTTTCTTTGTCTTGGTGCGACAAACGAATCTGAAATCAGACAGCACAAGTAGAAATAGGGATTTCAGGTTAAACTGAAATCCCTTATCTTCTTTTGTCGGGACCGGTGGAAATCAAGCAGGCATCACTTCAGATACACGTCTTGCAGTGTTTCCAGCAGAGCATGAAATTCTTCGTGTTTTCCTGCTCCAATCCTCTCACGCTCGAGCTTCTCGAAGTTCTCGCAAAGCTTGGCGGACGCGTCTGAATCTAGAATTTTTTCGGCCATCGGAAATACATCCGTGTTTTCCGTGGTGATATGCTGGACCATTAGCTCCACATAATCCGCTGCGGCAGCCTGCACTTCTACCATGTCCGGAACACCCAAGGTCCCCGCCAGTGCTTTCTTGATCCGGGCGACATTGATGCGGCCCTGTTCGTGTTCATAGATCAAGACTCCGATGTGCCCGGTAATGTGGTCCACTCCGGCGGCTTCCAAGGCCCGAAACAGGTATTTTTCTTCCTTGCCGTGATGGCACTTGTCGACGAAAACCGTCAAAAATTCCAGGATGCCTTCAAGATGTTCGGGCGGGACCGCATCTCCGTCGCGCAGTCGCGTTGACACGGTTTTCAGGATTTCCAGCATGAGCTCGATGTTCTGGTGTTCCTGGATGAGTTCTTCTGTTGCTTTCATGGTCAATCTCCTTTCACGAGAGGAGCCGCCTCCGGCGCCGTTGCGGCGGATTTCAACCGGAGGATGCATCTCATCGCAGTTGTGTTTCCAGATATTCCTTCGATGCGTCCGATTGATTGCCGTCTCGGTCGCGCGCGGAAAAATGATGATTTTCATCGATTTTCTCAATCAGACCGTAGCAAAACGATCGTTCTCCGGTTCTCGAAGTGACGATCGGTCGATAACGCATATCAAAACAGCATTCCTGCTGCATGATCATCAGGCGCCATCAGGCAATTTCATCAATTTGGCATTGATGGCGACGATTACGGTGGACAGCGACATGAGTATCGCCCCTGCGGCCGGGCTGAGCAAGAAACCCCACTTGTAGAGGACGCCCGCAGCCAGCGGGATGGCGAATGCGTTGTAGCCTGTCGCCCAGAAAAGGTTCTGGATGGTTTTCCTGTGCATGGCTCTGGAGAGGGCTATGACCTTGACGACATCCATGGGGTTGGACTTGACCAGCACGATATCCGCAGTCTCCTGGGCGACATCCGCCCCGGCGCCGATGGCTATGCCGACATCCGCCTGCGCCAGCGCGGGGGCATCGTTCACTCCATCGCCTGTCATGGCGCACATCATTCCTCTTTGCTGCACCTCCCGCACTTTGTCCGCTTTTTTGTCGGGGAGCACCTCCGCAAAGTACTCGGTGATCCCAAGCTCTTTGGCGACCCTGTCCGCCACGGTCTGGTTGTCGCCGGTGATCATCATGACCCGCAGTCCCATGCTTCGGAGTTGGGAGATGGCTTCCTTGGATTCCTCGCGAACGACATCGTCCAATGCGATGCATCCCATGGGTCTGTCGTCCGCAAGAACGAAAACCAGAGTCTTTCCCTGGCTGGAAATGCTCTCGACGGCTGAAGAATCGTATTCAAGCCCATTTTCTTCAACGTACTTGCGACTGACGACCTTTATGTTCACACCGTCGATTGTCGCCTGCGCGCCTTTGCCCGGGATGTTCCTGAAGTCATCGGCTTGTTCCGGGTTTTCCGCCGCCCCGGAAACAGCGCGCGCAATGGGGTGCTCTGAATGGGCCTCCACGGCTGCGGCCTTGTTCAGGAGACTGTCCCTGTCAACATCTTGAGAAAAAAGGACGATGTCGCTCACGGCGAATTCGCCTTTCGTCAGCGTGCCCGTCTTGTCGAAAAGAACCGCCTGCAGTTTTCTCGCCTGTTCGAAAGGAGTCCTGTTCCGGATGAAAAAGCCATTTCTGGCGGCTATTGCCGTGGTTGTGGCCACGACCAGCGGTATGGCCAG
Source organism: Desulfomicrobium norvegicum (assembly GCF_900114595.1). NCBI lineage: Bacteria > Pseudomonadati > Thermodesulfobacteriota > Desulfovibrionia > Desulfovibrionales > Desulfomicrobiaceae > Desulfomicrobium > Desulfomicrobium norvegicum. Next base: position 42,824 of record NZ_FOTO01000011.1, on the reverse strand, counting down.
ACCCAGTGCGTGGGGACAGGTTATGATCATGACCGTCACCGTCCTCTCCAATGAGAAGACAAACTCCCGACCGTAGACAAACAGCCAGAACAGCATGGTCAGAAGACCCGCGCCGAGGGCAATGTAGGTAAGCCATGCCGCGGCTTTGTCCGCCACCCCCTGGGCCTTGGATTTGCTTTCCTGCGCCTCTTTCACCAGGGCCATGACCTGGCTGACGAACGAGTTCTCACCGGTCTTGCCCACCTGAACGGTCAACGAGCCGTCACCATTGACAGCGCCACCGATGACCTCGTCTCCAGGGCCTTTTTCGACGGGATTGGATTCTCCGGTGAGCATGGCTTCGTTGACGCTTGAGGAGCCTTCCTCGATCTTGCCGTCAGCCGGGATTTTTTCTCCGGGTTTGACGCGGATTTTGTCGCCGGGCTGGAGCTGATCGGCCTTTATGTCTTCAATCGAGCCGTCTTCGTTGATTTTGTGGGCTTCGCCGGGGATGAGCTTGGCAAGCTCCTCCATCGCTCCGGATGCGTTCGTGATGGAGCGCATTTCAATCCAGTGCCCGAGCAGCATGATGTCGATAAGGCTGGCAAGCTCCCAAAAGAAGACCTTGCCGGGCAATCCGAAGGCTACGAGGCTGGAGTACACGTAAGCCACGCTGATCGCCAAGGCGATCAACGTCATCATTCCCGGTCGTTTTTCGGAAAGTTCTTCGACCAGGCCCTTCAGGAAAGGCCAGCCGCCATAGAAAAAGATTCCTGTGGAAAAAACGAAAAGAATCAGCATCCGTCCGGGGACGTCCGGTTCACCCAGCCCGAACAGTCCGCGCAGCATGGGCGACAACCATATGATGGGCAGCGTCAACACAAGGGAGACAAGGAACCTGCGCTGAAAATCCCGGAGCATGTGTTCATGGTGAGAGGCATGGCCGTTTTCAGGCTGCCCATGCATATCGCCATGTCCTTGGTTTTTCTCGTGTTTCATGTCTTTCATCCTGGAATATCTCCTTGTGACACACCATGAATTCGAACCAAATGGAAGTTTTGAAGGATGTGTCGGTTGAAATTCAGATAGAACATGGGGGCAGGCACTCGGCACTTCCCTCGCCATGTACGGAGAATTTGGCGATTTTTTTGAAAATTTGCTTTTGAACGCACTTACCATAACAGCAATGACACGATGCGGCAAGGCGGCTCTATTTTAGCTTGTATGCATGTTGCAGGTACTTGGCTGGGTAACAGAGAGCGGGAGTGTACTGAAGGTGCTCCACAGGGTTTTCTTAGCAACTAATATATTGAAATGATATATTTTTTTCAAGATAACCTTATTTCGGTCTGAAGATGGGTTTTTTCTTTCAAGAATTGAGTTCCTGTATCCAAGAACTCGAAATACAGGCTTGCATCTTGTCAGCAAGGTGGTAGGCATGCCCATTCGAGCACATTGGAGGGGTTGTCGGTAGTCGGGCCGTCAGGGTGAATGAGCCGTTCGGTTCTGGCTGTGCCAAAGCGAGGCGTGAGGGGCACCATCAGGCACCGCTGCTTGCGTCTTTAAAGTCTGGCGATGTGCCGGAGGCGGGGCGCTGCAAACCGTGATCGGCCACAGTAACGGCAATTTCACTGCCGACCGCGCTGTGACCCGCTCCTGATTTTTGGGAGCCGCGTTCCGCATGCGCGGCGATGCAAAAACCCGTTTCAGCGATAAGTGATCACGTCTTTTCGTTGAAACGGGCCACCTGTCGATCCGCGAAGTCAAGTCTAGACCAGCCGTTTTATGTAATGTCTTTTTTTTGCCTTGCGAGTGTCCGCCGTGTACCCGGTAATTTTCAAACCATTCCCGTCGACGGTTCTATAAACGCACCACAACGTCAGGCGTGGTAGAGCGGTCATCCTGTGCACATAATATTCCCTGGTGGTAAAGATTGGGCTCATAAGTCTAGACAAATCTGATAATTTTCTGCACTCACCGTTACGAGGCAGCCTCGACTCGTGGGGAGGGGGGTGACTGGTCGCAATCAATCATGACGGAGAGGGCATGAAAATCACGAACCTGAAAATCGGATTCAAATTGACGGCGGGGATGCTCGTTGTGGCGTTGCTCGTGCTGCTTGTCGGTGCCGTGGGGTATTACGGGCTCAAGGAAAACGAACTGGCCATCGGGGAACTCGGCGCAGTGCGTCTCAAGTCCGTGCAGATCGCGGGGCAGATGCAGAAGGAGGTCGGAAAGATCGCCGAGGCCATGAACACGCTGCTTACGCCCTTCAATTCCTTGGAGGAGCGGGCTCAGCTCATCCAGTCCATCGGCGAGGCGCAGGAGAGGTTCCGGCAGGCGCGGGACGTATACGAGGCTCTGCCCAGGGCCGCTGAGGAGGCCCGGGCGTGGGAAGGGTTCACGAAGGAGCTGGCGCGCTGGACCGAGGTCGACGACTCGGTCCTGGCCTTGCATCGGGAATTCGAGCAGATCGGCATCCTCAACCCCGACAGCCTCATGGAGCGCATCCAGACATTCCGCGGCGACCACCTGTTCCTGGTGATGCAGGTCTCCAAGATGCTTATCGCGGACGCACAGTTCGACGGCGGGGAAGACCATGTCGGGTGCGCTTTCGGCCAATGGCTGGGCGAGTTCGTCACGGAGAACCTGGCGCTGCAGGACGCCATCACGGAGATTTCCTCGGCCCACGTGCGCCTGCACCAGGCCGCCGCCACCATTACGGCTTTTGCCGGCGCCGACAAGCAGGCGGCCATGAACATGTTCCGGACTTCGCTGCAGCCCGCGGCGGAAGAGTTCTTTCGGACATTCGAGCTCATGATCGTCGAAGTCCGCCGGGCAGCCGCCCTGCAGGAGCGCATCGTCGAACTGACCACGGGTGAGATGCGGGCCTGCCAGAACCGGGCGCTTTCGAGCCTGGACGCCATCGTCGCCACCAACGCCGAGCTCTCGGCGCGGGAGGTCGAATCATCCCTCGTCCGCGCCGCGACCCTCAAGACCTTCATCGGCGTCGTGGCCATCTCGGGACTGATCGTAGCGGTCCTCCTAGGGTTTGTCATTTCCAGGAGCATCGCCCTGCCGTTGCGGGATTGCGTCGTGTTCACGGGGCTTTTGGCGCAGGGCGATTTTTCCGGGACCCCGCCGGAGGAGGCCAGACGCCGCGGCGACGAGATCGGGGACCTGGCCCGGGCCTACCACACCATGGTCGGCAACGTGCGCAACCTGATCGGCAACATGGCCGAGAGCGCGCGGACCCTGGCCTCGTCGGCAGCGCAGATGTCGGAGGTCAGCAGGCACGCCGCGCACAGCGTGGCCGAACTGTCCTCCAAGACGACCATAATGGCCGCGGCAGGGGAGCAGCTCAGCGCCAGCATCGTGAACGTGGCCGCCGGCATGGAGCAGACGTCCACGAACCTCTCCTCCGTCGCCACGGCCACGGAGGAAATGAGCGCGACCATTGGCGAGATCGCCGGTAACACCGAGCGTGCCCGCTCCACGACCGGCGACGCCGCTACGCAGATCGACGCCTTTGCGCAGCTGCTGCGCGAGATGGGCGTGGCCGCAAACGAGATCGGCAAGGTCACGGAGGCCATCTCGGGCATATCTTCCCAGACCAACCTGCTGGCCCTGAACGCCACCATCGAGGCGGCCCGGGCAGGGGATGCGGGCAGGGGGTTCGCCGTGGTGGCCAACGAGATCAAGGAACTCGCCCAGCAGACGGCCGGAGCCACGGAAGACATCAAGAAGAGAATCGCCTCCATCCAGGACGCCACGGGCGGAGCGGTCAAGGATATCGGCGGGATCGTGCGGGTCATCCGCGAGGTCACGGACAACGTCAGCTCCATCGCGGGCGCCATCGAGGAACAGTCGGGGGTGACCACGGAAGTGGCCGCGAACATCACCCAGGCCTCGGCCGGCGTGCAGGACGCCACGGTCCGGGCGGCGGAAATGGCCTCGGTCTCCAAGAGCCTGTCCGCCGACATCTCCGGCGTGGACGGCATCACCTCGGAAATCAGGGCCGGCGGCGAGAACGTGCGCGGGACAGCCCTCGAACTGACGCGTCTCGCGGAGCAACTCATGGCCCAGGTCGGACAGTTCAAGGTGTCGTAGAAAAGGGGGGGCATCCGCTGCCGGATGGCCCCCCAAAGTTATGCGAAGCCCGTCTTCAGCGCCTCGCGGCTCAGGGGCAGTTCCCTGAGCCTGACGCCCGTGGCGACGAAGACCGCACGGGGCGGGGGACCAGATCTTGAATCTTGATTTTTCTCTTAGAGACTCGCCCTGGTATCCGGATGAGCATCTGATGTGCCGGGATAAATCGGGGACGCAAAAAAAGGGCGACCGAAGTCGCCCTTGAAATCGTTGCAGGCAGGGATGATCTACTTCTTCTTTCCTTTTCCTTGGCCCTTTGAACCGCGATCATCTTCGGGCAAAAGGTCGTCATCGTATCCTTTGCCTTTACTACTACCTTTGCCCTTTCCCTTACCCGAATTCATCGAGTCGTCATCGTACCCCTTGCCCTTTTTGGATCGTGAGCCCCAATAATCGAGCTCGCCGTTTTTCAGGGCATGAAATTCCTTCGAGCCGGGCTTGATGCCCATTTCCTGGGCCATGACTCCCCATCCTTTTCCCTCGTTCTTCTCATAGGTGTTTCTCACCCGTTCCCTGGTGAGGCCTGTCATGCGCGCCAGTTCGAAGATCATGAAGATGTCGGCGGGCCTTTTGGTCATGCGTGCCAGATCCTCCACTTCGCGTGTCGGAACCCCGTAACGGGCACTGAGGTTGCTTACGAACGAGCTGCGCGAGCGCGTGGCCTCGGCGTCGAGTTCTTCCAGGAAGATGTCCAGCCCGCTGGCCATGGCCGTTCCGGCACACAGAAGGCCGAGTAGAATCGCAAAAATCAGTTTTTTCATGGGAGAGCTCCTTGTTGACGCGCCGTGGAGGACGGCGCGGTTGATCCATGGTTCTTCGAAATCTGATTGTAAGGGCAAACCGCAGGACATGGCAACAATGGAGAGTGTGCCCGTTTTAAAGGCGAAGATTATCAGGAAGCGAGGATGCCAAGGATGCGCCGTGCGACTCGCTCCGGGGGTAGGTTTTCCAGGCAGGCGTAGTCTTTTAGGGCACAGGTGTTCTCGTTGCAGGGGCGGCAGGGCAGGTCCTCGAAGATGTCCTCGTGCTGATCGGACGGGAAGCGCCAGCCGCCGCTGGTCGCGCCGAGGATGGTCAGCGTCGGGGTGCTTACGGCCACTGCGAAATGGCGTGGCCCGGAACAGTTGCCGACGTGCAGGCGCGCCAGGGATTGCACAGCCGCCATCTGACGCAGGCCGATGACCGTGTCAGGAAAGACGCAGGCTTCGGGCGCGGGGCAGTTGTCCAGCACCTCGCGGGCCATGTCCGCCTCGCCCGGGCCGTAGAGGATGAGAAATCGAATGTCGGGCCGCGCGGTATGAACCTGGCCGATCATGGCTCCGTAATGACGGGACGGCCAGAGGCGGGTTGTGCGGCGATGGGTCGGGTCCAGGGTGATGTACGCCCCGGGCGTGAGTCCGTGGGCGGCCAGATATTCCCTGGCCCAGGCGGTCTCCGCTTCGGTCAGGAAGATTTCCGGGGCCTGTCCGCTCCAGGTGATGCCGAGCGGAGCGAGGATGCTGGCCCGGTAGATGCCGGAATAGGCGGGCACGGGTTTGGCCCAGTGGGTGTAGAGCAACCGGTTGTACCAGGGCGGCGGGTAGGACAGCCGGACCTTGGCGCGGCTCATGAGGGTCACGAAGCGGCAGCGCGGCAATTGCTGGAAGTCCACGACCAGATCGTAATTCTCGCGGGCTATGCGGGCATAGAATTTGAGTTCGGCCAGGAAGTTTGGCAGCTCCTTTTTGTTCAGCGCCCATACTTTGTGCAGGTGCGGATTGTTTTCGAGCACCGGCGTGCACTTTTTTTCGGTGAAGACGTCGATGGTTGCGTCTGGATATCGTTCCTTCAGAAGTCTGATGGACGGGGTGGTCAGCAGCACGTCGCCGATCTGGCGCAGTTGGCAGACAAGGATGCGTCTGGGCTCGAAGGTGGCAAGATTGTTCATGAAAATTCCCGGATAAGGTCGGCGTAGGGCTCAAGGCCGCTTCGCGGCGCATAGTCGGTGCGCGCGGTGGACCCCTTGTGGATCAGGGCCTTGATGCGCTGGGCCAGTCCCGAGGCGTCGGCGGGGTCGCCAAGGACCGCTTCGGGGCGCAAAAAAACGGAGCTGCCGTTGCAGGCCGTGGATATGGTCGGCAGGCCGCAGGCCAGGGCTTCGAGCACGGCGTTGGCGCAGGCGTCATAGAAGGTGTCCAGCACGAAAATGTCCCCGGACTGATAAAGGGCGGGCATGTCGTCCACCCGGCCCAGAAAATGGACGCGCGCCCGTACCCCGAGCGTCTCGGCCAGGGCGGTCAGGTCGCGGCTGCCGCGTCCGCCGGCCACGGCCAGGTGGAACGATGCCGGCAGTTGGGCCAGGGCCCTGACCAGGACATGGATGCCTTTCAAACGGAAATTGGTGCCCGCGGTGACGATCAGGTCCGCCTGTTCCGGCAGGCCGAAACGTCGGCGCAGCTCCGGCCTGAGGGCCGGGTCACCGGGCAAGAAGCAGCCAAGATCCGGTTTGTTGTAGATGAGGCGGATGTTTTCGGGGCGTAGGCCGCCATAGGCCTGCACGGTCAGGTCGCGCACGAATTCGGAGTTGGCCACCAGCACGGGGGTGTGCCGCGCGCACAAACCTTCGATGAGCCGGCCGAGCTGCTTGCCCGGCGAGAGCTGCCTGGCGAGGGTCTTCAGGATGCGCTCCCGGCCCGGGGCATAGGCGCGGATGGAGTAGTCCCAGAAAAGTCTGGTCGGCCCGCCGGAAAGGCGCGCGATGTCCTGGAAGACGGTGTTCCCGAGCCCCACGCTCACGTCGAATTTTCCCCTGCGGCGTGCGACCTCGGCAGCCAGTGCGAACCAGAGGACCTTGCCAAGCTTGCCCGGTATCGGACGGCCGACCCGGATCACCCGCACGCCGCTTGGCGCAGGGCCGTCCTGCTTGGCGCAGATGAAGGTCACCTCGAATTCTGCAGCGCACTGGGTGGCCAGATATTCGGCCAGGCGGAATCCGAACTGCTCGGCTCCGCCGTAACGGCTCAGTTTCGGGAGCATGAGCGCGACGCGTTTCATGGTGCATCCTCGTAGACCGCCAGGGTCTGGGCCAGAAAGTCGCGCCCTGAAAGATCGGCCATGCGCCTGCCCTGCACTTCGCGTAGGGATTCGGCCATGCCCGGCTCCGTGGCCACAGCGCGGATGCCTTGCTGAAGGGCGTCCACGTCCCCGGCGGCAAAAAGAGCTTTCGGTTCCAGCAGATCGGGCATGACGCCGACATCGGTGCTGATCAGCGGCACGCCCGTGGCCATGATCTCAAGGGCCGCCCGGGCGATGGTCTCGGACCAGAGCGATGCGACCACGCCAAGATCGAGAGCGTTCAGGCAGGCGGCGATATCGGGGCGCTTGCCCGTGATGGCGGTGATGGAGTCGATGCCGTGCTCCGTGATCCAGCCGCGCACCGTGGATTCCGGCGTGGCCGAGTCAAAGCCGAGCAAAAGGAGGCGGATGTTCTTCATCCCCTGCGCGTGCAGCCGCGCCACGGCCCGGATCAGCTCGTGCTGACCCTTGACCCGGTCGAAGCGGCCCAGGAGACCGACCACGAAATTGCCGTCGCCGTATCCCAGCTCGGCCCTGATGCGGGTGCGGGCGGCAGGGTCGGGGTGAAACGTGTCCGTGTCCACACCGCCGAGGATCTGGTGCAGCTTGTTTTTTGGCACCTTAAAGACATCCCTGAAATGGCGGGTCATGGGCGAGTTGGTGGTGATGACCGCGTCGCTGACGTCATTGTGCAGCCAGCGGTTGACCAGGTTCGCCTTGGGCAGGCGCTGGTCTCCGCGCGTGCGGATCAGTCGGAATCCCCCCAGCTCTTTCTTGATGAGACCCCACAGCAGGTAGCTCTCTCCCCGGTGGCAGTTGACCACGTCGGGTCTGAATTCGCGCACCAGTCGCTTGAGTTTGCCATGCAGCGAGGCTATGCCCCAGGGCGTGGCCGTGTTCAGGTCCAGAAGCCGCATGGGCAGCCCCCATTCCTCTCCCTTGCGGGCGGACAGGGTGCCCGGCAGCCCCAGGACCAGTACCTCATGGCCGCTTTCGCGCAGGAGGCGGCTCAAGTACATTCCGTACCAGGCTGTGGCGTTGAACCACCGTACATTGACGACCTGGATGCTTCTCATGACATGTGTTTCCGTGATTATTCCCACCCATGACCGGGCGGATGTTCTGGGCCGGGCCGTTGCCTCCGTGCTGGGGCAGACCTGGACCGATCTTGAGCTTTTTGTCGTCGATGACGGCTCCTCCGACGCGACGGCTTCGGTGTTGGCCGAATTCGACGATCCCCGGCTTACGGGAATGCATCAGGAAAATAAAGGGGTCAGCGCGGCCCGCAACCTGGGCATCGCGGCCAGCGGTGGCAGATATGTCGCGCTTTTGGATTCCGACGACTACTGGATGCCGGACAAGCTCGAAAAGCAGGTCCGCTTCATGGCCGAGAGCGGGTTTGCGATTTGCCAGACGGACGAAATCTGGATCAGGAACGGGCAGAGGGTCAATCCCCGTTTCAAGCATGCCAAGCCCGCCGGTTGGTTTCTTGAACGCTCCCTGGAATTGTGCCTGATCAGTCCGTCCTGCGTCATGTTCACCCGCGAATTGTGGAGGGAGCTCGGACCCTTCGACGAACGCCTGCCCGCCTGCGAGGACTACAGCCTGTGGCTGCGCGTCGGGACGCGCCATCCGGTGGGGCTGGTTCCCGAGGCGCTGACGGTCAAGACCGGGGGGCACGCGGACCAGCTCTCGCGGCGCATCATCGGCCTTGACCTGTACCGCATCTACGCCATGGTCGATCTGTTGCGGAGCATGGCGCTTGGCGGCGAGCAGCGGGTCATGGTCGGGGCGGCGCTGCGGGAGAGGGTGCGGCTTTATGCCCAAGGCTGCATCAAGCACGGCAAGGATGAGGAAGCGGTGCGGGTGCGGGAGTTGACCGCAGAGGTTTTGCGCGGCCTTTGACCAGACTGACGGCCTGACCGCGAAAAAGGGCTTCGGCGTGTGCCAAAGCCCTTTTTTCAGGCTCGTTTTTCGGTACAGGCCCGCAGGTCAGGGATTATAGAGCGTACGCTCCTGCATGGGCGGGGGCGTCATCTGGTAGACCCAGGTTTCGCTGATGCGCCGGCCGTCGGCTTCGAGGTGCAGGCGCAGGTTGATGGGGCTTTGGCTCTCGTCGGGCGGGACCACGTCGAACATGCAGCGAAAGCCGTTTATGGCGTGCTGCGGACGGACCGAGGTCAGTTCGATGCGGCCGGCCGAAGTCTCAAGGACCGGCGTTATCTTCTTGTCCTTGGCGATCATGGCCAGATCGCCGCCGGTGAAGTCCACGGCGAAGCGTTTGCTGTAATAGACGCGTTTCTGGCCGACCACTCCGCCAAGACCCGTGAAGGTGTCCACGACATGGGCCAGCTGGCCCGGCATGGGCGGCTGCGTGCCCCAGTAGAGGTTGTAGCTGAAGAGCAGCTCCTGTCCTGCCTCCACCGGAGCGGCGGGGTTCCAGAAGGCCACGATGTTGTCGAATGTTTCGTCCACATGGGAGATCTCGACCAGCTGCACCGAGCCCTCGCCCCAGTCTCCCACCGGCTCCACCCAGACGCTTGGGCGCTTGTCGTAGAACACGCCGTCGTCCTGGTAGTGATCGAAATTCTGATCACGCTGGAACAGGCCAAAGCCGCGCGGGTTCCGATCCATGAAGGCGTTGAAGCGCAGAAATGGCGGGTTTTCGAGGGGGCGCCAGATCCATTCGCCGTTGCCGGTGTGGATGGCCAATCCGTCGGAGTCGTGGATCTCCTGCCGCCAGTCGTAGCCCATGCGGCGATCGTTCTCTCCGGTCAGGAACATGCTGGTCAGGGGTGCCACGCCCAGACGCTCGATGGGCTTGCGCGGGTAGAGGGCGGCGTCCACTTTCATGCCGAGGGTCTGCCCGGGGCGGATGTCGAAACGGTAGGCGCCGGTGACGCTGGGTGAATCGAGCAGGGCGTAGACGGTGGCGGTGTCGCTTCCAGGGCGGGGTTTTTCCAGCCAGAAATGCGTGAAGAGCGGAAACTCCTCGTTTCTGGGCAAGGCAGTGTCCACGGCCAGGCCACGGGCGGACAGGCCGTACTGCATCTCGCCGCCCACGGCGCGAAAGTAGCTCGCACCCAGGAAGGCCACCAGATCGCGGGCCCAGTCGGTGTGAAAGCGGAAGCGGAAACCGGCGAAGCCGAGGTCTTTTGGCAGGTCCTTGCCCTTGATTCCGGATTTTCCGTACTTGAAGAGGTCCGGGGTGTAGTCGATCTCTTTGACCTTGCCGTCCTGCAACTCATAGATGGTGATGGGGGTCTTGAAGTACAGGCCGCGGTGGAAGAGCTCGGCGCGAAAAAGAGAGCTCTCGCCTTGCCACAGCGCATGCTCCGAATCAAAGGAGAGCTGCATGTAGTCGTCCCAGGTCAGGTTCTGCAGAACCTTGGGCAGCTCCCCTTCGTGGCTGACATGGGGCGTGGCGGCCAGGGCCCGGGCGCGGCCTTTGAGCCAAGCGTAGTCGAAGGTTGTGCCGCCGGTGGGAATTGGCGCGTCCGTGGCCGCCGTGGCGGCCGTGGACGCGACAAGGAAGGCGCCAAGAATGATCGGAATGATCAACGCGAAAAGAGATTGACGCTTCATGGTTTGGGGATTCTCCATTTTACTGGGCAAGTTCCTGCTTGCTCACGGCTTCGGACTTGATGCGGTCCAGAAGATCGCTCAGGGCCGGTTTGACGTTTTCGCGGATGTCGCCGGCCACGATCAGAAAAAGCAGATCGTCGCCGGGCACGTATTCACCGCTCCTGGCTTCGGCCACGACCCTGAAGATGCCGGGACGGGCTTCGAATTCGGCGCGGATGGCCTCGACCTTGTCCTGATCGACTTCGATCTTGACCCGGCCGACCTTGGATTTGTCCTTGCGCGACCAGGCGCGGACCACGCCGTTGTGCACCAGGATCATGCCCACGTTTTCCCCGAATCCGGGTTCGGTCTTGAGTTCGGCGATTTTCTTGCTGATATCCATGTTTTTCTCCTTCGGGCGCTACAGTTCGTTCAAATGGGTGCGGGCGAATTCCAGACCTGGATCGAGAGCCAGCGCTTCGGTCAGGAGTTCCCGGGCCTTGTCCGCGTTGTTCATGAATTTATGACACAGACCCAGATTGGCCAGGTCCATGGCTGATCCGCTGTCAAGAGCGAGGGCTAGCTCGAAGTTGGCCGCCGCTCCGGCGAATTCCTGCTGCTTGAAATAGGCCACCCCGCGCAGGTTGAAGTACTCCTTGACCTCGGGGCAGTACTCCACGGCACGGTCCAGATGGGGGATCGTGCCGGACCACTGTCCCTGCTGGGAAAGCGCGTAGGCCTGATAGAACGCGGCCAGGCCCCGGTCGTCGGCTTCAGGCTGGAGGTGCTCGGCCCGGGCGAACCAGGACGCGGCCTGGTCGATATCGCCCTGGCGCAGGGCCACGAGGCCCCTGAAAAACGGTAGGTAATGGGCCTCGGGGTGGATTTCTTCCAGCACGTCAAGCCCGGCTTCGGCCTGCTCGGGGTCCATGTCCTCGGCCAGCACGCGGCCCACGAAAAGGCCCAGGGAGGCCATGGGCGTGCGCTCCCGGAACAGAAATCCGGGCACGAAGTTGTAGTTGGCGGGGATGCCAAGCTCTTTGACCGTGGTGTCCACGGAGAAAAAGGTGAAGTCCTGGTCCTTGAGCCGCGCACAGAAGATTTCGAGCTCCGTTGCGATATCGGCGTTGGTGTTTGAAGGCAGGGAGTGGATGGAGACCACCGCGCCGGAAGTCAGCCACGCGCACTGATCCGGATGAATGAACTTGGGCAGGCCCGAGGCTTCGTAATTGCTGCAGGTCTCGAAATCCCCGCCGAGCTGGGCGATTTCCGTCAGGGCGCGGATGGCCGCCTTTTCGGGAGATGAGGCCGTGCCTGCCGTGAAGACGATCTCGCTTTTGTGCGGGAAGGTGGCGGGGTCCATGACCAGGGCCGCCACCGTGGGCACGGGCAGGCCCAGGCTGAAATCCTTGAGAAAGACTTTCAGGCCGTTGGCGATGAATTTTTCGTGCAATTCGATCAGGACCGGGTCGGTGAAGGAGGCAGGATCGATGCTTGGCGTTTCCTGCCGGGTGCGGTCGACGACGGCGCAGACATGGCGCTCGACCAGTTCGCATCCGCCCTGCAGCATGGACTCCTCCAGGGTGTTGCCTGCGGAGGAGCCATTGAATTCGTTGAGTTTCTTGAACCAGTCCAGCGGGGCCATGAACTCCTGTCCTCCGCCGATGTCCGTGACCGGCGCGAAACGCCAGGGCAAAAGGTCCAGGATGCGCGCCGCATCGTCTTCGCAGACTCCGTCCGTCACGGACTGGAGCATGTAGGAGATGGGCAGGAGCCTGTCGCCAAAAGTTTCTCGTGCCTGCGACCAGGTCATGGACTGAAAGTTTTCGGGATTGTCCCAGTAGGAAAAATAGCTGAACCTCTCCACCAGCTCCATCAGCGCCGAGGCTTCGGCCTGGGGGGCGGAAGCGCCTTTGCCCATCTGTTTGCGGGTGGGCATGATGCCCCGGGCGTCCTCGCCGCAGATGGACATGTAGACCGGGATGCCGAGACGGCCGGTGTCGATGCGCCGGGTCTGGGCCAGGATGCGTTTACCGGAGTTCGCCAGGGCTGCCCGTGCCCGAGTGACGGTTTCTTCGGGTGTGCAGGTCTTGTCCAGGTCCGTGACGTAGCCCTTGGGGCAGGGATGTATCTTGATCATATTGGTCCGAATTGCGACGGGTTGGGGTTGGTTTCAAGGGTCATCGCGCGCGAAGCGTTGCCTGCGCGGGATGAACAACGTTTCGAGGGTTGTTGTGACGAGGCTTTTGGAGCAAGTCAATGGCCTTTGTTTTTTGAACCTGTCTTGATATGTGTGTGGAGAGTCAACACACGGCGGTGCACTCTTCAAGGAGGGTCCATGAGCGCAGACGATTTTTTGCTTGGCGGTGCGGGCGGGCAGGGTTTGTATCAGCTTGGAGTCATGGGCAACCGTCACGGTCTGGTGACGGGGGCCACCGGCACGGGCAAGACCGTCACGCTGCAGGTGCTGGCGGAGAGTTATGCGCGGATGGGGGTTCCGGTCTTTGCGGCCGACATCAAGGGCGATCTGTCGGGTATCGCGACGCCGGGCACGCCTCATCCCAAGATTGACGAGCGCCTGGCCGTCATGCCCGCGCAAGATTTTTCCTTTCAGGGCTGTCCCGTTGTTTTCTGGGATGTCTTTGGTCAAAGCGGGCATCCCCTGCGCAGCACCATTTCCGAGATGGGGCCGCTGCTTCTCTCCTCGCTGCTGGGAGTGAACGAGACGCAAGGCGGGATTCTGTACGCCTGTTTTCGCATTGCCGATGAGCAGGGTCTTTTGCTCCTTGATTTAAAGGACCTGCGGGCCATGCTGGAATTCATGGCCCAAAACGCGGCGGAGCTGCGCGGCACTTACGGCAACATCAGCGCCGCCAGCGTGGGCGCGTTGCAGCGGCAGTTGCTGGTGCTGGAGGAGCAAGGCGGGGACATCTTTTTCGGCGAGCCGGGAGTGAACCTTGGTGACCTCATGCATGTCGATTTTTCGGGCAACGGCGTCATTTCCATTCTGGACGCCTCAAGCCTCATGTCCCGCTCGCCGAAGATCTACGCCACGTTTCTGCTCTGGCTTCTGGCCGAGCTTTTCGAACAGTTGCCGGAGGTGGGCAATCCGGAGAGGCCCGTCATGGTCTTTTTCTTTGATGAGGCTCATCTGCTTTTCGACAATGCGCCAAAGGCCCTGGTGGACAAGATCGAACAGGTTGTCCGCCTGATCCGCTCCAAGGGCGTGGGCATTTATTTCATCACCCAGAGCCCGACGGATGTCCCGGATCAGATCCTGGGGCAGCTTGGGCTCAAGATCCAGCATGCCCTGCGAGCCTACACGCCAAGGGAGCAAAAGGCCGTGCGGGCCGTGGCCGAGAGCTTTCGGGCCAATCCCGCCTTTGACACCGCCGAGACCATCGTCAGTCTTGGCACTGGAGAGGCCCTTGTCTCCGCCCTGGATGAAAAGGGCAGGCCGCGCATGGTCGAGCGGATTCTGATCCGTCCGCCCTATTCGCGCATCGGCCCGCTGACGGAACAGGAGCGAAGCACCATACTGTCCCGTTCTCCGCTGAAAGGGCGTTACGATGCGGCCGTGGACCGGGAGTCGGCTTTCGAGCTTTTACAGGCCAGGGCGCGAGAATCCATGGCCCGGGCAGAAGAGGCCCGGCAGGCCAAGACTCGGGCCAAGGCCGAAGGAAAGGATGGGGGCTGGTTATCGGGTTCGGGTCGCAGGCAGGGCGTGGCCGAGGCTCTGGTCAAGAGCACGGTGCGGACCATCGGGACCCAGCTTGGTCGTGAGATACTGCGCGGAGTATTGGGTTCGCTCTTTGGTGGAAAGCGCTGAGGGCGTCAGGATCGCCGCTTGCCCGGAGAAGCTGATGGAGCGGCATAGTTTAGGGCTTGCGGGGCATGATCTGTCGTGGCGAAAAAAAAAAGACCGGATAAACCGGTCTTTTGATTTTTGTGGAGCGGGAAACGAGATTTGAACTCGCGACTTCAACCTTGGCAAGGTTGCACTCTACCACTGAGTTACTCCCGCGCTCGAAGTGAGGCTGTCCTAATCAGAAGACCGGCATGAGGCAAGCATTTTTTGCGTGGCGGTCAGGCTGAAAGGAAAGGCCGGTCAGGGACCGGCCGAAAAATCTGGAGCGGGAAACGAGATTTGAACTCGCGACTTCAACCTTGGCAAGGTTGCACTCTACCACTGAGTTACTCCCGCGGGTGCTTGGAGGCGGCATCCAGATTTGAACTGGAGAATGGAGGTTTTGCAGACCTCTGCCTTACCACTTGGCTATGCCGCCTTCGTTGTGGAGCGGGAAACGAGATTTGAACTCGCGACTTCAACCTTGGCAAGGTTGCACTCTACCACTGAGTTACTCCCGCTCAACGAGGAAACGTGTTTATAAAGGGCGGTGCTGGCTGTCAATTAAAAAAACAGATTTTTTTTCCTTTGCTCCGGACACACCGGTAAAAATGGCTGGGAATGTGTGCAGGCCCGGGGGGTGAAGAGGCGGAAATCAGGATCAAAACGGCAGGATGGCGATGTGGTACATGTACGGTCGCGACATAATTGGGATTTGGAGTCAGGGCATTTTTTCCGATGTCGCGCTCCCAGATCCGCCCCGAAGACCCTCCGAAAAAATATTTTCAAGGAAGTACGGATTTCGGGTCTCGATAATCTTTCGATTTTATGCGATAAACAGCAGTCAACAGCAACGGGTCATGCGGAAGTGCCTTGGGGGAGGCTTGCCGGCGGTCAAGGGCTTTACTTTTTGCTTTTCAGTGAATAGAAACACTCTCCCTAAGTTAACAGGCGTGCAGGAGGAATTATCATGGAAGCCAAAGACCTTGAGTTCTTCAAAGAATATTTGACTCAGATGATTGACGATATCCAGCGGCAGGGTGAGGCGACCATCGAAGAAATGTCGGACAACGTGGAATACTATTCCGATCCTGCCGACAGAGCTTCCGCCGAGTCCGACAGGACGTTCACTCTGCGTTTGCGTGACCGGGACCGCAAGCTGATCAAGAAAATCAACGAAGCCCTGGACCGTATCGAAGATGGCACTTTCGGCGTTTGCGAGGATTGCGACGAGGAAATTGGGATTCCCCGCCTGAAAGCCCGTCCGATGACCACCTTGTGCATCGAATGCAAGAGCCGCAGGGAAGAGGAAGAGCGTTTGCGCGGTGACTAGGGCTGCGACCGGTTTAATGTTCATTGAAGCGCGTGCCGTTTGCGGGACGCGCTTTTTTTTAGGGTGAATCCATGGACGCCAGTGTTTTCTGTTTTGTGGCCAGGGAATTAGCCGAGCGCATCGTCGGCATGCGCGTGGAGAAGGTTTTTGCGCCTCTTCCCGAAACCTGGACCCTGGATCTTGGTCGGGCCGGGTATCTTGTGCTGTGTACGGCAAAACCCACGCCGTTTCTCTACCTGAGCCGCCACAAGCCCGAAAACCCCCATAACCCGGCAGGCCGCGCCATGTGGTTGCGCAAACGGCTCAAAGGACGTCGCGTCCTCGGGCTCGTTTCGGACTGGCCGCTTCGGCGGCTGGCCCTTGAGTTGTCGCCGGGCGAAGGCAAGTGGCTCGTCCTTGATTTGGCCGCGAATCCGCTGTTGACGGAAGCGTTGCCGCCCGGATTCGGAAGCGAGCCGGTCTGGCCGGAACTTGAGCGAATCAAAAGCGAGGAGGGGCTGTGGAGGGCGCTTCCTCATTTGACCCCTCCATTGCGCCATCATCTGCGTTCGGTTCCGTCGGCCGAAGCCGAGACCTTGCTGATGAACCTGAAGGCCGGCACCGTGTCCACTTTTTATCACGGCCTTGATCATCAGGATCGCCCCCAGGTCCGTCTCTGGCCCCTGCGTGACGGAGGGGCCTGTTCCAGCGTTCTGGAGGCCGCGCAGATAGCCCACGGCCAGACGTTGGCCGGGCTGGAGCGGGTTCATGCCGGTGCCGACAGCGCCGTGGCCCGCAACATTCGCCGCATCAGGCGCGCCCTTGAGCGGGTGCAGGATGACCACAAGCGCTTGCAGGTCATGGTCGAAAAGCGTCGCGAAGGACTGCTGCTGCAGGCTCAGCTGCACCGTCTGGACAGGAATGTCCGCCTGGCCGTGTTGCGCCTTGAGGATGAAGAGGGCGGGGAGGTGGAAGTGCGTCTCGATCCTGGCCAGACGGTGCGGGAAAACATGGAACGTTTTTTTATGCGCGCCGCCAAGGGCGAGCGGGGGCTCGGCATTGTCGCCGCCCGTGTGCTGGCCCTCCAGCGGGAACTGGATGCTGCCCGTCAGGGTGTGCTGCCGGCCGAATCCGAGCCGGGGCGCGGCGCAAAAGCTCCCGTGCCTGTCGTGCTCCCCGCCAAGTACCGTAAGATCAAGGTCCAGGCTTACCGCTCCTCCGACGGGTTCCTCATTGTGCGCGGCCGCAGCGCCCAGGCCAATCATCAGCTTCTGACCCAGGCCGCCAGTCCTTTTGATTACTGGCTGCACGCCCAGGACGGCCCCGGCGCGCACGTCATCGTCAAGCGCGACTTCCCGGCCCAGGAAGTGCCCGAGCGGACCGTCCAGGAAGCGGCGGCCCTGGCGGCCCTGGCCAGTCATCTGAAAATGGCCGATCGGGGCGAGGTGCTCCTGTGCCTGGTCAAGGATGTGCGGCCCATAAAGGGCGCGGCCCTTGGAATGGTCGGGGTGGACAAGGTTTTGCGCACGGTGCGTCCGGCCATCGATCCCGCCCTGGAAGAAAACCTTCGCCTCGAAGGGCAACGCTGACTTTACATACTGCCTTGCCGGACATACTACTTACGGCCACAACATTTGCGCGAGGTATACCCATGTTGATCGATTCCCACGGCAGAAAAGTCAGTTACCTGAGGCTGAGCATCACGGACCGTTGCAATCTGCGTTGTCTGTATTGCAGGCCCCAGGATGAATGGACTTTCATACCGCACGAACAGATTCTGTCTTTCGAGGAGATGGCCGAGCTGGTGGACGTGGCCAGGCAGGCCGGGGTGGAGAAGGTCCGCCTGACCGGTGGTGAACCTTTCGCACGCAAGGATTTCATTCCTTTCGTTGGGCGTCTGCATGCCAAGTATCCCGACCTGGATCTGCGCATCACCACCAACGGGACCCTGCTCGCGGATCGCGTGGACGAATTGCGTGAGGCCGGTATCTCCTGCCTGAATGTTTCTCTTGATACCCTGCAGCGCAAAAAATTCGAGGAAATCACCAAGATCGACGCCTACGATCAGGTCCGGGCGGGCATCGACGCCTGTCTAAAGGGTGGCCTGCGGGTCAAGGTCAATGTCGTGGCCCTGAAGGGGATCAACGATGATGAGCTGCCCGGATTCGTGGATTTCGCCCGCGACAACGGGGTGGACGTGCGCTTCATCGAGTTCATGCCCATCGGCTACCAGTCGCGCTGGAGCCGTGACAATTACTGGCCCGCCGAGGAGATCATCGCCGAAGTGGAGAAGCTGGTGCCGCTTGAGGAGGTGCTCGTAGCATCCCGCAACAGCGGCCCTGCGCGGATGTACGGTATTTCCGGCGGGTCCGGGCGAATCGGGGTCATCTCGGCGGTCAGCAATCATTTCTGCGAGAGCTGCAACCGCTTTCGGGTCACTTCCGACGGCAAGCTGCGCACCTGCCTTTTTTCAGACCAGGAATATGACGTGCGGTCCATCCTGCGCGATCCGGGGCATACCATGCAGGACATGCTCGACCTCTTTGCCCGGGCCAACGCGGAAAAGCCTCTGGGCTACCGCCTGCTGCAGGAGCGCGAGCACAATCAGGTCTGCGACAGGACCATGACGGCCATCGGCGGCTAGCAGGCTGCGACAAAAAAACGGCAATCTGCTTCGCCGTCACGGAAAATCCAGGCCCTCACGTATGCAGCGCTGCCCATGCGGGCGCACGTACGCTTCGGTCCTGGATTTTCCTTGTTCCGCGCGTCTCCCGGTTTTTTCGGCAGCCTGGCCGTTTGAAGCCTTTCAATGGGCGGCTAGGATTTTTTTCTGTGGACCAGGTCGTCCACGGCTTCGGGAGTGGACGGTATGGAGAGTGTGGGTTTGCCCTCTTCCAGGACGCGGTCGATATCCAGGGTCTCGATGACGATGTCGGACCCGAAGGCGTCTTCCTGCAGGGCCAGGTATGCGGTCTTGGAAAAGGCCCGGGATTTGGCCCACCAGGAGCTGCCCTTTTGTTCCCAGAAGCGCTGCCCGGAGCGGTAGGCATACATGCCCGAACAGGCCAAAAATGCGAGATTGGTCTTGATTGCGGTCACGAAAGCTTTCCTCACCATGCTTTTTGCTTCTTGAAAAGCAAGTTGCGTTTCCTGCCTGACGGCCGGCAGTTGGCTGGTTTCTTCTCTATTCTTTGTACTCATATTTTTACGGCCGCAGACGGGCCTGGAACTGATGCTTGGTGTTGCTGGAAATCCTCGATGTTCAAGTGTCAGCTTCTACGGGACTCCGGAGAGATTTGCAAATGGAGCCGCAGGCGGGTACGGATTTTTGAACAATTCACCCAGAGCATGGAATCATATGGAAATTCAGGAAATATCCTTTGAAAACGCGGACTTTGCCCGCGAAGTCTTTGGCCCCGGGAATGCCTATCTGGATACCGTGGCCACAATGACGGGCGTGCGCGTCGAGAGCCGGGGCAACGCGCTTTCGATCTTTGGCGAAGATCCGCTCATGGTCGGTCTGGTCTGCCGGTATTTCGCCCAGATTTATGATCTGGTGCGCGGCGGCCACCAGCTTTTCGAGCGCGACATAGAGCAGAGTCTGCGCATCATGCTGCGCGATCCGTCCACCCCGCTCAAGAGCTATTACCAGGAAGCGCTTTTCGCGGTTTCATCCCGCAAGTCGGTCAGCCCCAAGACCGTGACCCAGCGCGAGTACCTGCACGCCATGCGTGAACTGGATCTGACCCTGGGCATCGGCCCGGCCGGGACCGGCAAGACCTATCTGGCCGTGGCCGTGGGCGTGTCCCTGTTTCTGCAGAAAAAGGTCAAGCGCCTGATCCTGACCCGACCGGCCGTGGAGGCGGGCGAAAAGCTCGGATTCCTGCCCGGCGACCTGGCGGAGAAGATAAACCCGTATCTGCGCCCGCTCTATGACGCGCTGCACGACATGCTCGACTACGCCAAGGTGCAGGAGATGATCGGCACCGGGGCCATCGAGATCGCGCCCCTGGCCTTCATGCGCGGCCGTACGCTGAACAACGCCTTCGTCATTCTCGACGAGGCCCAGAACACGTCCCCGGAGCAGATGAAGATGTTTCTGACCCGCCTGGGCTACGGATCGCGGGCCGTGGTCACCGGCGACATCACCCAGATCGACCTGCCCGGCCATATCGGGTCGGGCCTGGTGCAGGCCATGGATGTGCTGAAGGATGTGCAGGGCATCGCCATGGTTCATTTCACCGAGGCGGACGTCATCCGCCATCCGCTGGTGGGCCGCATTGTCCGCGCCTATGACCGGCATCGACAAACCATGCAGGCCACGCAGACGCGCGAAGGCGATGCGTCCGGACAGGCCGGGCGCGGCAAGGGCCGCCGGGTCACGCCGGTGCGGGAGGGCTGATGCTGCATCTGGATCAGGCCGTGCCGGTTGATCCCCGCTTCCCCCTGTCGGGGCCGGAGCTCATGGAGATTTTCGAGGGATTGGCCGCGACTTTTGGGCTCGATGAGTGGCAGCTCTCCCTGCGCATTGTCGATGACCGGGAAATGGCCGAATTGAACGAGCGGTTCATGGGCTGCCTGGGGCCGACCAATGTGCTCAGCTTTCCCGGAGGCGAGGAAGACTGGTTGGGGGATCTGGTGCTGTCCGCCGAGACCCTGGCCCGGGAATCCTGGTTCTACAACCAAGACACCCACGAATACACCGTGCGTCTTTTGGCCCACGGCCTGCTGCATCTCATGGGCCATGACCACGGCCAGGAAATGGACGCGCTGACGGAGCTCGCCGTGGCCTCGGTCCGTCTCGATGCCGAAGAGTCCTTCAGGCGCCTCTTCCCTTCAGTCTGAGCACATCCCGCCACAGCCTTGGGCTTATGCGCGTGAAGCGGTCGAAATCCGAGACGATTTCAAGGCCCGGCACGATGGCGCGAAAGACCGGCAGGCGCAGTTCCCGCTTGGTCAGATCGGCATAGAGCGGCGAATGGCCCCGGGCTTCCAGGATCGCTTCGAGCAGGGCCAGGTCGCCCGCTGCTGAACCCGTCGAATGATCCGGCAGGTCTTCGAGCGTGCGCACGGGCAGGCCGTCCGGCCCCTGCGCCGACGCCTCCCTGCCGGGAAAGGGGAACGGGGTCTCGGTCAGGGCCGAGAGCGCCGCCCGCATGCCCGAAAGGGATGCTCCCGTGGCCTTGACCAGCCCGCCTTCGCGCATCTGCACGAAACATTTATAGCAGGGCACGCCAAGGTCCGTGGTCAGATCCTGAAAAACGGGGTCGATGCCCTGCGCACGATACTGCTCCAGCACTCGGTTTATCCCTTCATCCCCGCTTTGCACCCGGAAGCACCGCGCCGGGTCGAACACGCCGACCGCCTCGGCATCGCGCTCCACGACCTCAAGCAATCCGCTGACCTTGGCCTCTTCCGGGGTGTTTCCCGAGGCCAGGCCCGTGGAACCCAGCCCGCTGAAGAGGCGGATCTCGTCCAGGTTGGTGAACAGATATACGGATTGGACCGGAACGAACCGGGCTTGTCCGTTTCTGTCCCGGGCGGTCATCCAGTGCAGGGTCTGGCCCGCGTAGGGCACTTCAAGATGCATGCTGTTCGGGTCAAGCGCCCTGTCGCCAAGTTCGCGGCAGGTGCCCACGCGAATTTCGCCTTCATCCCCGCTGCCCGAGATGCGCAGCCCCCGGATGTCGGCGAAGGAGCTGTAGCGTTCCACGATCTCCATGGCCAGGGAGGCCTGCGCGTCTTCAAGGCAAAGCCCCCGGCCGTAGCTGGTCATGAGTCCGTCCAGGCGGTGGTTGAAACGGCCGCTGCAAGTCGCGCGGTCCAGCTTCCAGCGGCGCAGCAGCCCCCATGGGGCCAGGGATGCGTGGTGGCGCATCTCCGGCCCGTCGAGGATGCCCAGTCCGTAGAGTCGTTCCATGGCCAGCGCGTATGTCTGCCGGGCCGGGCGTCTGGGACAGTGGGGCAGGGGATCAAGGGCGGAGTTGAGCATGGCCGGGTCGGCCGCGTCAGAATCCGGAGCCGCCGTGAGCGGCAGGGTGGCCATGTCGCCGGGCAGGGGCTGGTGCTCGAAAATGTTCGCGGCCAGCAGCCGGCTTGCGCGGGCATGGAGATCATGGTCCGGCAGGGACACGCTCCTTAGAAATATCTGGGGTGTCAGTTCCGCCGCTGCCTTTGCCTGCGCACGCAACTGCGTCCAAAGATCCGCGTGGGTCGGAGTCAGAAGGACGGTTTCCAGGACAAGGCTCTTGACGACGGGATCGGCATCCGCGTGCAGGGCGCGCAGACTGTGCGCGTCGAGGGCGGCCAGGAGTTGGCGGACGTGGGCGCGCATGAACTCGTCGTTGGGCGCGCGGCGGACATGCTCCAGGCATTCTTCCAGAGTCAGGGATTGGGCGGGAGCGGGGCTGAAGTAGGCCACGCCGAGCAGGCTTTCCTGGTGGGTCAGGCGATAGCGCAAGGGGGCGGATTCGCGGGGGGTGGTCACGGTGTTCTCCTGCAGCGGTTTATGTTGCGCTTGGTATCTATCTTGCTTGAAAACGCCTGCCAAGGAGATGCTGTCATGAAATTTTGCATGCTGTTCGTGCTCTTGTGTTGCGGGTGCGCGTATTCACCGGTCGATGTGAGTCTGAGCGAAATCCGCTATCACGACGACGCCCCGGTTGTGTTGAGCGAGCTGGTCGAGGCGGTGACGCCCCAGTCCCTGCCCGAAACGGGCCTGCGGGCCCTGATTCTGCCTTTTGCCCTGCGTCAGGACATTGCCGTGCGCAAGGACGTGGGCAGGGAGATGGCGGACATCTTCCGGCTCGCGTGGCTTGCTCGCGGGGTCTTCGAGGTCATGGAATACGATTCTTCCAGGCCATGGCCGGGTATTGAGGAGGCCATGGCGCAGGCCAGAGCCAGGGGCGCCAATATTTTGGTCAGCGGCAACGTGTCCCAGTTTTTCGAGGGCTCGCGCACTGGACGGACCTCCATCGGCGCGACGGTCGAGATTCACTGGGTGCCGGACGGCGGGCTGATCTGGTCCGCGGCCCAGGCCGCCACCATGGAGAGTACGCCGGACAAGGACTTCGCCCTGTTCCGAAGCTCGCGTCGCTTGCCCGAAGACCCGACCTATGCGGTCATGCGGACCTTGTCCCGGAGCATGGCCGCGGGGTTTGCACGCCACGCCGCGCAAGAATAAGCCCATCCTCCCGCCCGTTACGAAAGCCAGTGCCCGCGCGCTGGCTTTTTTGCTTTATTCCGGGTTGTTACCATGCTCTTTACAAACCGGGGAGAAGGTCTGTAGAAATCATCTTTTTTGCGAACATGGCGTAACACATAAACCGGCCCACCGGATGATCGGGTGATATCATGAAGCATTTTTTATCGATTAATAGTCTGATGGCCACCGAGGCCATGGATCTGGTGCTGCGGGCCAAGGAAATGAAGGACGGGGATTACCGTTCCGACCTGCTCGCGGGAAAGACTCTGGCCATGATTTTCGAGAAGGCCTCCACCCGTACGCGCGTATCTTTCGAGGTTGGCATCCGTCATCTGGGCGGCGATACGATCTTCATGACCCCCGCCGATTCCCAGCTGGGCCGCAGCGAACCCTTGAACGACACGGCCCGCGTGCTCTCCCGCTACGTGCAGGGCATGGTCGTGCGCACCTTTGCCCAGAAAAACGTCGAGGAGCTGGCCCGCCATGGTAGCATCCCCGTGGTCAACGCTTTGACGGACATGTTTCATCCCTGTCAGATCATGAGCGACATGCTCACTATTTACGAGCGGACCACGAACCTCAAGGACCTGGTCATCTCCTGGATCGGCGACGGAAACAACATGGCCAATTCCTGGATCAACGCCAGCGTATATTTCGGATTCCAGCTCAATATCGCCTGTCCCGAGGGATACACCCCGAACACGGCGGTGCTGGAACGAGCACTGAAAATGGGCGCCAAGGTCTACGTCACCGATGATCCGAAGGCGGCCATCGCCGGATCCCATTTCGTCAATACCGACGTGTGGGCCTCCATGGGGCAGGAAGCGGAGCAGAAGAAGCGCGAAAAAGCCTTTGCCGGATACCAGCTCGACGAAGAACTGCTCGCCCTGGCGGATCCGGATGCCAAGGTGCTGCACTGCCTGCCCGCCCACCGTGGCGAGGAGATCAGCGAGTCGGTCTTCGAAGGGCCTCAGTCCATCGTTTTTGATCAGGCCGAAAACCGTCTGCACATGCAGAAGGCCATCCTTGAATGGATATACAGCTAATGCGGCATTGCCGCCTCGCATAACGGAGCACTTTCATGAGCAAGATAGAAAAAGTCGTATTGGCGTACTCGGGCGGCCTCGATACCTCGGCCATCCTGAAATGGATCAAGAAAACCTACGAATGCGAAGTCATCACCATGACCGCGGACCTGGGTCAGGGCGAGGAGCTGGACGGCCTGGAGGACAAGGCACTTTCCACCGGCGCGACCAAGGCCTATGTCGTGGATCTGCAGGAAGAGTTCGTGGCCGATTATGTTTTCCCCATGTTTCGGGCCAACGCGGTCTATGAGGGCGGATACCTGCTCGGCACATCCATTGCCCGTCCGCTCATCGCCAAGCGCATGGTCGAGATCGCCCTGGCCGAAGGCGCCCAGGCCGTGGCCCATGGCGCCACGGGCAAGGGCAACGACCAGGTCCGCTTTGAACTTTCGACCCTGGCCTTGGCCCCGCAGCTCAAAACCATCGCGCCCTGGCGTGAATGGGACCTCAACTCGCGCACCGACCTGCTCGCCTTCTGCGAGGAGAACGGCATCTCCGTGCCCGTGACCCGGGAAAAACCCTACTCCTGCGACCGCAACCTGCTGCATCTGAGCTTCGAGGGCGGAGAATTGGAAGATCCGTGGTCCGAGCCCGGCCCCGGCACCTACCAGATGAGCGTCAACCCCGAGGATGCCCCGGATACGCCGGAAGTCATCACACTGGACTTCGAGCAGGGCAATCCCGTGGCCTTGGACGGTCAGGCCCTGACCCCCGCGAAAATGCTCGCGGCCTTGAACGAGCTGGGTGGGCGCCACGGCATCGGCCGTCTGGACATGGTCGAGAACCGCTTCGTGGGCATGAAGTCGCGCGGCGTTTACGAGACTCCTGGCGGAGCCATCCTGCAGCGCGCCCACCGTGATCTTGAAGGGGTGTGCATGGATCGTGAGCTTTTGCATCTGCGGGACACGCTCATTCCGCGCTACGCCGAGATGGTCTACAACGGCTACTGGTTCGCGCCCGAACGCGAGGCGCTTCAGGCCTTCATGGACAAGGCCCAGGAGACCGTGACCGGGACCGTGCGCCTGAAGCTCTACAAGGGCGGGGTCTATCCGCTTGGGCGCAAGTCTCCGTATTCTCTTTACAATCCGGAGCTGGCCACTTTCGAGAAGGATGAGGTATACAATCAGGCCGACGCAGCCGGATTCATCAAGCTGCACGGCCTTCGCCTGCAGGCCCGCCAGCCTTTTCTGAACAAGATCAAGGGCTAGGCCATGACTTCGACGCAGAAGGAAAAGAAATTGTGGGGCGGCCGCTTTTCCGGCGACACCGCCCCCCTGGTCGAGCGTTACACCTGTTCCGTGGATTTTGATTCACGCCTGCATGCCCAGGATATCGACGGCTCCAAGGCGCATTCTTCCATGCTGGCCCAGCAGGGCATCATCAGCCAGGCCGAATGCGACGCCATCCACCAGGGGCTGGAGCAGATCCGGGGCGAGATAGCGGACGGGACCTTTGTCTGGCGGCAGGACCTCGAAGATGTGCACATGAACATCGAGCAGCGCCTGACAGAGATCGTCGGTACTCCGGGCCAGAAGCTGCACACGGGGCGTTCGCGCAACGATCAGGTGGCTCTTGATTTCCGGCTTTTTGTCGCCGCGTGTCTTGACGAATGGGCCGCGAACCTGCGCGATCTGATCGGGGTGCTGACCGAGCGGGCCGGGGAGCATCAGGATGCGCTTCTGCCGGGGTGCACCCATTTCCAGCCCGCCCAGCCCGTCAGTCTGGCCCAGCATCTTCTGGCCTACGCCCAGATGTTTCGCCGCGATCACGACCGGGTTCGCGATGCCCTGGCCCGGACCAGGATTTCTCCTCTGGGCGCCGCGGCCCTGGCCGGAACGACCCATCCCCTTGATCCGGGGCAGGTCGCCTCGACCCTGGGTCTTGCCGGGACGTTCGCCAACAGTATGGACGCCGTCTCGGACCGCGACTTCGTGCTCGAAGCCACGTTCTGCGGCAGCCTGATCATGATGCACCTCTCGCGTCTGTGCGAGGAGATCATCATCTGGGCCAACCCCCAGTTCGGATTTGTGCGCCTGCCGGACGCCTATTCCACGGGTTCGTCCATCATGCCCCAGAAGAAGAATCCTGATGTGGCCGAGCTCATGCGCGGCAAGACTGGCCGGGTCTATGGTGATCTCATGGCGCTCTTGACCCTCATGAAGGGCCTGCCCATGGCCTACAACCGGGACATGCAGGAAGACAAGGAGCCTTTTCTGGACACGCACGACACGGTCGCGCCGTCCCTTGCCATCATGGCCGGGATGCTCTCGGAGCTTGGTTTCAACCGCGAACGCATGCAGCGGGCCCTGAAGGCCGGATTTCTGAACGCCACGGAGCTTGCCGATTATCTGGCGGCCAAGGGCGTGCCTTTTCGGCAGGCGCACCATATCACGGGCGCGGCCGTGGCCTTTGCGGAGGAGCAGGGGATAGGGCTTGAGGATCTGGATATTGCCCAGTTGCAGCGCTTTTCCTCGGATATCGATGAAGATGTCTTCGCGGTCCTTGATTACGGGAATGCCGTGGCCAGAAGGCATGTTCCCGGCGGGACGGGTCCTGGGTCCGTGAGAAACCAGATCGACAACTTGTCGTCCTGGCTGGATTCGGCCTCCAGGACGTGACTCCGGTCACGCCAGAGTCCGGCCGTTGTAATTCCGACTGGGCCGCTTTCATGATCAAAACCCCTCGTTGCGCTTGCGGCGGGGGGTTTTGGCTTTGAATCGCATTCAGTTTTGAACCATGATTTATTTTTCAGGTGAGGCAAATCCGGATGAAAAGGCATGGACTCGGACGGGTCCCTGCGAGTCGTTCTTTTGAATCCGTGATTCCTTTGGCCTGTCATACGTATGTTCAAGTGCGGAAGCCTGGGGAATTTATTATGCGTAATTGTATGTTACTGGTAAAATTCCTGTTTTTTCCATAGAAGCAAAAGACGCTGAAGTTCTATGACAAAACGGAGGCGCGATTGCGAATTCGCAGGCAAGCTGTTGACGTTATTTGTTTTTTCATGTAACATTGTGAAGATATGTAAGAAAAATCGGCATGGTGATTCGCTATGCAAGACCGTGGTCGCTCTGATTGTATCCGTTCAAGGAGGGGGAATGGAAGGACGAGTCGTGCTCAATGTATGGCATGCTTTTTTGCTGGTGTGCCTACTGTGGCCGTTTTCCGCGATGGCGGAAAACTCGTATGTGGGCACTGCCGCATGCAAGGACTGTCATGAAGAACAGTATGAAAATTTCACCAAGTACGCCAAGAAAGCTCATTCGGACAAATCCGTGAAGATCATGGCTTCGGACCTTAGCGAAGCCGAGCTTGCAACCTGCTACGGATGCCATACCACGGGGTTCGGCAAACCTGGCGGGTTCGTCAGCTACGAAAAGACGCCGCACCTGGCTGATGCCGGATGCGAAGTCTGCCATGGTCCGGGAAGTGACCATGCCGAAAGCGGTGGGGATGCGGAGCTGATCAAGGGCAAACTGACCATGGACGACTGCGTTGGCTGCCACAACGAGGAACGGGTCAAGTCATTCAACTTCAAGCCGCTGCTCTACGGCGGGGCGCACTAGGAGGTCGTGATGGACATTTTCCGAAGATCTCTTGCCGCCAAGATGCTTGGGATCACCGCTTTGGTGTTGCTGGTATTTTTTGGGGTCCTTTTCTGGACGACTTTTTTCATGCAGCGGTCGAGCACTCTCCACGAGGTCAAGATCAACGCTGAACGCACCGCTGAAATGCTCTCCCTGGCCATCCGCGAGCCAATGGCGCTGGGTGACAATGCCGCGACGACGCAAAAATTCGATGAAGTGGGCGAGCGTTACGACGACATCGACATTCATCTGACCAATTTTAAGGGCAACATCACCTACTCCACTTCGGACCAGTTTCTGCGCGGCGAAATTGCCGACGTCGTAAAGGCTTCGGAACTGCCCGAGATACTTAAAGAACGTATGGAAACCGACGGAATGAGTCAGGTCATCACGGAAATCGACGGTGTATCCTCCTACTTGGAGGTGAAGACCATCCCGAACGAGCCTGCCTGCCATCATTGTCATGGCGGAAATCAGCCGGTGCTCGGAGTGCTGGTCATGCGGCAGGATATTTCCAGGCAGATGGACACGCTCATGGACGGTCAGATCAAGGCCGGGGCGATAATGGCCACGGGCATGATCGTGCTGATGGGCTGTCTGGCGTTTTTCATGCGGCTCGCGATTTTCAAGCCAGTTCATGCGGTGGCGCTGGCCACGGAGAGGATCAGCAAAGGCGACCTGACTGTCCGGGTGGAGACCAGCAGCCGGGATCAGATCGGTCAGCTGGCGCAGAGCGTGAACACCATGACGGAAAACATGGGCGTCATGATGCAGGAGATCATCACCGGAGTCGGCACCTTGGCCGATGCCTCCGGACAGCTTACCTCGGTGTCGGAAACCGTGGCCGAAGTGGCCAGGGACAATCAGTCCCGGTCCAACAGCGTGGCCGCCGCGGCCGAGGAGATGAGCCAGAACATGCGTTCTGTGGCGGCCGCCACGGAGCAGGCGACAGTCAACATCTCGACCGTGGCCGCCGCTTCCGAGGAAATGAGCGCGACTATCGAAGAGATATCCAGAAGTACGGGGCGGGCCAGGGAAATTACCGCCCAGGCCGTGAGCGCGGCGCAGGCCACATCCACCGATGTGGATCGTCTTGGAGCCGTGGCCAGTGAAATCAGTTCCGTGACGCAGACCATCACGGCCATCTCTTCGCAGACCAACCTGCTGGCGCTCAATGCCACCATCGAGGCCGCCAGAGCCGGCGAGGCCGGGCGGGGTTTCGCGGTCGTGGCCAATGAGATCAAGGAGCTTGCCAACCAGACGGCCGAAGCCACGGATGAAATCCGCAACAAGATCAGTGGAATCCAGGGCGCCACGGACCAAACCATCCAACGCATAGGCGAGATCACCCGGGTAATCACGGATATCGATTCCATCGTTGCCACCATCGCCGCCGCCGTGGAAGAACAGTCCACGACCACTCGCGACATAGCACAGAATATCGGCCAGGCCTCGCAAGGTCTGGACGAAGTCAATCACAACGTGACCCAGACCTCGGGTGTTGCCGGGGAGATCACGGTGCAGATCGCGGAAGTCAGCAATTCGGCGTCAAACATGAGCCGCAACGGCGAAACGGTTCGGCAGCATGCGGAGGAGTTGCGCGCCCTCTCGGAACAGCTTAAAGGGCTCGTGCAGATGTTTCGCATCAACTAGACTTTCAATCAAACGAGGACGCACATATGAAGAAGTTTTTTTTGACTGGGGCGCTTATCCTGGCCATGGCCTGTCCCGGTTTTGCCAAGACCTACAACGTTTCCGTGAGCCAGTTTGTCGAGCATCCGTCGCTGGATGCGGTGCTGAAGGGTTTTCAGGACAGCCTCAAGGCGCAGGGAGTGGACGCGACCTACTCCGTGCACAATGCCCAGGCCAACATGGCCACGGCCAACCAGATCGCGGCCCAGATAGCCGGTGAAAAGCCCGACCTGGTGTTGGCCATTGCCACGCCGTCGGCTCAGGCTTGTGCCCTGGCCACCAAGAAGTCGCCGATCCTGGCCGGGAGTCCGCTTCTGTTCACGGCCATCACGGATCCCGTGGGCGCGGGGCTGGTCGATGATCTGGAAAAACCCGGCAAGAACATCACCGGCGTTTCCGACATGCTGCCCGTGAATCAGCATATGGCCATGCTGCGCCGCTTCTATCCGAACCTCAAGACGCTGGGCATGATCTACAACGCGGGCGAGGCCAATTCCAAAACCACCGTGGCCATGGTCAAGGCCGAAGGGGTCAAGGCAGGTTTTGAAGTGGTGGAGGCGACCGTGGCCAAGACCAGCGACGTCTACCAGGCGGCCAAGGCACTCGTGGGCAAGGTTGACGCAGTCTATCTGCCCACGGACAATACGGTCATCTCCTCTCTGGAATCCGTGATCAAGGTTTGCGAGCAGGAAAAGCTGCCCCTGTTTTCCGCCGATGTGGATTCGGTGAAACGCGGCACCGTGGCCGCGCTGGCGTTCGATTACTACCAGCATGGATATCAGACAGGGCTCATGGCCAAACGCATTCTGGTCGATGGCTCGTTTCCTTCGGAAACTCCCGTTGAAACCCAGCAGGAGCTGATACTGCACCTCAATCTCGGGGCCGCGAAGAAGATCGGTGTGGCCGTGCCCAAAGAAGTCAAAGAGACCGCTGACAAGATTTATGAATAGTGCCGCTTTGCGCAGTTTTGAAAAGAGGCGGCCTTGCCGCCTCTTTTTTTATGCATCGTTTGATCCGGCAGGTGACCGGGCATGAACGAAGCTTTCCGGGCTGCGCGCATCCTGACCATGAATCCGGACTGTCCCGAGATTTCGGATGGAGGGATCCTGGTCCGGGGAGGGCGCATCCTGGCGGTGGGAGCTTGGCGCGAGGTGGCAGGGGATGGCGTTCCCCGCGATTTGGGGGCTGTGACGCTGGTGCCCGGGCTCATCAATGCCCATGCTCATCTGGAATTGTCGCATCTGGCAGGGCGTGTGCCTGCCGGTCTGGGCTTTGCGGGTTGGGCGGACGCTCTTTTTGCCGCCATGCGCGAAAGCAGGGTGACGGAGTCTGCCTTAAAGAGGGCCGTGGACGAGGCACGGGCCAGCGGGACCTGCCATGTGGCCGATGTGGTCGGCCGCGAGTTCGATATGGTACGGCGCGTTCTGGACAGGCAGAGCCTCGGCGGCTTTCTGTTCAAAGAATTTTCGGGCCGCGATCGGGAGTTCAGCCCCAAGGCCCTGCCAGGGGCCTGGAGTCCGGGAGTGCATTCGCTGTATTCCACGGACCAGGGGCTGGCCCGGAGCATCAAGCAGTGGTGCGTGTCTCGCGCTCTTCCTTTCTGCCTGCATCTGGCCGAAGCGCCTGGCGAGAACGAACTTTTCAGAAGCGGCAGCGGCGAGCTTGCCGATTTCCTGCGTGCCCGCCGCATCCTGCCCCGGGGTTTTGCCGCCCCTGGCCTGAGCTCCGTCGGGTTTGCACGCGCCCTGGACCTGCTGGATGAGCGCACCTTGGCCGTGCATTGCGTTCAGTTGGACGAAAGCGATGTTCAGATCCTGTCTGCAAGCGGGGCCGGCGTCTGTCTGTGTCCGCGCAGCAACAGATGGATAGGGGTAGGAGACGCGCCGGTGGCCGCGCTGCATGCAGCGAAAGTCCCTTTGTGCCTGGGCACCGATTCCCTGGCGTCGGTCCCTGATCTTGACCTGTGGCAGGAACTGCGTGCAGTGCGGGCGCTTCTGCCTGCGTCGGTGTCTCTGTCCGATCTCCTGGCACTGGCGACCCGCAATCCGGCCCGGTTGCTTGGAATTGACGCTGACCTCGGAAGTCTGGAAGTCGGGAAACGCGCAGCCTGGGCGGTTCTGCCGGAAGACATGAGCTGACGGATGGCAACGATTCTGGAGTTGATCCACAAAAAAATGAAAGCGGGGAACAGAAAGGCAAGGGGGGATGGGATTCTTGGCGGAAGCGTATAGGAGTCGAACCTACCGAAGACCTCTCGACCTTCCACCGGTTTTGAAGACCGGGCGCCACACCGGTGACGATACGCTTCCCCCTCAAGGAGGAACGTATCTATCAATGCCCTCGGCAATGATCAAGTTTTTCCAGGAACCTTTTAAAAAAGCTTTTTTTTGATGAAAATTTTCTTGTCATTCTGCAAACTGACCTTAACAATGATTCCTTGTTCAGCTTCGGGTTCGTTCGTTATGTGAAGCAAAATGGCCGGTGGGAGGAACGCTTCCCAACTCGGCTTATGGAGGTTTTTTCACTTGAATAGTTTTTCCAAGAATCTGGTTCTTTGGGCCGGGATCTGCATGGTGATGATTGTTCTGTTCAATTTGTTCAATCAGCCGCCGGTATCGCCCAATGACCTCAATTACACGCAATTTCTAGCCAAGGTCCGCCAGGGCGAGGTAGTCAGCGTCAAGATTCAGGGCTCCCGCATCTCCGGTGTCCTGGCCAATGACCAGCGGTTCACGTCCTACACCCCTGATGATCCGACTCTGGTCGACACGCTGGTCAAGAACAACGTGCAGGTCAAGGCCGAACCACAGGAAGAGGCCCCCTGGTACATGACCGTGCTCATCTCCTGGTTCCCGATGCTGCTTCTGATCGGCGTGTGGATTTTTTTCATGCGGCAGATGCAGGGTGGCGGCGGCAAGGCAATGTCCTTTGGCAGATCGCGGGCCAAGATGATCAGCCAGGAAGAGACCAAGGTGACTTTCGCGGATGTGGCCGGCGTGGATGAAGCCAAGGAAGAGTTGCAGGAGATTGTCGACTTCCTGAGCAATCCCAAGAAATTTACACGGCTCGGCGGACGCATCCCCAAGGGTGTGCTGCTGGTCGGAGGTCCCGGAACGGGCAAGACCCTGCTGGCCAGGGCCGTGGCCGGCGAGGCCGGAGTACCCTTTTTCTCCATCTCGGGTTCTGACTTCGTGGAGATGTTCGTCGGTGTCGGCGCCGCCCGGGTGCGCGATCTGTTCATCCAGGGCAAGAAGAACGCCCCGTGCCTCATCTTCATCGACGAAATAGATGCGGTGGGCCGTCAGCGCGGCGCAGGTCTTGGCGGCGGACATGACGAGCGCGAGCAGACCCTCAACGCCATGCTCGTGGAGATGGACGGTTTCGAATCAAACGAGGGCGTCATTCTGATCGCGGCCACCAACCGCCCCGACGTGCTTGATCCGGCCCTGCTGCGTCCCGGTCGTTTCGACCGTCAGGTCGTGGTGCCCAATCCGGATTTGCGGGGCCGCAAGCGCATCCTTGAAGTTCACACCCGCAAGACCCCCCTGTCCAAGGAAGTTGATCTGGAAGTGTTGGCTCGCGGAACACCCGGCTTTTCCGGCGCTGATCTCGAAAACCTGGTCAATGAGGCGGCCCTGCATGCCGCCAAGCTGAGTCAGGATCTGGTCACCATGATCGACTTCGAGGAAGCCAAGGACAAGGTCATGATGGGCAAGGAACGGCGCTCCATGATTTTGAGCGACGAAGAGAAGAAGACCACTGCCTATCACGAGGCCGGTCACACTCTGGTTGCACAGTTCCTGCCCGGAACGGATCCCATTCACAAGGTGTCCATCATTCCTCGCGGCCGGGCGCTGGGTGTCACCATGCAGTTGCCCGTGGACGATCGGCACACGTACTCCAAAACGTACCTGCAGAACAACCTGGCCGTGCTGTTCGGCGGGCGAGCCGCGGAGGAGCTGGTCTTCAATTCCATCACCACCGGCGCAGGCAACGATATCGAACGTGCCACGGCCATGGCCAGACGCATGGTCTGCGAGTGGGGCATGAGCGAGGAGTTCGGTCCCATGGCGCTGGGCAAGAAGGACGACGAGGTCTTTTTGGGTCGCGACATGGCCCACATCAAGGACTACAGCGATGAGACGGCCAAGCTTATCGATCTGGAAGTCAAGCGGATTCTGGGCGACGCATACGGCCGCGCCAAGACCATCCTGCAGGATAACGTTGAATTGCTGCACTCCCTGTCCCTGGCGCTCATCGACCGCGAGACTCTGACCGGCGAGGAAGTTGGCAGGATCATCAATGGAGAGACCCTGGCGCCGGTTCAGAACGGAGTAAAGCCGTCGGTCGCGCCGGAGGCTCCGGCCGCAGAAGGGGACGCCCCGGAAGAAGGGTTCACCCTGGATGAGGAGAACAGCGGCGACAAGGCGGGAGAATAAATCATGACCCCGGAGAGATTGGACACGGTCTCCTGGGATTTGTGCAGGGGGAGGACCTTGGGTCCTGCCCCCTTTTTTGTTGTGGGCATCCTGAACGTGACGCCCGATTCCTTTTATGATGGCGGCCAGGCCGCCGATCCGGCCGCCGCAGTGGCCAAGGGCCTTGCCCTTCTCGATGAGGGTGCGGACATCCTGGACATAGGTGGAGAGAGCACCCGCCCTTTTTCCGAACCGGTCTCAGGGGACATGGAGCTGGCCCGAGTATTGCCGGTCGTGCAGGGAATCCTCGCGGCCAGGCCGGACGCCGTCCTTTCCGTGGACACCACCAAGGCCTCCGTGGCCCGGGCGTGCCTGGAAGCCGGGGCCCTGATCCTCAATGATGTCTCGGCCATGGAAGCGGACCCGGAGCTTTTGCAGGTCGTGCGTGATTTTCATCCGGGCTACGTACTCATGCACAGTCTCGGTCGTCCCAGCACCATGCAGATCGCGCCCCGGTATGATGACGTGGTGGCAGAGATCATGAGTTTTTTTGCCGCGAAGCTTGAGCTTCTCGTGCGTTCGGGGGTTCCCGAATCCCGAATTGTCCTTGATCCTGGTATCGGATTTGGCAAGACTGTTGAACATAATCTTGAAATATTGAAAAATATCTGTAAATTATTTGAATTCGGCCGACCTGTGTACATGGCGCTTTCCAATAAATCCCTGTGGGGAGAGCTGCTTGGCCGACAGGGGCGGGAGCGCAACGCGGCCACACTGGCCGCGACCGTCGCGCTCCACGAGAAGGGGGTGCGCATCCACCGGGTGCACGAGGTGCGCGAAATTCGTGACGGTCTGGCCGTCGCCCACATGCTGGGGAAGGGAACTTCGGGAGAACAGGGGTGCTGAGTTTCACCGTTGGCAATCTGCAGATCAACTGGCGGGATATTCTTGATATCCTGCTCGTGGGCTATATTTTTTTCCGGATCATTCTGCTGATCAAGGGCACCCGGGCAGTCTCGGTAATCTATGGGCTTCTGCTCATAATCGTGACGTATTTTGCCGCCGGCCAGTTTGGATTGTACACCCTGAACTGGCTGCTGGGAAATTTTCTGGGATCCATCTTCCTTGTGGTCATCATCCTTTTCAGGCGTGATATCCGCAAGGCGCTGGCGGTCATGGGCGCGACCACCATCTTCAAGAAGGATTCGGTGCAGACCGCCGTTCTGGACGAGCTGATCCTGGCCCTGGTGCACATGGCCAAGAACAAGACCGGCGCGCTTATCGTCATTGAGCGCAACATTCCCATTGGGGACGTGGTTTCGGGGGGCATCGAGCTGCATGCCGCGTTCAGCAAGGATTTGCTGCTGACGATTTTTCATCCCGATACGCCGCTGCATGACGGGGCGGTCATCATCCGCGACAACCGGATAGAGGCGGCGGCGTGCATTCTGCCTTTGGCCGTCGGTCTCAAGCATGAGTCGTCCCTGGGTACCCGGCATCGCGCCGCCATCGGCGTGACCGAGGAAACGGACGCCGTGGCGCTGATCGTATCCGAGGAGAGGGGCAGCATTTCCCTGGCTGTGGGAGGTCGGATCACCAGCAGCTTGAATGAAGTTCGATTGAAAAAAGTCCTTGCCGCTGCGTTGAGGAAATAATGTGGAATAATTGGCAATACAGAGTTCTGGCCATCCTGCTGGCCCTGGCATGCTGGTATGTGGTCTCCGGCCAGGAAAAGGTCGAAACGTGGCTTGAGGTGCCCCTTGAGTTCGTGAATCTGCCCCCACGCATGGAGATCACCTCCGGTTTGGTCAGCAAGCTTCAGGTGCGAATCCGGGGCACAAGCAACCAGGTCCGCTCCCTGAACGTCGGTCGTTTGGCCTACAAGCTGGACTTGGGCAAGATCAATGTCGGAACCAACGTCATCCCGCTGGTGCCCGAAAGCATGACCATCACCTCGGCTGTGGAGGTCGTGGAGATCAGCCCTACGCGACTTGAACTCGTGGCCGATGTCGTGGTCTCCAAGACTGTGCCCGTGAAGCTCGACTGGACGGGGCTCCCCGGGGATGATGTACAGTTCAGGAATGCCACCGTTTTTCCCGATTCGGTGACGGTCACGGGCTTTGCGAGCGCGCTCGAGTCGGTGAACAGCATCTCGACGGCTCTGGTTCAGGTCCCGCCCGACGAGAGTCTTACCGCCTCGGGCCGGGCACGCCTGCTCATGCCCAAGGATGTGCGCACCCCGGTGTCTTCGGTGAGCTACGAACTGCAGTTCGGTCTCACGACCCAGGAGCTTTGGGTCAAGATGAACCTGGAGCCAGTGCGCTATGAAACTTTCAGCTATACTTTCGAACCCAAGTTCGTGCGCATCAAGCTTGAGATCCCGGTGCGGCTTTTGAAGGACAAGGATTGGCGCGAAAACCTGCACCTGATGATCGACCCCGGCTCGAACCCGGCCATCGGGCAGAGCGTGATCGCTCCTGCGTCCCGTTTTCCCGAAGGGGTGAGTATTCTGGAGGCCAAGCCCGAGGAAATCGAGATAGTGGTGCAGCGCAATGAAGAATTTGTTCCGTAATTGGAGGATGGATGGGCAGACTTTTTGGAACTGATGGAATTCGCGGGCGGGTCAACAGCCATCCCATGCAACCGGAGCTGGTTCTGCGTCTCGGGCTTGCCGCCGGACAGTATTTCAGAAACGGGAACAAGCGCCACCGGGTCGTCATCGGCAAGGACACCAGGCTCTCGGGGTATGTCTTCGAATCGGCGCTGACCTCGGGCTTCTGCGCGGCCGGAATGGATGTTTTCCTGGTCGGGCCCCTGCCCACGCCGGCCATCAGCTTTCTGACCCGCAACATGCGCGCCGATCTGGGCGTGGTCATTTCGGCCTCGCACAATCCGTACATGGACAACGGCATCAAATTTTTCGACAAGGACGGTTTCAAGCTGGCCGACAGCGTGGAGGACGAAATAGCCGCCATGGTGACCAATCCGGATTTTGTCTGGAAATCCCCGGATCACGATCAGGTCGGGCGAGCCAGAAAAATCCAGGACAGCCCCGGGCGCTATATCGTCGAACTCAAGCACAGCTTTCCGGCGGGCATGACCCTCGACGGCCTCACGATTGTCCTTGATTGCGCACATGGCGCGGCCTACCGCGTGGCGCCGCTGATTTTCGAAGAGCTTGGAGCCAGGGTCATCACCCTTGGCATCGAGCCGGACGGACTCAATATCAACAAGGGCTGCGGCTCCCTGCACCCCGAGGTGCTCGCCGCCAAGGTCCGGGAACACAGGGCGGACATCGGCCTGGCACTGGACGGGGACGCGGATAGGCTCATCGTTGTCGACGAATACGGCACCATTCTGGACGGAGATCAGATCATGGCCGTGTGCGCGGACGAAATGATGGCGCAGGGCGCTCTTGCCGGGAACACCCTTGTATCCACGGTCATGAGTAACATGGCCCTTGAAATTTTCATGCAGGAGCGCGGCGGACGGCTGCTCAGAACCAAGGTCGGGGACAGATACGTCGTTGAGGAAATGCGCAAGGGCGGTTATGTTCTGGGCGGAGAACAATCCGGGCATCTGGTTTTCATGAAGCACTCGACCACCGGCGACGGCACTTTGGCGGCCCTTCAGCTTTTGAGCATCATGGTCGGCAGGCAGAAGCCCATCTCCGAGATCGCCGGACTGTTGACCCCGTATCCGCAAAAGCTCGTGAACCTGAAGGTGAAGAAAAAAGTCCCCTTTGATACGGTCCCGATCATCAAGGATGCGGTCCGACATGCCGAAGACAGACTGGGACGCACAGGGCGCGTGCTGCTGCGTTATTCCGGCACGGAAACCCTGGCCCGGATCATGGTCGAGGCGCAGGATCAGGCCCTTGTGGACGAACTCTGCGCGAGCCTGACCGAGGCCGTTGAATCCGGCCTGGCCTGAAGACAAGAGATTTTTTAGAAGCAAGGGACGCCCTTCTTCTTTGTGGGATAAAAAAAGGAGCGATGCATGCAGGTACGTAAAGTTGTCATTCCGGTGGCAGGATGGGGAACCAGATCACTTCCGGCGACCAAAAATGTGCCCAAGGAAATTCTTCCGGTGTTCCGAAAGCCTTCCATTCAATATATAGTGGAAGAAGCAATCGCTTCCGGCCTGTCGGATGTGGTTTTCGTCAACAACCAGAACAAGCGCATTATCGAGGATCACTTCGACTACAACCTGGCCCTTGAGCAACTGCTGGAGCGCAAGGGACAGCTGGACCTGCTCGCCGAAGTGCGCAAGGTCGCCATGATGGCCAACATCATAGTCGTGCGCCAGAAGGAGCAGCTGGGTCTTGGTCATGCGGTGCTGTGCGCCCGCGAGGTCATCAAGGACGAGCCCTTCGCGGTCATGGTCGGCGACGATCTCATGTTCAATCGCGATCCCGGCATCAACCAGCTGCTTGAGGTCTGGAAGAACGAGCGCATGCCCGTGGTCGGAGTGATGGAAGTCCCCCGCGACAAGGTCAGCAAATACGGCATCATCGACGCAGAGGAGTTTGCGCCGGGGCTTTACAGGATTCGCGGCGTCAAGGAAAAGCCCGACATCGAAAGCGCGCCGTCAAGGTTGGCGCTGGTCGGCCGGTATGTGCTGACCCCGGAAATATTCGATCATCTGGAAGGGGTGAAGCCGGACGGCACCGGTGAAATCCAGCTCACCGACGCCTTGCAGTCCATGGCACGCGACAACCGGCTTTTGGCCGTGAAACTGCGCGGACAGCGCTTCGATGTCGGCGACTGGGTCGACTACCTGACCGCCAACATCTATTTCGCGTTGCAGGACGAGGATCTGCGCTACGATCTCATTGCCCGCCTGCGTGATCTCATTCCGCCTTCCCGCTAGGGTCCTGTCTGTCTTTACCAAGGGGACGGGGCAACCCGTTCCCTTTTTTTCAGGAGCCTATGCGCGAATTCTGTTCCGTCCTTCTTCTTTCCTCGCCCTACAGCGTGCTGACCTACTCCATGCCCGAAGATCTGCCCCGGCAGATGTGGCATGTCGGAGGCCGTGTCGTCGTGCCCTTGGGCAAGTCGTTCCGGGTTGGCATACTGACCGATGCCAAAGTGGCCGAGCCTGAAGGCTGCGTCTGCAAGGACGTGCTCTGGCCCGTGGACAGGGTCCCTTTTTTCAGCGCAGGATATCTTGATTTCATTCGTGACCTTTCCATCCGTCAGATGGATGCCGCAGGCAAGATTCTGGCGCGCGTGCTGCCCGCGGCCCTCCGCGATCTGCCCTTGTTCAAGACCCGTGAGGGTCTGGCCGTACGGCTTGGTGATTTGGCGGAGGGAGATGCGCGTGCAGGGCTGGCCCGGGACTGGATGGCGGGGCGGTTCGCGCCTCATGTCTGCACGCGCAGGCCGGAGCGGCTTTTTTCCCTGACCACGGAGCCGCCGTGGCCGGTGCGTCCCCAGGCGACCGCCCAGCTTGACGTGCTGCGTTATCTGGACGTGCATGGCGTCTCATCTGCCAAGTCCCTGAACGCGCATTTCGGAAAGAATGTGTCCCAGCCCCTGAGCGTCCTTCTTCGGAAGGAACTTATCCGGGAGGTTGAGTCCCACTTTGAGCCTGACGAGGTCTGTGCTCCAGCCGCAGCAACGTTCAGTCTGACGGACGAGCAGCAGCAGGCCGTGGAAGGTTTCTGGGAATTGTTGACAGACCGGACTCCTCGTTCGGCGCTGCTTTTCGGGGTGACCGGAAGTGGAAAGACAGCGGTCTATCTGGAGTTGGCCAGGCGCTGCCTCTGTCTTGGCAAGCATGTAATGCTCCTGTCGCCGGAGGTGGGCATCGCCCTCAAGCTCCACCGGGATGTGCGCGAGGCGCTGCCCGAGGCGAATGTGCGGCTGTTTCACGGCTACCTGAGCCCGAGCGACCGGCAAAGAACCTTCATGGAATTGGCTGATCAGCCTGCTCCGGGCATTGTAGTTGGCACACGCTCCAGTCTTTTTTTGCCGATCGAACCCGGGCTTGTCATTCTGGACGAAGAACACGACGCGTCCTTCAAGCAGGACGAAGGGCTCATTTACCAGGCCCGTGAACTTGCATACGGCCGGATCACCCGCAGCGCGGGGCTGCTGCTCATGGGCTCGGCTACGCCGGACGTGAAAGTCTTTCATGCGGCCAGAAATGGAGGCATCGCCCTGAAGCGCCTGCCAAACCGGGTGGGAGAGGCCAGGCTGCCGGAGGTCACGCTGGTTGATCTGCGCGTGGAACCGCCGGAACACGGTCCCTTCGCAACATCGGTGCGCGACGCCCTGATTGCGGCCGTCAATGCCGGGGAGCAGGTCATCATTCTGCACAATCGGCGTGGTTACGCACCCGTGCTGTATTGTGAAACCTGCTCCGAGCCCGTCAAATGCCCGCATTGCCAGGTGTCCATGACCCTGCACAAACGGCGCGAGCTGTTGCTGTGCCACTATTGCGGGCATTCCTTGCTTTTCCCGCTGTCCTGCCCCGGGTGCAAGGGCAACGAATTTCTGCCGCTGGGTTCGGGTACGGAACGGCTCGAAGAATTTCTGCGCGACGATCTGCCCCGGGACACCAAAATCCTGCGTCTGGACCGGGACACTTCGCGCCGCGCCGGTTCGATGCAGGATACCCTGGCGGCATTTGCCCGGCAGGAGGCCCAGATTCTGGTCGGTACCCAGATGCTCAGCAAGGGGCACCATTTTCCGGGCGTGACACTGGTGGTGGTCGTGGACGGTGATCTGGGCTTGAATCTTCCGGATTACAGGGCTACGGAACGATCGTTCCAGATGCTGGTGCAGGTCGCGGGGCGTGCAGGCCGCGGAGAAAAAAACGGCCGGGTGCTCATCCAAACCCGTAATCCGGGGCACTATTGTTGGCAGTTCGTGCGCGAGAACGATTACGAGGGTTTTTTCACGCGGGAGATCGCCCTCAGGCAAGTCATGGGGTATCCGCCCTTTGTCAAGCTTGCCCTGGTGCGGGTCTCGCTTCCCTTTGATCAGCCGGATGCGGAACTCATGAACGCCTTTGCCGGTCGCATTCGGGCCGTGTGCCCTGCGGCCGGAGTCCGGGTCCTGGGGCCCGCCCCGGCACCGCTGGCCGTGCTGCGCGGGCGAAAAAGATTTCAATGTTTGCTCAAGGCCGACTCCTGGCCGGCGATCCGGGGTGTTTGCGCCGAGATGAGAAAAATGCTGTCTGGGGAAAAAAACGTGCGCATTTCCGTGGACCTTGATCCCATGGACATGCTCTAGCCGACGAATATCTGAGAGGAAAAATGAAGAATATCAGAGTGTCCGATATCCTGTTGTCCGAGGCGGAAGTTGAATCCCTTGTGGTCAAGGGGTGGGTGCGAACCAAACGCGAGAGCAAGGAGTTCGTATTCTTGGAGATCAACGACGGCTCCTGCCTGAAGAACCTTCAGGCCATCGTCGCCGCTGACGCATCCGGCTTCGAGCTCATGGACCGCGTGGGCACGGGCGCCGCGGTCAGCCTGAAGGGCGCTCTTGTGGAATCGCCGGGGCAGGGGCAAAAATGGGAGCTGAAGGTCCGGGAGCTTGAGCTCCTGGGTGAAGCGGACGCCACCTATCCGTTACAGAAGAAGCGGCACACGGATGAATATTTGCGCACCATCGCACATCTGAGGCCCCGCACGAACAAGTACGGCGCCCTGAACCGGATTCGGGCCGAGCTGTCCTTTGGCGTGCATCAGTTTTTCCGCGAGCAGGGTTTCTTTCATGTGCACGCGCCCATCATTACGGGCTCGGACTGTG
Source organism: Desulfomicrobium norvegicum (assembly GCF_900114595.1). Taxonomy (NCBI): domain Bacteria; kingdom Pseudomonadati; phylum Thermodesulfobacteriota; class Desulfovibrionia; order Desulfovibrionales; family Desulfomicrobiaceae; genus Desulfomicrobium; species Desulfomicrobium norvegicum. Next base: position 1,173 of record NZ_FOTO01000011.1, on the reverse strand, counting down.
AGGGCGCCGGTGAAATGTTCCAGATCACTACTCTTGATCTGGCCAACGTGCCCAAGAAGAACGGCAAGGCGGATTTCGAGCAGGACTTCTTCGGTAAGGAAGCCTCGCTGACCGTGTCGGGCCAGTTGGCGGCTGAAAACCTGGCGTGTGCCCTGGGGAGGGTCTATACATTCGGGCCGACCTTTCGGGCCGAGAACTCCAATACGCCCAAGCATGCCGCCGAGTTCTGGATGATCGAGCCGGAGATGGCCTTTGCCGACCTCGAAGACAACATGGATCTGGGCGAGGACTGCATCAAATGGCTGATCACCCATTTGTTGGACAACTGCCGCGACGACCTGGAGCTTTTTGGAAATTTCGTGGACAAGGGATTGTTTGCGACCCTCGACAACATTCTCGCGAAGCCCTTCATCCGTCTGCCTTACGCCGAGGCGGTGACAATCCTCAAGAACGCTCCCCGCACTTTCGAGTTCCCGGTGGATTTCGGAACCGATCTGCAGACCGAGCATGAGCGGTATCTGACCGAAGATCATTTCAAGCAGCCGGTCATCGTTTTTGACTACCCCAAAGAGATCAAGGCCTTCTATATGCGGCTCAATGACGACGGCAAAACCGTCGGAGCCATGGACGTGCTTGTTCCGCGCATAGGAGAGCTCATTGGCGGCAGCGCCAGGGAAGAGAGATTGTCCGTGCTTGAGCGGCGCATCGAGGAACTCGGGCTGCCCAAGGAAGAGTACTGGTGGTATCTGGATCTGCGTCGGTTCGGATCAGTGCCGCACGCCGGGTTTGGAATGGGCTTTGAGCGGTTGCTGATGCTGGTTACGGGCATCGCCAATATCCGCGACGTCATTCCGTTCCCCAGAACACCTCGGCACCTGGAGTTCTGATCATTCCAACTGTCTGAAATCAAATAATATAAAATTAATTTCATATTTTGATTGACAACCGGGTGCCTCCCACATAGAAGCCTCTTTCTGCGCTGCGGAACAGCAACGCACGAGACGAAAGTCACCAGCTTTTGCGGATTAAATTTCGCGGGTTGAATTGAAAAAAGAAGAAGAAAATGCTTGACGGTGGTTGAGGGAGTCGATAGAGACGTTTCCTCTTGCCGGAAGGCTAAAGGATCTTTGACAAATAAATAGCGAGTTGGAGCAAATAGAACTGATTTAGATA
>NZ_FOTO01000033.1:0-2541 GCF_900114595.1 Desulfomicrobium norvegicum | reverse complement strand
TGTGGGAGAGGCCTCCAGAGTTCGGTCTTGCGATGTCGACCAGGGGCACACCGTTGGGCGCGGCGCTTACGGCCGGCTGATTGGCGGCCGGGGCCGTGGGATCGACCACGATGCCATCCGCAGCAGCCGCCACGGGATTGAATACCAGCAAAAATGCCAGCGTCAGACATATAAACCGTTGCAGCGCATGCTTCATGAACCGTCCCCGTACCTGGCTCTCAGAAATTGGAACTCAGCGACCAATAGACTTCCCAGTCCCTGTTTTTCAAAAAAGATGGCGCGTCCAAAGGCCGCGCCACACAAAAGTCCGTTTCAAGAATGCCGCCCCGGGAACGCAATCCTAAAGCCGCTCCCTGCAGAACGCCCCGCTCGTACTCATCGTCCCGGTCACGATGGATGAACCCGGCATCGTAACCGGCATAAACTTGCGGATCATTGAATATCGATGAAAACCACTCAGAATGGCCTTGCGGAAGAAGGGACACGGCGATCTCATTGCGTACGTATCCCCCGCTGTCCCCGCCCAGACTTTCCAGCTGGAAGCCCCGCACCGTGTATCGTCCGCCCAGATCCAGGCGCTCGGAGTTGTACAGGGTGTCGGGAGACCACTGCACCACGCCCTGTGTGCTGAACGAGACCGGATGCCCTGCAATCTCGAAAGGACGCATCCAGATGCCCGTCAGGGAGAACTTCTGAAATTCATGTTTGGGGACGCTCCGCTCCGAGAATTCATCCCGCTCGGCCCCAAAGAGGGGCAGCCCAAGGTTGAACTCGCCGCTCAAACCAAGCACGCCGTCGAATATCCGGCGGTGGTGACCTAACGACACGCCCAGAATGGATAAATCGTAGCTGCCGGCCACAAGGCGCTCTTTCTCGATGAAATTGTCGACATCCTTGATGGTGAAGGAAACGCCTGCAGTGGTTTTGCTCTGGCTGCCTCGGTGCACAACCCGGTTCAGATCAAGACCATAAGAGGATGTGCGGCCATCGCTCAAATACTCGGCCCCGCCACCTTCCAGATGCGTGTGGTATTCGGAGACTCCGGCGCTGGCCGTTACGCTCCAGTGCCCGAAGGGCACGGTGTAGTATGCTGAAAAGCTGCGGCTTCCGAGACGCGACATGTCCAGAAGCGCCTTGGCGTCGCCGCTCAAATTGAGGGAAAGCATGTCGCTCAGGCCAAGGGGGTTGTCCTTGTCCACGGACGCAAAGGCCTTGATTTCACCCGTGCTTTTTTGACCCGAATTGTCCAGACCGACCCGAAAACGCCACATCTTGCCCGGCTGATCCGTCACCACGATGCGGCTGGCTCCTACTTTTTCCCCCGGTTCGATGCGAAGCTGCGCGTTGCCGGATGGCAAACGGTTCAACTGATCCATACCTTGCTCGATGTCGCGCAGATTGAGCGGTTTGCCCACGATGCCGGAAGGAAAAGTCATGGCGATCCGCCGCCTGTCCGCAGGAGAATCATCATTGAGACTGATGCTCTCAATCTCGCCTTCGATGACGCGGATTTCCAATCTTCGCGAAGCAAGATCCTGGGCAGGCACAAAAGCGCGTGTCGTGACATATCCGCGCTTGATGTAGAGATTGGTCGCGGCCCGCACCAACTCGTTGATGTGAGTCATGTTCAGGCAGCGCCCAATGAAGGGCTCAAGCAATCCGGCCTTTTCGGAATGGGAAAGCAGCGTCGTCCCAACGAACACAATGCTGTCGATGTGAACGCAGACATCCGTTTCCGCGGATTCCGAAGTTGGCGTCGGCTGATCGAGTTCTATCCTTGAAGGCTTTTTTTCAAGCACATCTTCATGCTGCTGCTTGAATTTTTGTCTCTGAGCCTCCTGATCGCGCTGTATCTGCTCCTGTTGACGAATTAATTCATTAGATGCAAAGCATCGAATGGAATCAACACATATAAGCAATACAATAATCGAAAATAACAAATAGATAAAAAATCGCATTGAAATTACTTTTTGCATAATTAATTTTTAATATTATTGGCGACACAATTTTATATATTAAAAATATACATGATAATCATCAATGCGAGATTTTTTGTATAAATATTTATGTAATTTACATATTTTAGGAATGAAAATTAAATTTAATTAAGCAGTTGTACTTATGCTATTCAAAACCAAAAATGCGCATGACCGCCACGAAAAAGCGGCGGTCATGCGCATTATGTTTTCAAGGCTGCCCAGTTTGGTTGCGACATCATTCGGTGGATTGTGACTTAACTATTCATAAACATGTCTATTTTGACATATTTAGGGGCGCGTATATTTCGAGACGATGAGCGCGCCGCCTGGTCACAACCTTGTCACTGATCCGGGTGGATGCAGTGCTCTTCCGGTGCATCTTCCAGCCATCGCTGCAAGTATGCAGCAACCTTGAAGCCTTGTCCCGGAGGCCAGCGCCTCCGGGACAAGGGAGTTAAAAATCCTAGACCTTTGCGGCCTGCAGTTCCTCGGTGGAGTAACCCCAGCCCACATTGTGCGGAGCAAGGAGTTCTTCGCGGAAGAAGCGGGGCAGCTGGTCGTC
>NZ_FOTO01000017.1:0-63398 GCF_900114595.1 Desulfomicrobium norvegicum | reverse complement strand
CGATTGGTTACCAAGCGCCTGAGGAATATGAACGGCTGTTCATCAAGATAGCTGTTTAGGGAAATGAACGTGTCCTCTATTGCGAAGACAGGTCAGCCAGGCATCGTTTGTTGAATCGTTGCCCACCGCGCTGTCCGGTTTTTTCGTCCTGCACGCAGCGATTCAACTCTACGAGGCCGGAGAAGGAGTTTCGGCGCCCCTTGCCCGCCCCGACCCGGTCCGCGACCGCACTGAGGAGCCTTCAAAAAAAGACATGGATCCCCTTCTTCAAGGGGATGACGGCACTTTGCAGCGGTTTTTATTCCCTGCGTCCCGCCATTTTCATTTTCAACATCCCGGTCAATGAAAAAAAATCACCCCAATCCCAAGCGCTTCAACTTCTCCCTGAGCGTCTTGCGATCGATGCCCAGAATCTCGGCGGCGCGGGTCTTGTTGTCGCCGGTTCGGGCCAGGACCGCGCGGATGTGATCCGCTTCGACCTCGGCCAGGGTCTTGTCCCCGTGGCGGCCGCGAGTGATGGAAAAGCGCATGGATTCAGGCAGATCGGTGATGTCGATGACCGGCCCGTCTCCGACGATGACCAAGCGCTGCAACAGGTTCTCAAGCTCCCGGACATTGCCGGGCCAAGCATACTGCGCCAGGGCGTCCAGAGCTTCGTCGGTCATGCGCGGAGTCTCGCGATTCATGTCCGCCGCGAATTTGCGCAGGAAATGATTGGCCAGCATGAGGATGTCGTCCCCGCGTTCGGCCAGGGACGGCAGGCGGATCTCCACGACGTGGATGCGGTAAAAGAGATCCTCCCGGAAAAGGCCCTGCGCCACCAGCCGCTTCAAATCCTTGTGCGTGGCTGCGATGATGCGGGTGTCCACGGTGCGGGTGCGTGACGACCCGACCATGCAGAACTCCTTGCTCTGCATGACCCGCAGCAGCTTGGCCTGCAGATTGGGGCTGGCGTCTCCGATTTCGTCCAGAAAGATGGTCCCGCCGTTGGCGATCTCGAAAAAACCGGCCCGACTGTCCTTGGCCCCGGTGAAGGCTCCCTTGACGTGGCCGAAAAGCTCGCTCTCAAGCAGGGTGTCGGGAATGGCCGAGCAGTTGACCGGCACGAAGGCAGAGGCCCTGCGATCGCTGTTGTAGTGCACGGCGCGGGCCACCAGCTCCTTGCCCGTGCCCGACTCTCCGGAAATGAACACATTGGCGCTCGTCTGCGCGGCCTTGCGGATAAGCCCGTAGACGGCCTGCATCTCCGGACAGTTGCCGATGATCCCAAAAGCGCTGAGCTCCTGGTCGTCGGCATGGGCGGCGCGTCTTCTGGCCTGTTTTTCAAGAATGCGCCGAACCACGGCCAAAAGCTCTTCGCCGGTGAACGGCTTGGCCAGATATTCCCCGGCCCCGTCGCGCATGGCCTCCACGGCTCCGCTGATCGAGGGATAGCCGGTGATCATCATGATCTCGGTGTCCTTGAAATTGTCCCGCACATACTTGATGAGTTCCAACCCGTTGGCCCGGGGCATCTTGTAATCGGTGATGATCAGGTCCACGGGCGTCTCGTCCAGAAAGGCTCCGGCTTCCTCGACGCTGCCACAGGTATGCACCACATACCCCGCCCCGGTCAGGTTGCGCGAAATGACTTCGAGGGTGGCGGGGCTGTCATCCACGGCCAGAATTGTCGTACCCTTGTCCTGCATGCTCTTTCGTCCTTATTTGTCGTCGATGGCCGAATTGGTTTCGCGCACGCTCCGGCTGCATGGAAAAGTGATCTCGAAACGCGTGCCCCGGCCCGGTTCGCTTTCAACTTCGATGATCCCTCCGTGCGCATGAACAATTCCATGCACCACCGCAAGGCCGAGGCCCGTTCCCTGGTCCACGTCCTTGGTGGTGAAGAACGGATTGAAAATCTGGCGCATGACTTCCGGGGTCATGCCCACTCCGATGTCGCTGACCAGAAGATAGACGTCATCCTTGAATGACAGGGTTTCTATGGTCAAGACCCCTCCCCCCGGCATGGCGTGGATGCCGTTGACCACCAGATTGACGATGACCTGCTTCAAATGCTGCGGATCGGCCATGATCGTCGGCAATCCTTCGGCCAGGTTCATGCGCACCTCGACCTTGCCTCGGGACGCGCTCATCTCGATGAAATACAGGGAATCGCGGATGACCTGATTCAAATCGATCAGGGTTTTCCGCAGCGGTACCTGGCGGCCGAAGATCATCAGCTTCTTGATCACCTCGCGGCTGTGCAGGGCCGCTTTTATGATGTTGTCCAGATCCTTCATGACCTGCGCCGGAAGGCCCGGAGTCTGTTCGGCCAGCTGCGCAAAACCCAGGATGTTGGCCAGGGGCTCGTTCAGTTCATGCGCCACGCCGGCCGCGAACTGGCCGATCTTGGCCAGCCGGTCTGCATGCTGCAGCTGTCGTTCGAGGTTCCTTTTGGTCGACAGGGCCTCGCGCTTGGCGATAATCCAGCCCACATGCTTGGCCAGGGCTCCGAGCAGTTCGGACTCCGTGGGCAGAAAGGCGAACTTGGTCCCATCCTCGGCGTTCCCCGACAGGCTGACACTCAGGTGTCCGCGCTTTACCTTCTGCACGAGCACGTCCTGCTCCAGGCGACACGAGGCGTCGGGCGTGAACTTTCCGCTGATGATCACCTCGCCGTCGAGCAGCAGGCGCACGCCGGTGGACTGGGGGTACTGGAACGAGGGAGGGATGATGGCCAATATCTCGCGCAGAATGTCCGGCAGCTCGCTGTCCATATTCGAGACAATGCGGTTCATGGCATGCAGGCAGGACAGCTCCTTGTTCAGGGCCACCAGCCGCCCGTGTTCGTGCAGCAGTTCATGCTGACGCAGCACATGGGCCGTAACGTCCTGGCCGACGCAGAGGACGCTGACCAGACTGTGCCGGGAATCGAACAGGGGCTTCATGTTCCAGTCGATATAAATCTTGCGGCCATCCCTGGCCATGAGCGAGCCTTTCATAAACGCCAGGGTCCCAGCCTCGACAATCCCGGCGAAAATCGCCCGGGAGGAGTCCACCCGCTTGGCATCGACGCAAAGCTCAAACCAGTCCAGACCTGCGATATCGCCGATCTCGTAGCCGGAAAGCGCCTCGAAGCGCGAATTTCCATGGATGATCCGCCCGTCCTCGTCCAGGGTGATGACGATGCCGTGGCTGAGTTCCATGACGGTATTGTAATATTCGGAAAGATTCATTTGCTCTCCCGTACCTTGAGCCGCGCCACCTGGCAAAGGACATTCCCCCGGCCCAAAAATTTCGGCGCGGCCTCCAGGAGAGGCCACGCCGACGATGATGATTCTCTTGCAGGGCCAGGCCCTGCGATGGATTTACGATCAATGACCGCTGATCTTCAGGCCCCAGCCTTCAAAGATGAAGAGGATGCCGAAGCCGTACCACATGGTGTAGACGACATAGAAAACCAGGGAGAAGATGACGATCCCGGCCTTGTCCCTGATCTGCTCGGGCACCACGCTGTAGTAGTTGTAAGCAGTCTCCACGACCTTGGAATTGATGTTGAAGGCCACCTTGGCTTCGGCGAACGCCTTCTGTTCCTTCAGTTCCTTGTCGAAACCGGCCAGGATCGTGCTCCAGTTGTAGAGCGCCTGGCGATCATCCTTGGACTGGAACGCCGGATACTTGGCCTTGAGCGCCGCGCCGTCGTTATGATACATGCGGTCCGCATCATCAAGGATGGCGCTCAGGATGGCGAAATAATCGCCGGCTATGGTCAGGTCCTTTCCTTCAGCCGTCGCCGTTGCTCCGGTGGCGGCGATCAGTGCGACGCTGTCGGCGGCCTGCGTCTCGTTTTCCATCTTCATGGTCACGTTGACCTGATAGCCGGACACGGTCTTGGCCTCTTCCTTCAGGTTGTCCACATAGTAGGCCGAACCCTTGGAGATGGAGTTATACAGATTGTCCAGATATCCCATGGCGTTGTGCCCGTCGAAAATGGGCTGGAACATCGCAATAAGGACTACGAAGAAGGCCACGATCAGGACAATTCCCCCGGTGAATTCCTTTTTGTTATGAATCATAGCATCAGTCCTCATACTTCAGAGTCTTGATATTCTTGAAAAATGCCCCGAATACCCAGATGCCGAACAGGGCAATGACGATGAAGAACAGGTACATGCCCACCGTATCCATGACTTTGGTGAAACCTGCCAGCGACTCGGGCAGATAGCCCATGGCGACCATCTTTTTGGGCAGTGCGAAGAACCGGTTCACGAAACCGGCCATGACCGAAAGGGCGAAGAAACCGCGGATGGTGATACCGGGCACGACCTTGGTCACCAGCGCGCCGACCTGGATGCCGATCAGGGAACCGAGCAGCATGCCCATGGCCAGGGTGTAGAATATGAAGCCGTAGATGGCGTACTGGGTGATGGCTCCGTAACCGGCCGTGAACACGATCTGGAAGATGTCCGTGCCGACGGTGGTGAGCGAGGAGACACCCAGGATGTAGACGAAGATCGGGAAGGTCAGGAAGCCGCCGCCGACGCCCATGATGCCCGCGGCCATGCCGACCAGGATGCCGGACAGAACCAGGAAGATCCAGGAGATCTTGCGCCCGCCGGGGATGAGACCCTGGTCGAAGGAGACCATGGGCGGCAGGTTCACGGACTGCAGTTTCTTGGCGATGCCGGTCATTCCGGCGCCTTCGCTGGTATCATGCGCGCCGCCGGAATGGCCGGCCTTCTTGGCGCTGAAGTAGTCGTACATGCCGTAAAAACCCAGGAAGCCGAGCATGACCGTGTACACGGTGGTGATGAAGGCGTCGCTCAAAACCGGGTTCACATTGTAGAGCGCACGGTTGATGCCCGCGCCCACGGTCGTGCCGATGATGGCGCCGATCAGAAAAACGAAGGCCAGGGGTACGGACACGTTGCCCATCTTGCGATGCAGGACGCTGCCCATGATGGCCTTGGCGAAGATGTGAAAGAGGTCCGTGCCGACGGCCAGAATGCCCTTGACGCCCGCGCTCATGAGCGCCGGTGCGATGATGAAGCCGCCGCCCGCGCCGATACAGCCCGAAATGAGGCCCGCGCCCACGCCGACGAAAATCGACACGAAGAAAATATAAAGGCTGTAAAAGGACGGACTGTAGGCTTCCTTGCCTCCGATCACTGTCGGCAAGGCCTGGCCGATTTCATCGGCATAGGCCCATCCGCCAAGCAATGCAGGGATGAGCATGAGGCAGAGCAGCCAGATCCGCTTCTTGTCACCCAGGATGATCCGGGCGTTTTCCACTTCCCACCGGGCAAAGGACCGTGAGCCCTCCACCATAAATGATCCCCAATCTTTAAAGAATCCCATACGCGTTACCGCCTCCTCGTAATCTTGTGTATACAGGACCATGTTCCCCTGTGCAGGTGGCTTAATCCAACCCGCGCCTCTCACCCGCTTTCCTGCTCCGGGAACTGGCCTCCCGGATTTTGCCGACCAGGACATCAAGTTCCACCGGCTTCATCAGATAGTCGAACGCGCCCATGGCCATGCCCGAAATGGCGACCTCCATGTCGGCGTGCCCGGTCAGCATGAGCACCTGCACCTGCGGAAAACGCAATTTTATCTCCCGCAGGACCTGAATGCCGTCCATGTCCGGCATTCCGACATCAAGGACCACCACATCGGCAGATTCCGCCTCCAGCGCTCGCAACCCTTCCTGGCCGCTGCCGGCTTCCCGGACGAAAAACCCTCTTTTGCGCAGTCGTTTGGCCATGGTGACCAGGAACTGCGTCTCATCGTCGACAAGAAGGATGCTATCAGCCATGAGCGCTCCATTTTGATCGCCGTTACGTTCGGCGACTGGCGATCTCCCGGACCCGTGCGTCGACTATCTTTTCTTCATGCCTGCGCTTCTTCTCCACCGCTTCCTTGACCTTTTCGACCAGCACATCAATGGCGCAGGGTTTCATCAGATAATCCGAAGCCCCCAGCCTCATGCCGTCGATGGCCGATTCCACGGTGGCGTGCCCGGTCAGCATGATCACTTCCACCAGAGGAAATTGCTGCTTGATGAGCTGCAGCATCTCGATGCCGCTGCGCCCGGGCAGCTTCACGTCAAGGATTACAACCTCGATTTCGCCGTGCATCGCAAGCTTCTGCATGGCCTCTTCGCCGCTGCTTGCGTGAAACACTTCCATGCGCCGCATGGTCAGGCGTTTCTTCATGATTTCGATGAACTGCGCATCGTCGTCGACAAGCAAGATATTGGCGTCGGTCACTCAGTCCTCCTTGACGGGCCTGTACGCCTGATCGGCAGGCAAGCCTCCTTCTGGTTCAATACGCACAAAGCAACGCGTATGCCAACACGCGCCAGCTTTTGTCTTTGACCAGACAAGGCCGGACCCGAACAAGTATTGCAACTTACTGATATTATGGAGTGCTACAAAAACGGACTGCGGAAGTATTCGTCAATGAAGAGCGCCGGAACCGGCCACAAAGCGATTTTTTGCCCAAAACCGGGGCGTTTCGCCCCGCAGGGACATTTCGCCCCAAATGGGAAGTTCGGCAGGCAAATCACCTGGAATCATGGAGGAAATATACACAGGGAGAAGCGAGCGGGGCGTTTTGCCCCGGCCTGGAAGGCAAATACATCGGGCGCGCAAAGAAGCATCTTTCACCCGCAAAAAAAGTCCTTGCGGGACCAAACGCAAAAAACGGGCACAGGTCAAAAATCGAAAGGCTGATAGCGCTACACTTGCATCAGCGCCTTTTCCACGGCCTCGGCCACTTCCACTCCGGTCAAGGGCTCTCCGGTCTCAAAAAGGGCGCGATGCACGTTGATTTCGCGCATGACGGCGATGTGGTCGCGGTCCACGAAGCCTTTCCAGACCTCCATGCACTTTTCCAGCTGGTCGCGCCGGGCATAGGCCAGACCCAGATACAGGCAGGCCAGGTATTCACCGGGATGCTGCTTGCAGACCATGAGCAGATGATCCTTGGCCTGCACGTATTCGCCCAGATGGTAATGGCACATGCCCTGCCTGATCCTGGCCTCCTTGTGGGCGCGGTTCTCCTTGAGCACTTCCTTATACAGGTCTCGGGCGACGCCAAAGTCCTTGCGCACATAGGCGGCATCGGCGGCACCAATGTCCGCGCCGATACCGGAAACGGGCTTGTCTCCGCCCGACTCGCGCAGGCGCCGGGCCATGCCGAAGAGAAGATCGCGTCTTGAGATCATGGATACCTCTATTGTTATTGTTAAGATGCGATGAAAAACAAAATCATGGATTCCCGCCTACCCATGCCGGGCAAACGTGCGCGGGAATGACGCCGAACCCAACCCGTCGCATCCACCGCAGTTGTTGACATTCCCCGGATTCCTTACCATGAAGAACCACTTTATTGTTAGCCATTCAACCGACAAAGTCCGAAATCTGTATTCCCGGAGGAGACAATGTTCAAGAGACTTCTCATCAACCTCGCCGTCCTGCTTCTTTGCGCCGCCCCGGCCCTGGCCCAGGAGGCCAAGACCTTCGCGGTGCTGCCCTTTGGGGTGCATGGACCGCAGGAGTATCAATATTTGAGCCAGGGCATTCAAAGCATGCTGACCACGCGCCTGACCTGGCCCGAAAATTTCACTCCCCTTGATGCAGGGACAGTCAAAAAGACCGTGACCAGCCTGCCAGCGGATTCCGGCGCGGCCGAAAAGATTCGCCAGGCGCTGGGCGTCGACTATCTGGTCTGGGGATCTTTGACCGTCATGGGTCAGGAATGCAGCCTGGACGTCAACACCATGGACCCCACGGGCGCAAACCAGCCCCGCCCCACGCAGACGCAGCTGAGCAAGGTCATTCCGAGCCTTGAGACGGTCGCCCAGGACATCAACACCCAGGTCTTCGGCAAGCCCGAAACGGCCGTGGCCCAGGCGCAGCCCGTGGTCACCCCCATGAACGAAGCCCTCATCGTCAACGAAACCAAGACAGGCACGGCCTACGCCAACCCGTCCCTCAAGTACGAAGACGCCGACACCTCCATGGGCCGCTGGCGCAGCCAGACTTTGCCTTTCGCTTCGCGCGGAATGGTGGTGTGTGATGGAGACGGGGATGGACAGAATGAAGTGTTCCTGATGACGGACAGCAGTCTCATTGCCTACAGGGTCACCAACGGGGAAATGAGGCAGGTTGCCGAACTGGACCTGCCGAGAAACCGTAATTACGTGCGTCTGAACAGCATCGACATCAACCGCGACGGCCGCCATGAACTGGTCATCTCCGCCGCCCTGGACAAGGACCCCAAGTCCCTCATCGTCGACTTCGACGGCAAGTTTTCCGTCAAGGCCGACTCGATTCCTTACTTTCTCGGAGTCCTGAACATGCCGCCGTCCTTTATGCCTACCCTGGTTGGGCAGGGAACGGGACGCTCCAAATATTTGGACAGCAAGATCCACCAGATCATCAAGCGGAACGACTCCTACGACCTCGGCCCGGCTGTCGATCTTCCCTTGGGCGGCACGGTCTTCAACGTGACCTTCCTGCCCTTCGAGGAGAGCCATCAGATCGTCATCATCGATGACTATGACCACATGAGAGTGTACAGTTCCACAGGCACACTCTTGACCACCACGGATGAAACGTATGCCGGGTCAAATCTGGGCATCGAGTACCACTCGGCCCCCTTGGGACTGCAGCCACCCTCTGAACGGGACGTGCCCCCTAACAAGGTATTCATCCCTCTACGAGCCATCCCGTCTAATCTGGACAAGGACAGCCGCAACGAACTCATCATCAGTCGCAACATATCCGTTTCGGCCCAGTTTTTTGCCAACTACAGGGACTATCCCCAAGGCGAGATCCATTCCATGTACTGGGATGGCGTGGGCATGAGCCTTCAGTGGAAGACGGCCCGTATCAAAGGCACGGTCACGGACTACGCCCTGGCGGACATGGACAATGATGGGACCCTTGATCTCGTGGTCAGCATCAACTCCCACACCGGCATGGCCGGGACGGCCAAAAAGCGCACCATGGTCGTGGCCTACCCTTTGGACGTATCCAAGCAGTAGGCGGATTCAAAAAACTGGACAGTTAAAAAAATTATACTTTTATCCCTGAACGCCACAAAAAAGGCTTGCTTTTTGGACCGCAACTGGACTAAACGCATTTCAGGCGTCAGATGAGTTGTTTTTTCACAGCAAAAGGAGAAAGAAAATGAAACGTTTTGCACTCGTAGCACTGCTGGCAGCCATGCTGTTCAGCGTCGCCACCAGCGCTTCCGCCACCGAACTGAAAGTGCGCGGCAGCTTCGACGTTTACGGAATGTGGTCCGCCAACCTGAAAGATCATGATTCCGAAGTTGCCGATGGCGACAACTACACCACCGTGCAGCGCATGCGCACCTACTTCGACTACGTTGCCAACGAAAACCTGAAGGCCGTTCTCGGTCTTGAGCTTGACAACGTATGGGGCGCCAGCAACGGCGGCACTTGGGGCACCGACGGAAAGGGCAATGTTGAAGTCAAGCACGCTTACCTCGACTTCAATTTTCCTGACACCCAGATCAATGTGCAGGCTGGTCTGCAGGCCATCGCCCTGCCCGGCGTTTTCGGCAACCCGGTTTTCGATGACGACGCCGCTGCCATCACTGTTTCCGCCCCCATCAACGAGATGTTCGGCGTGACTGTCGGCTACACTCGCGGTGTTGACGGCAGCAACTCCTTCAGCAACGATCTGCAGGAAGACGGCACCGCAAAAGATGATGTCGACATGGCTTTCATCGTCGCCCCCATCACCCTTGACGGCTTCAGCGTCAGCCCCTACTTCGGCTATGCTTGGGTTGGCGAGAACACTGATAACGAGGCTTCTTTCTACAGCATCAACGCCTCCGGCCAAGTCGAAAAGACCGACGCCGATGCTGGCATCGAAGATGACGGAACCGTTTGGGTTCTCGGTTTCAATGCGGCTCTGACCATGTTCGATCCGCTGACCTTCGCCGCCGACCTGATTTACGGCGTTGGCGAAAGCGATGACTACGAGACCAAGGGCTGGTACGCCGCTCTGGCCGCTTCCTACAAGATGGACATGCTGACCGCCACCCTGTTCACCACCTATGCCACCGGCTATGATGACGAAGAAGACGAAGACAACGTCCTGCCTACTCTGGCTGAAGGTTGGGGCCTGACTCCTTATGTTGGCGGCGCCCGCGCTGGCATCGTTGCTAACGACTCCTTCGGTACCGACGCCCTTGGTGTTGGCAGCGACGGCACCGGCCTCTGGGTTGTCGGCCTGGTCCTGGACGACATCACCTTTGTTGAAAAACTGAGCCACAAGCTTGTTATTGCCTATGCTCAGGGCACTTCCGACGACGATGCTATCAACGCCGCCGGAGATAAAGTTGCCTTCACTGAAGACGACGATCTGTGGGAAATCTGGCTGGTCAACAAGTACATGATTTATGAAAACCTGGCTGCCTACAATGAGCTCGCATACTTCAAGGCTTCCAGCGAAACCTACGAAGACGCTTATAACGATGACCTGGATGCTTCCTACTTCGCAACCATCGGTCTGACCTACAAGTTCTAATTCGGGTTTTCACACCTGACGCCACTTTGGGCCGGAGACGCAAAACTCCGGCCCTTTTTTATTTGTAAGCAGCCTTCATGAGGAGTGAATCGTGTTGACGAGGCTTCACGCCTGATGAAGGAATTGACTTTTGGGGGGTTCGGGGCATAGACTTTTTGCGTTGCGCAAAGCGACTCCCCGGAAAGAGGGGATGGATTCCCGCCTTCGCGAGAATGACACGAAGCTGTGAACGTATTTCTGTCATTCCCGTGAAAACGGGAATCCTGCTTTCATCAGCCCACCACCATACTTCAGAACCCATGCGAGAGCATTCATGCCTTTGAGATTTCTTGAATATACGTCACCCGATGACTGGACCGGGATCACGTCCTGGCTTGCGCGCCGGGACGCTGGCGAGGACAATGTCGAACCGCTGGTGCGAGACATCCTCGCCCAGGTTCGTGACCGTGGTGACGAAGCCGTTGCCGAGTACACCCGTCGGTTTGACTGCCCCAGCCTTACGCCCACGCAACTGGCCGTCCCCAAAGCGGACATTGCCTGCGCCCTGGAACAGATACCCGCAGAGGATGCGGCCATCATCCGTGAAGCAGCCGCCAACATCCGCGATTTTCATCTACGCCAGAAGCAGAACTCCTGGATCACCACCCCGGCCCCCGGAACCACGCTGGGGCAGCTCGTGCTGCCCGTGGACCGTGCTGGGCTTTACGTGCCCGGCGGTCAGGGCGGGGAGACCCCGCTCATATCGAGCCTGCTCATGAACGCCATCCCGGCGCAGGTCGCGGGCGTGAAAACCATCTGCGTGGTCAGTCCACCGCGCAAGGATGGGACACTCAACCCATATATTCTGGCTACTGCCGCCATTCTAGGGATCGACACCATTTTCATGTGCGGTTCCGCCTGGGCCATAGCGGCCCTGGCCTACGGCACCGAGTCCATCCCGAGGGTCGATGTCATCGCCGGTCCGGGCAACATCTTTGTGACCACGGCCAAACGCCTGCTCGTCGGGCAGGTCGGCATCGACATGATCGCAGGACCCAGCGAAATCGCCATCCTGGCCGACTCCACGGCCACACCCAAATGGCTGGCCGCCGACATGCTTTCCCAGGCAGAGCATGATCCGCTGGCTTCAAGCATTCTCATTTCTCCGGACAACCGCCTTCTTGACGAGGTCAAAATGGAACTTGCCCTGCAGCTATCCACGCTTCCGCGTCAGGAAATCGCGTCCAAGTCCCTTGCCGAGTGGAGCGCTCTCGTCCATGTGCCTGATCTTGCAACGGGCATGGAACTCATCAACCGTCTCGCGCCCGAACATTTTGAACTGAGCGTGGCCGACCCCTGGGCCTGGATCGGTTCGGTGCGCAATGCCGGGGCCGTTTTCATGGGCCACAGCACCCCCGAACCCGTGGGCGATTATTTCGCGGGGCCGAACCACGTGCTGCCAACTCTTTCCACGGCACGCTTTTCCTCAGCCCTGTCGGTGGACACTTTTTGCAAAAAAACCAGCCTGATATGCACAGACCAGGCCTACATTGGCACCCACGGTTCAAAGGTGGCCCGTCTGGCCCGCCTGGAAGGCCTGGAAGCTCATGCCCGTAGCGTCGAACAACGTTTGGAGAACCCATGAAAATCGTTACCAAAACTAAAATTCGTGAATTTCCGCTCATCTCTCGCGGAAAAGTCCGCGATATCTACGAAATCGACCCACAGACCCTGCTGATCGTGACCACGGACCGCATGTCCGCCTTTGACGTGATCATGAACGAGCCCATCCCCTACAAGGGCGTGGTTCTCAATCAGATCACCCTCTACTGGATGGAAGCCTTCAAGGACCTGGTTTCCAACCATCTACTCGCCACGGATGTACGCGATTTTCCTGCCGCCCTCGCTCCTTACAGGGACGAACTGGAAGGCCGCGCGGTCGTGGTCCGAAAAGCCAAGCCCCTGCCCATCGAATGTATCGTTCGCGGCTATCTGACTGGCTCGGGCTTCAAGGACTACAAGGCCACCGGATCGGTCTGCGGATACAAGCTGCCCGCCGGGCTGGTGGATTCCGACAAACTCGAGACGCCGCTCTTCACTCCGTCCACCAAGGCGGACCTTGGCGCCCACGATGAAAACATCACCCTGGCCGACGCCAAATCACGCATTGGCGAGGGATTGCTCAAAAAGATCCAGGAACTTTCCCTGGCCATCTATTCCCGTGGCCGGGACCTTGCCGCCGCGCGCGGGATCATCATTGCGGATACCAAGTTCGAATTCGGCCTGAATGAAAAGGATATCCTGCTCATCGACGAAGTCATGACGCCGGATTCCTCCCGATTCTGGCCCGCGGACAAATATGTCCCCGGTCAGTCCCAGCCAAGTTTCGACAAGCAGTATCTGCGCGATTGGCTGAGCGGAACCGACTGGGACAAGACCCCGCCGCCTCCGACACTGCCCGCCGAGGTCATCGCCGAAACACAAAAGAAATACCTGGAAGCTTTTGAACTGCTGACTGGGTCCCCTTTGCAATTGCCGTAAGGCACAAACACAACTGGAGATAATCCATGCTCGTTCAAGGGAAGAAAGCCCTGATTTTTGGCGTGGCCAACGACAAGAGCATTGCCTACGCCATTGCCAAGGAGCTCAAGGACAACGGTGCTTCCATCGCGCTGAGCTACGCAGGAGAGGCGCTCAAAAAACGGGTCGAGCCCATCCATGAGGAACTCGGCAGCGAATTCATGTTCCAATGCGACGTGGCCGACGACGCGGCTATCGCTGAGTCCGCCGAGATCGTGAAGGAGAAATGGGGCAGTTTCGACATCCTCGTTCATTCCGTGGCCTTCGCCAATCGCGACGACCTGAAAGGCCGTTACGTTGACACCTCCCGCGAAGGGTTCCATCTGGCCATGGACATCTCTGCCTACTCGCTGGTGGCCTTGTGCAAGGCGTTTGATCCTCTTCTGAACGACAATGGTTCGGTCATGGCCATGACCTACTACGGAGCGGAAAAGGTCATCACCAATTACAACATCATGGGAGTGGCCAAGGCCGCGTTGGAGTGCAGCGTGCGCTACCTGGCCATGGACCTTGGCGAACGCGGCATCCGTGTCAACGCCATCAGCGCAGGGCCGCTCAAGACCCTGGCCTCGTCCGGCATCTCCGGCTTCAAGACCATCCTCGCCACCATCGAGGAACGCGCCCCCCTGCGCCGCAACATCGTCCAGGAAGACGTGGGCAAGACCGGCCTCTTCCTGGCCTCGGACCTCTCCCGCGCCATCACCGGCGAGGTTATTTACGTGGATTCGGGCTACAACATCATGGGCATCTGAGCCTCTGCCAAAGTCTCTGGCAACCCCTTCCCGCTGAAGGGGTTTTTTTATGCAGGAGTTTTTCAACTCCAATAAACATTTTCGACTGCCGCAAACCGAAACACGCCATTTCAGGAGCTTTGAATGATTTTGCAGCGTTCTTCCTCTACCGCTCTACCGACAAGCAGAATTATCGTTCTTATCCTGGCCTTTCTCCTGTCGGGCATGTGCGCCCTGGCCTATCAGGTTGTCTGGGCCAGAATGCTCTCCCTTGTTTTCGGCAGTACCAATCAGGCCATCTCTACTGTCCTGGCTGTCTTTATGCTTGGTCTGGCCTTGGGGAGCCATGCCGGAGCGAAACTGAGCAGGCGTGGCAAGAATCTTGGCATTATATACGGTTGGCTGGAAATCGCGCTTGGATGTTACGCACTCGCCTTCCCCTTCATTCTTTCCAACATGGAACCTATCCATGCGGCCATATTTTCGGCGTCGTATGATTCTCAGTTGTCTCTCGCCCTGTACAGATTTCTCATCGCCCTGGTATTGCTCATCATTCCAACGTCGCTCATGGGGGCGACCTTGCCAGTGCTCGCGCAGTATATCGAAAAGGATGCAGGCAAGGCCGGGTCACGCATTGGAATTCTGTACGCCATCAACACCTTAGGAGCGGCACTTGGCTCCTTCTCCAGCGCGTTTCTTGCGATACCGTACTACGGACTCAACTGGACCATATATTTCGCGGCGATTTTAAATGTGATGGTAGGGCTGGCATGCATCTTCCTGCTACGCGACACGTTCATGGAAAGTGCTGAGAAGCCTCTGGCGACTTCAAATAAAAAGAAAAAAGTCGAAACACGAAAAGATCGTCTTGATGATGCCGCCTTGATCCCTTTTGCGCTTCCGATTTTCATTCTTTTTCTCATCGGGACAATTGGAATGCTGCTCGAAAACGCATGGAGTCACGCCCTTGTTCTGGTCTTCGGGACTTCGGTTTACGCCTTTTCGACCATGCTCACAGCCTATCTCATCGGTCTTTCGGCCGGATGTTATTTTGCGGCAAGATACCTGCTTCCCTATTGCTCCACCAGATTTCTTGCTGGCCTGCTCATCCTCGACGGTTTGACCATTTTGGCCATCACACCAGTCATTGGCTTTCTGCCCGCGTGGTTCGTCACCATTTTTGGCGACATGCAGGCTCAGTGGCACATGGTCGTGGCCAAGGAATTCCTGGCCTGCGCCGCGCTCATGTTCCTTCCAACTTTCATCGGAGGAGCGACTTTCCCCCTCTGTTTACACATCATCACACGTTCCAGGCAAAACCAGTCCGTAAGCACCGGTGTGTCAACATCCATCGCCTATATCTGGAACACGGCTGGGAGCATTTGCGGAGCCTTGGTAGCTGGTTTTATCATCATACCGCTGGTAGGATCGGAACGCTGCCTTATCATCGCGGCCAGCCTGGCTCTGGGCGGCGCGGCAGTGGTCCTCCTCGGCACCAAACCCCAGACTTCTTTCCGCAAGGTTTTCGCAGGCTTCATCTTCCTCATAGCCCTGACCGCCCCGGTCTTCTTCACCACCTGGGACGCAACAAAAATGAACTCGGGCGTCTATGTCTATTCGAAGTTCTTTGACTCCGAAAGCGCTCTGGAACGGGAAATGAAGAACTACGATCTGATTTTCTACAAGGAAGGATCCGCAAGCGTTGCAGTTCTTGAGTCCTCGCTTGGGCACAGGTTCCTGAGAGTCAACGGCAAGACGGACGGATCCAGCGAAGGTGACAATACCACGCAGATGCTTTTGGGCTACCTGCCGTACTTATACGCACGAAACACCGCAGACGCCCTTGTCATTGGTCTAGGAACAGGCATCACCTCGGCATGTGTACTCGATCTTCCCGTGAACTCCGTCGAAAGCATTGAGATCTCTCCGGAAGTCGTTGAAGCTGCCGGTTTTTTCTCCGCGCTGAACGATCGCGTTTTTAACGATCCCCGATCCACAATTCGGATTCTCGATGGTCGCACGTGGCTCTCTTCCATGCCTAAAAAATACGACATGATCATTTCAGAGCCTTCGAATCCCTGGCAGACGGGCAACGCCAACCTCTTCACTGCGGATTTTTTTCGTATAGCCGGGAACAAGCTCAATGAAGGTGGCGTCCTGTGCCAGTGGATTCCGTATTACAACATGGACAGTTCACATTTTAAACTGATCATAAAATCCCTGCAAAGCGTCTTTCCCTATGTACACCTCTGGATGTCTGGGACGGACACGTTTTTGCTAAGCTCAATGCAGCCCCTTGAAATCAATGTGGAACGCCTCAGCCACTTGTTTGAAACATCAGATGTCCGCAAAAAATTTGAGGACATGCATATTAACACCCCCGGATCGCTACTGAGCTTCTATTACCTTGACAACAATTCTTTGCAAACAATGACTCTCGGAATAACTTCATTGAACACGGATTCATTTCCCGTCGTTGAATTTCATTCTCCAAAATTTTTGCTCGGCCCCAATCGCCCGGACATTTTTTTCGACATTCTGGAAGCGTCCTACGCATCATCCCTTAGAATTTCCGATTCCGAGTTGGACACAAACGCACGCTATCTCCACCGACGAAACTTTTATTCCCACTGGAGAATTCCAGACAGGGTCACGGAAGAAATGCTGCGCCGATCACTCAACTAAACCATCCCTGTACGTACCGACATTCATGAACCAGCAAGTACCCGCACCCTGCCGCGCCATTACCGGCGAAGTCATTTACGTGGATTCGGGCTACAACATCATGGGCATCTGAGCCTGACTGCCCCGCTACTGACACCAACCCCTTCCCGCGAAGGGGTTTTTTGTTGGCTTTCGTTTGACTCTTTGCCTGCCGCCGAGTGGCAGCGTCATTCACGGTTCGACATGCGTGGTCCAAAGAGAAAAAATGGATTCCCGTCTTCGCGGGAATGACGCCTATTGGTCCCGACAAATATGCGTTCTGTCCAGTTTGCATGGACACAGCGGAATCCCGCACAGATCCATGTAATTCCCGCATATCTCCAGGTCATTCCCGCGAAGGCGAGCCATGTCGGGCAACAGCGCGGAATCCATCTTCCAACAGCTCATCGTCGACCTAACGGACATCACCAACGCCTCAAGGCCCGTTGTCGGTATGGCACTCGGCCTCGTCGGCTGTCTGACTGAGCCAGGCATCGTTTGTTGAATCGTTGCCTGTCGCACGGCCTGAATTTTCCGTCCTACACGCAACGATTCAACTCTACGAGGCCGGAGAAGGAGTTCCGGCGGGGCCGAGGGCCATGCCGACAACGGGCCGCGTGCCGCAACGGCAGCTCGAATCTTGAGAGAATCGTGGGCTTTCGCCTTCACGAGGATGACGTTGTGGCATCACGTGTCATTCGCATTTCTTCCTATCACCTTGCCCATCGCAGCCGGATGTTTATTCCCTGTTAGTTCTCAACCTCACCACAAACCGGAGGCCACACTCATGGAAAAAATACATGCCGTCTGCCCGAGCTGCCAGACCGTCAACGCCGTTCTCACCGAACGCATCCGCCAGAACCCCGTCTGCGCCAAGTGCGCCACGTCCCTCCTGCCCGTAAACCCAGTGGAACTCACGGACCAGACCTTCGAGCGCTTCATCACCCGCTCCACCCTGCCCGTGCTGGTCGATTTCTGGGCTCCGTGGTGCGGGCCGTGCAAGATGATGGCTCCGGCCTTTAGCCAGGCTGCCGCAGCCCTCCAGGGGCAGGTGATCCTGGCCAAGATGGACACCGAGGCCCAGCGCACCGTTCCAGCCCGCTTCAACATCCAGTCCGTTCCGAGTCTGGTCCTCTTCCGGCAGGGCAGGGAAACCGCTCGCACGGCCGGAGCCATGCCCGCCGCCCAGATCCAGGCCTGGGTGAAAGGACAACTGTGAAGATCTCCAGCAAACGGTCCATCTTTTCGTAAGAACACAACGGAACGATCATGACGGCTAGAAACGTCAAAAAAGATGGTTTAGCGCAACAGCAGCCCTTCGATTTTTGAAAAATGACTGTCCCGCGTGTACAGGGGAAGCCCATGCTGGGCAGCCGTCGCCGCGATCCAAATGTCGTTAGTGGGTATGGGCGTCCCGCTGCGACGCAATTGGTTGAGGATGGCACAATAATGTTGAGCCGTGTAGACATCGACGGGATACAGGGCCACTCGGGGAGAATCGAGAAATATCCCAAGCTCCCTTTTGTTTTCGTCTTCCCGCGTGCCCCCTTTGAAGCCGGAAAAGAGTTCTCCCATGGATATAACGCTCAAGCCGATGTGCTCCGCCTGCCGTAAAGCGCCTACTATCTCCTGATCGCCGCGAAGGGCACCGGAATAGATGTTGGTATCGATGAGCATCCTGTTCATGCCCAAAGCTCTTCGTCGATCTGTCGCTGTGTGTCGATCCTGCCTTGAATGGCCGCGTATTCCTCGGCGCTCCAGACGCCAAAGAGGCTGTCCAGATCGTCCCATTCCCTCGAAAATCGCCTCTCCTTACCCATGCCCAACTGCTTGCGCAGGGTGTCCAGCACAAAATTATTGACGCTCTTGTCCTCTTTCTTGGCAGCAACCTTGATACGTTTGGACAAATCCTCATCCACACCGCGAATACTCAATGTCTTCATCTTTGCCTCCATTTATGACATCACTTTGCATTTAAAATATGCTTTCACTCTGAAGATTGTCAACGGCAAGATAAAATCAGACCCAAAAGCCGTGATCGATCTTAAATTTTGATTTCGGACAATTTTTCCCTTGCCAAACAAAGTCCTCTGACATAGAGACGTTTTTCCCGATCGCGGAGAGGTGGCCGAGTCTGGTTTAAGGCGCACGCCTGGAAAGTGTGTGTACCTCAACGGGTACCGGAGGTTCGAATCCTCTCCTCTCCGCCATTTATTGAAAAATGAAAGGGAAGCCGGGTGGCGGAAACGCTGCCAACCCCGTCAGGTCCGAAAGGAAGCAGCGGTAACAGTTGTTTTCGGGTACCCGGCTTCCCTGGCAGGTGCGAATTTTTTTCGCTCCTGCCTTTTTTTTTACATTTGGAGTTGTTCTTCCGCGCGCACAACCCTTCCCCATCCTCATCGGATCATTATAATCACCAATAACGCGCATTCATGTTTCCAGTTTCCATCCCGTGCCCATATCGGTTACAGGATCAAACTCATCAAGGAGGACTTGTGACAAAATTCTCATTCTTGGGAGCCATCATTCTCAGCCTTGGAATTGTCTTGCTGACCATGCCTGACCTGGCCGAAGCAAGACGTCTGGGTGGCGGTGGCTCTTTCGGGAGCAGGCCGTCCTATTCCAAAAGCTATCAAAAACCCGCGGCGCCCACTTCCTCGCAAACGAAACAGGCAGCACCCGGAGCCTCTCCCATGGGTGGACGCGGCATGTTCGGAGGACTTCTCGGCGGCATGCTCATGGGCGGCCTGCTCGGTTCGCTCTTTTTTGGCGGCGGTTTTTCCGGGATCTCTTTTATCGACATCCTGCTCATCGGCGGAGGTCTTTTTCTGCTCATGCGTTTTCTGCGCAGTCGCCAACCGGCAACGCAGACCGCAGGAGGACCTGCCCGGGTTCACGACATGAACCGGGGTGCATGGGACAACCTGCGCAGCTCGCAGCAGCACGCCGCATCCACGGCTCCCGATTACCCGGCAGGATTTGACGCCGAAGACTTCCTGCAAGGCGCCAAGGCTGCATACACCCGTCTTCAGGCGGCCTGGGACGCCCGCGACTTGAATGATCTGCGACAGTTCACCTCCGAGGACGTCTTTGCCGAAATCCAGGCTCAGGCGGCGGCGGACCCCAACCCCGGAAAGACGGAAATCCTGCTTCTCGAAGCCACTCTTCTTGAAGTCAAGACTCTGGGCAATCAGACCATCGCCACGGTTCTTTTCGACACCATGCTGCGCGAAGACTCGACCTCGGCGCCAGCCGAACAGGTTCGCGAGGCATGGCACTTCAGCCGTTACGAATCCGGCGGCGAAAAGCACTGGGTAGTGGAAGGCATCCAGCAGCTGGAAAAATGATGCACGAGGGTAACTCCCGCGATATCGACGACATCACCTGCCCGATCTGCGGCAAGCCCGCGCGGATCACGGGCAGGTGAGCCGTGGCGCGCATCTCCTGCAGGTACTGCGGGAGCGACGTCCTGGCCAGCGCGTACAAGGACGCCATCGAAGCGTACAAACAAGGCTTGTGCTCCGGGGATGATTCGGACCTGGGCGCTCTTTGAGACCACAAACTTCATTTCATAAGGAAACCGTACATGAAAAGAATCCTCTCCCTGACGGTGCTCTTTTGTGCCGTTGCCGTGTCCGCTCTGGCCGCCGCTCCCGAGGCTGCCCTCAAGGCCCTGTCCCTGGGCAATGAAAAATTCGTCCTGGAGCAGAGCCTTGCCCCGGCTCCCCTGGCCATCGTCATCGCCGATCCGGCCATTTCCGTGCCCGCAACCGAACTCTTCGGCCTCAGCGAATCACGGCTCGCCGTGGTCAAGCCCGAAGGCGGCTTTGGACCCACGACCGGCATTGCCGTGCAGGCTGTGGATCTCACCGCGCCCCTGGTCGTTGTTCTCGGACTGACCGAAGACGCGGTGTGGACGGTTTATGCCAATACGCTGGTGGCTTCTCCCGACCTGATCCATGCGGTGCTGAAGGGCCAGATTTCAGCCGTGGGAGCCACGGTCGACGCGCAGAGCGGAGCCGTCAAGGTCCTGGGCGCTCACCCCGAACTGCAGATTCTGGTCGGACAGTACCTGCTCTCGCAGCCTTCCGGAACCGAGACCGAAGGGGCGGCTGAACCCGCTTCAGAAGTCGCTCCCGAAACAGAAGCCGCGACCGAACCGCAGGCGGCCGTGACGGAAGAAAAGGCCGCCACCGAAACCCATGAAGCCGTGGTGCAGGAAGACGCCGCACAGACGGAAAACCACGCTGCTCCCGCCGAAGCCGCACACGCCGCACCCGCCGAGGACGCCCAGGCCGGACAGGAATCCGGAGGTTCGGGTTTCATGCTTGTCCTGGTATTCATCGCTGCCCTTATCGGTGTGATCGTGTTCATGGACAAGACCGTGCTCAAAGCCTAGTCGCGCGGGCACTTAAACTCCGTTTGCAAGCGGCGCATGGCTTCGGCCTTGCGCCGCTTTTTTGATTGCCGGCCCAGTTGCGTCTCCCCCGGCAAAAGAGACTTTTTCCCCGCAACACTCCTTGAAATGCACCGGAAGCTGCGCTAAAATCGAGAACCTTTTCTCAAGCATCAGTCACGCATCATTCACGCACAAGATCGCAGCCAAGGCTGCTCACCTCAAACATTCAATCAGGGGTTCAACATGTACATCAAACGTTTTGTCCTGGCATTTCTGCTCGTCCTTGCTCCGTTTGCGGCCATGGCGTCAGCTCCCGGCGTCCACCCCGTAAGTCCCGATACAGGGCTCAAGATGCTTACCGAGGGCAACCTGCGCTTCGCCCTGGGCCAATCGACCCACCCCAACACCAGTTTTTCCAGACGCCTGCTGACCACCACTGAGGGACAGGCCCCCTTCGCGACGGTCATCGCCTGCTCGGATTCGAGAGTCCCCGTTGAAATTCTTTTTGATCAGGGCGTCGGAGATTTGTTCGTCATCAAGGTGGCCGGCAACGTGGCCGACACCGATGAAATCGGGTCCGCCGAATATGGAGTGGATCACCTCGGCACACCGGTGCTGATGGTGCTCGGGCACACCTATTGCGGCGCCGTCACGGCCGTGACCACCGGAGCCGAGGTCCATGGCAGCATCCCCGCCCTGGTGGACAACATCGTGCCTGCGGTGGAAAAGGCCCGCCACGAGCACCCCGACGCCGACACACCCGAACTCATCGTCAAGGCCATTGAAGCCAATGTCTGGCAAGCCATCGAAGATCTCCTGGGCAAGAGCCACGCCATCGCCGACCGCGCCAAAGACGGCCGCGTCGTGGTGGTTGGGGCCGTGTACGACATCCTGACCGGCAAGGTGAACATTCTGGGCACTCATCCACGTCAGACCGAGCTTCTGGGTGGAGTGACGCCCCCGGCCCACGCCGACGCCGCCATGCACGCCGAGCCCGCAAAAGATGTCGTCGCCCATGCGGAACCGGCTCACGCGGAACCGGCCCATGCGGAGCCTGCCGACGCCGCCCATACGGAACCCGCCGTGGAAAAGGCCAAGGCTGAAGGCCACGGCGAGGCGGCTGAAGCCCCTTCGTCCGGAGGGTTCGGATTCTTCTCCTTCATCGTGTTCGTCCTGCTGCTCATTGGAGCGGTCTTCGTGCTCGACAAGAAGATACTCAATCCCGATCAGAACTAGGACACAAACCCGGCCCGGCCGGGTTTCTCATTTCCGGGCGCCAGGATTGCCGACGACAGACCGTAAAAGTTTGCATCCCGGCCTTGTTCAACCACGGAGGATTGGGTAGATACTCGCAATGACGCCCCTCAATTCCCGTGGAGTCCCCATGATTCGAATTTTATCATCTCTCGTCCTGATCATTTGTCTGGGCTCCGTTTCCGGACTGGCCCAGGAATCGCTGACCTGCGGCGTCGCGATCGGGTTCCCGCCGTATCAGTTCGCCATTGATGACGAACCTGCCGGATTCGATGTGGACGTTGCAAAGGCAGTCTGTGCCCGGCTTGGGGTTGCGGCCCGTTTTAAGCAGGGCAAGTGGGACGATGTCATAAACATGCTCCTCTTCGACCGGATCGACATGGTCGTGGGCATGGAGGTCAACGCTTTCCGCCACGGATATTTCGAGTTCTCCACACCCTACGCCACGCGCCACGACGTGGTCTTTGTCCTGGCAAACAGCACCGTGTCCAGGGTCGAGGACCTGTTCGGGCTCGTCATAACCGGAGACAGGCATTCCTTTGTGGAATTGCGCTGGAAAGAAGTGGGCATCCATCAGAAAATCCGCATCATGCAGACCGGGAGCAAGGAAGAGTCCATGGACCTGCTGGCTCGCGGAGAAACAGCGGCCGCCATCATGCCGCTTGAAGTCGGCAAATACCTGGCCGCCCTGAGGGGGCTTGAAATCCGGACGCTCATCAATCCGGACCCTGGCTCCGATGTCGCCATCGCGCTCCGTAAGGGCCACCCCGAATTGCTCAGTAGAATAAACGGGGCGCTACGGGATCTTCAGGCTGAAGGAAAACTCGATGCCCTGGCCCGCAAATGGTTTTCGGGCACCGCCCCGACAAGACGGAACTAGAAACGCCCGCACTTCCCCACCGGCTATTGAAAGTTGCAACTGCCCGGCCGGCAAACAATGGAGAAGTCGAGGAACAAAGAAAATCCAGGCCTGAAACGTATCATTACCTACGCTTCGGGCCTGGACCCTTTTAGCAGTGATGGCTCAGATCGTCGTTTCGGGACAGGCTGCTAGCCGTTGGAGGCGTTCAGGACCGTGATCTGGTCGTTCAATGTCCAGAAATCATAGATGTACCCAATCAGAAAGAATCCTCCGGTCAGCATGTACAGGACACCCGTAACCCACTTGCCCATGTACATGCGGTGCACGCCCAGAACACCAAGAAAGGTGAGCAGAATCCAGGCCAGGGAATAATCGATGCGTCCGGGCCGAAAACGCAGCGCGGCCGAGCGTTCCATGGACGGGATCAGAAAAAGGTCCACGATCCAGCCTATGAAAAGAAGGCCCAGGGTGAAAAAATAGATCGTCCCGGAAATGGGGCGTCCATAATAAAAACGGTGCGCGCCGGTGAATCCGAAAACCCAGAGCAGATAGCCCATGAATGTACTGTGTGTTTCAACCATGTTCTCTCTTTGCATGAATGCTCCCTGTTTCATTGAATTTTCCGCCGACAGTCCATATGGTTTCGCGAAGCGAAATTGAGGGCGGACATTGCCAGGCCAGTGCCGCGTCGTTTCTGAATTGTTGACCTTTTCTACTCAAAAAGCAATGATCCCGGCAACTCCCATCCACAAGGAACCGCATCCCCATGATAAATAAAGATCGACTGATAAACACATTTTTCGACCTGGTCCGCCTCGACAGTCCCTCCGGACAGGAGAAACCCGTGACCGACCATCTGTGCGCCCTGCTCCGTGCCCGGGGCTATGACGTCCACGTCGACAACGCGGGCACTTTTTTCGGCGGCAACTCAGGCAACGTCATTGTCCGCGTGCCCGCCACCGGCCCCGGCGACGCCATGGCGTTCTCGGCACACATGGACTGCGTGGATCCCTGCCTGGGCGTTGAACCCGTCCTGACCGACGGAATCATCCGCTCCGCCTCGAACACGGTCCTCGGCGGCGACGACAAGGCCGGCATCAGCGCCATTCTTGAAGCCCTCTTCCATCTTGAGGAGGACGGCATCCCCCACCCCGAACTTTTCCTGCTGTTCACGGTCTGTGAAGAGTCCGGGATGTTTGGGGCCAAGCACATGGACTTTTCACGGGTCAAGGCCCGGGAGGTCGTGGTCCTCGATTCGAGCGGGGACGTCGGCACCATCATTGTCCGCGCGCCATCCAAGGCCGGCATGACCATAACCTTCCATGGGCGCTCGGCCCATGCCGGCATCGAGCCTGAAAAAGGGATCAGCGCCATCCAGATGGCAGCCAATGCGATCAGCCGCATGAAGCTTCTGCGCATCGACGAGGAGACCGTAGCCAATCTCGGACGCATCGAGGGCGGCGGACAGACGAACATCGTCCCGGACAGCGTGACCCTGACCGGAGAGGCCCGGGCACAGAGCAACGCAAGGCTCATGGCCCAGATCGAACACATGCGCCTGTGTTGCGTCGAAGCGGCCCAGGAAGCGGGCGGAAACTTCGATTTCAGCCATGAAATCTCCTACCCTGCCATGGACGTCCCCGCCGACAGCAAACTCCTGCATCGCGCCCTGCATGCCTGCAACGATCTGAACCTCATCGCCGCGGTCAAGGGCACGGGTGGCGGCAGCGACGCCAACATCTTCTCCGGCCAGGGCCTGTCCTGCATCAACCTTGGCATCGGCATGAACCGGGTGCACACCACGGACGAGTTCATCCGGATCGACGACATGGTAAAAGCCGTGCAACTGACCGCGGCGCTCATGCAGAGATAGGAGGCCGGGAGATTCCGCGATGTGCGGCCCGCGACCCACTGTCGGCACGGCCCTCGGCCCCGCCGGAACTCCTTCACCGGCCTCGTAGAGTTGAATCGCAGCCTGCAGGGCGGGCAATCAGGGCGACGCACCAGGCTGCGATTCAGCAAACGATGCCTGGCTCAGTCAGACAGCCGACGAGGCCGAGGGCCATGCCGACAGCGGGTCTTGAGGTGCTGGCGGGGGATGTCATTCTTGCGGACAGGTGCAGGAAAATGGTTTGGTCCATCCCGCCTACCTATCTGGGGACACTTTGCGGCAATAGCATGATGACGAAGGGAGAATTGCAGCGCCCTTGCGCTCAAACGCAAACGGGCGACCCTTGAGCCGCCCGTTTCGTTTTTTTGTGAAGCCTTTCGATTCCGCCTAGCCCATCTTCTTCGCCAGGAGCTGATTGACCAGCCCCGGGTTGGCCTTGCCCTTGGATTTCTTCATGACCTGGCCGACAAAAAAACCGGTCAGCTTCTTGTCCCCGCCCTTGTACCGCTCAACTTCCGACGGATTCTCGGCCAGAACCTCGTCGACCAGGCCTTCGATGGCCGAAGTGTCCGAAATCTGCACCAGGCCCTTGGCCTTGACGTAGGCCTCGGGATCGCCGCCGGTCTCGAAAAGTTCCTTGAACACGCCCTTGGCCATGCTGCCGCTTATCACGCCGTCATCGACAAGCTTGACCAGCCCGGCCAGATCCTCCGGCCGAAGCTTGCATCCGTCCAGCGTCACGCCGCGGTCGTTCAGCTCGCGCAAAACCTCGCCCATGACCCAGTTCGAGATCTTCTTGGGCTCGTTGTGGGTCGCAAGCGCGGTCTCAAAATAGTCGGCCACCTCTTTTTCCGCCGTCAGCACCTGGGCGTCGTAAACGGGCAGCCCCAAAACATCCTGGAAACGAAGACAGCGGGCCTCGGGCAACTCCGGCAGCTCGGCCCGCCACTTGTCCATCCACTCTTCCTCGATGATCAGGGGCAAGAGATCCGGGTCGGGAAAATAGCGATAGTCGTGAGCCTCCTCCTTGCCGCGCATGGAGCGGGTCACGCCCTTGACCGTATCGAAAAGCCGGGTCTCCTGTACGACCTGCTCCCCGTCCTCGACCAGATCGATCTGCCGCTCCACCTCGTACTCGATGGCGCGCTGGATGTTGCGAAAAGAGTTCATGTTCTTGAGTTCCGCGCGGGTGCCGAATTCCTCCTGCCCACGAGGGCGAATGGATACGTTGGCGTCGCAGCGAAAGCTCCCTTCCTCCAGATTGCCGTCACAGATGCCCAGATAAACCAGAATGGCGCGCAGGCTCTTCAGGTAGGCCACGGCCTCCTCGGCGGAACGCATGTCCGGCTCGCTGACGATTTCGATGAGCGGCACTCCGGCCCGGTTCAGGTCCACGTAGGACGCGTTGTCTGTAGATGAATGAATGTTCTTGCCCGCGTCGTTCTCCATGTGGATGCGGGTGATGCCGATGCGCTTCTCACCCTTTTCCGTGTGGATGACGATGTGTCCGTGCTCGGCCACGGGCAGCTCGAACTGCGATATCTGGTAGCCCATGGGCAGGTCGGGATAAAAATAGTTCTTGCGCGCGAAAAGGGAGCGGCGATTGACGGTGCAATCCACGGCCATGGCCATCTTGACCGCGTATTCCACGGCCCGGCCGTTCAGGACGGGCAGTTGGCCCGGCATCCCGGTGCAGACCGGACAGGTGTTCTCATTGGGCCCGGCCCCGAACTGGGTCGAACAGGAGCAGAAGATCTTGCTCCGGGTCCTCAGCTGGGCATGGACTTCAAGGCCGATGACCACTTCGTAATCACGCATACTGGCTCCTTCCCGCGTCAGCCCGCGACAGGCTTTGCGGCATACAATTCCGGATTGAGGGCCGGATCGTTATACATTTTGCACTGAAAATAGACCTTCGGACTTTTCACGCCTTGGGCGTAGTCGTCGATCAGCTCCAGGATGGACCGGGAGAGGTCCCGGTGCTGGGCTTCAAGCAGGGCGAGCCTGTCCCGGCAGCTCTCAAGGTGCCCGGCGTCCACGTCCACGCGACCCGTTTGCTCGCGCATGTGAAAAATCTTGAGGCTCAGAATGGAGAGGCGATCCAGAGCCGCGCCCAGCGTCTCGGTGTTGAAGCGGCGCGACTCCTCGGGCAGATCCTTCTGGGCGGCAAAGGCGGCCACGGCACGCACCAGCCAGGCATCGACCTGCTCCATGAGATCGTTTCGCTGCTGGTTGAGACCGTCGATCTCACGCTTGCAGCCGGTGATGACGCTGTCGTCCACATCCTTGCGCCGGGCCCTGTCCTCGACGTGCCAGAGCAGAAAATTCTTCAGATGCTGGCGCAGGACAAGTTCCACCAGCCCGTCGCCGGGACGCGCCGGGAGGTCCGCCGGGGCCTCCTCTTCATGCCACAGGGCGACGCTCTCGAGCTGCGCCGTCCAGGCCTGACGCAAAAGATCCTTCAGGGTCAGGGGGTCCATGGGCTGCATGATCATTCCTTATTTCTTGAGCAGAAGATAGACGCGGCTTTCGGCTTGCAGATGCCCGGCCAGAAATTCGGCCCTCTGCCCCGCGCCGCAAAAAAGATCCAGGCGGCTGCCCTTGATGGCGCCGCCACGGTCCTGGGCCAATCCCAGAAACGCCGTCCGTGTTTCCGTGCCGCCCGCATCCGGCAGCGCGGCATCCACGGCCAGGATCGTGCCAAGGGGCAGAAAGGCTGAATCAGTAGCCATGCTGACCATCGGCGTCAATGTTCGCCCCATGGCCCCAAGCGGTCCATCCTGCGCCAGCCGGAAAAAGACGTAGCTCGGGTTGGTGTTCAGAAGTTCCCGGACTTCGTGCGGATGCTCACGCAGATAGGCCCGGATGCGCTGCATGGACATCTCCTCCGCCGGGACAAGCCCGCGTTCGATCATGACCTTGCCCAAGGAAACGTATTCGTGACCGTTCTTGCCTGCGTAAAGGACATGGCGCACCGAGCCGTCCGGCAGGTTCAACCGGCCCGAGCCCTGCACCTGCAAAAAGAAGACGTCGACGAAATCCCGGGTCCAGGCGATGGGCGTCTCCGTCTGGGCCAGAGCGCCCTGGACGTCGATCTCCTCCCTCGAATGATACGGCGCGATGCCCTTTTCATCCAGGCGATAGGTCAGCCGCTGCCCTTTCCAGCGCGGATGAAACCGGCCCAGATCGGCGCTGCGCAAATCGGCCGGGAGTCCGTATATGGGCACCGGAAATCGCGGGTCCGGCTCAAGGCTGCCATCCATCCATGGCTCGTAGTAGCCGGTCATGAGCGGCTTTGGCCGGACTTCGAGCCAGCGGAACTCCCGGGTCAAAAGTTCTGGATCTTCCGCGAGCCTGGGGACGAGCAGGCGCATGTGCTCCAGCGAGTCTCCAAGCTCCCCCCATGTGCACGCCGGGCCGTCCGTACCGAAAGGCTTGCTGTCCGCGGGACGGGTACGCACGTAGGCCAGGGAGTGTTCGATGGCCCGGGTCAGCGCGGCCGGATCATCAGCCGCAGTGGCCGCGACACGCGCCGCAAGATCCCCCCCGGGCCCCTGCTCCACAAGCAGGGGCTGCCTGGGCGCCACGGCGCAGGCGCACAGCAGCGCCAGACACAGACACACCGCAAGCAGTCTCCTCACAGGCTGCGCCCCTTGTCCGTGATGCGCGCATCGAAATACTTGCCAACCCCGTACTCCATGCGCCTGAAGAAACGCTTGGGATCAGGGCCGATGATCTGCATTTCAGGATGCTTCTGCTGCATTTCAAGGGCGATGTTCATCTCCTTGGTGCAGCCGGTGGAGAAGGTCGAATCCTTGCCGTGCCATTCCGCGGGGACCGCCTCGCCCATCAGTTCGAAGCTGGTCTCGATGTCGGCCACGGTCTGGAAACGCCAGACATCGATGAACCCGCTGCGCTGGACCCGCTCCCACATGTACATGAGATCATCCCCGTCCATCCCTTCCACGAAGTGTTCGGCGGGGTTGATGATCAGGAGGTTGGCGTGCCTGGACCGCAAATGGGAGACAAAAGTGTTCACGACGCCAAGGGCGACCTTGGTCTGCCCCGGTATGCTGCCGATGATGGCGCTGTAGAACATGACCTGGCGGCCCATTCCCCTGGCCGTGCGCATCTGCGCGATGATGGCGTCGGACTGGGCCACGATCTGGGATTCGGTGATCTTGGTCACGCGCGATGATTTTTCCTTGAAGCGGACCTGGTCCAACCCGTCCCGGTCCCGGTACAGGCAGAGAATGTCGCGCGTGAAGAGGTGGGAATTCTTGATCAGCCTGCGATGATGGGGGAAATCCTTGGCAATGATCAGGTCCGCCTCTTTCCAGGAGCGGGCGAAAGTCACGCTGGTACGCCACAGATTGAGCCGCTCGCGGGTGCCGTCGGAGATGACCAGAAGCGGGCTCTCGCGCTGGGCGCGCAGGAGTTCGTTCTTGCTCATGCGGCTGTTTTCCACAAAGAGAGCCTCGCCCAGGGCGTCCTGCAGGGCCTTGTCGTGCTCTGCGTCCCAGATCACTGTGCTGTCCAGACAAAAGCCTTCCTTCAGAGCCAGGATGACCTTGTGCCCCAGACGGATCAGCACACGGATGAGGCGCAGATCGAAGATGATCCCGCCACTGCTGCCGGGCAGATACAAAATTTTGAGCCTTCTCTGTTCGCTCGATGGGCCCATGATCCTGGTCATGATCTCGGCGAACTCCGGCCACGGAGCGCATATCTTATCGAAAAAGGCAGGGTCGTCGCGGACCGTGTCCGGCTGTTCCCAGATCTGCGAACGTAGCGATAGCCTGCAGAGGCGGGCCATCTCAAGCAATTCGAGTTCCCAGCGCAAGTGTTTGATGCTGGAGCAGCCCAGGTTGGATTCGGGGCAGGCGTAAAGGCTTCGGGTCATGTCCGGGCTGTTCATGAAATCCAGGGCACGCTTGTTGGCCTGGCGCTTTTCCCTGCGCTGCGGATCGTGAACCCCGCTCATGGCCATGAAGATGGTCATGAGCTGCTTCAAAAATCGGGAAGGGATGAGAAACGGAGCATGAAGCACCTGCCGGACCTTGTGCCGGGACAGGGCGAAAATCTTGCGACGGGTGTAGCGATCCTTGATGTTGATGCGCGCCAGGTGCACCAGCATGCGCCATTTCTCCCGGTACTCCTGGCGCAGGGCCGAAGAAAGGCGGGTGTGCAGAAGATTCTCGAACATTTCGTCAGAACAGGGCACGAAGACCTGGTCGTCATCGACGTCGACCATGAAACGCAACTGCTCCTGCTGGGCATTTTCAGCCGGGTTGACCGTGGGCTCGATATTGTTTTCGGTCATGAAATGCAGCAGCCAGGCGTCCAGATAGGGGTCCAGGCCGTAGCGCAGTTCACGGACCGAAGTAAAATCCGGCAATTTGGACATCAACACTCCCGTCTGTATAAGGGACAATGGGTTTCATGCCAGCGGAAAGCAGGCTCCGCGCATGCAAGATCGCCCGATAAATTGGCCTGTAAACCATCCCCGGTCAAGCACCGGCTTCGCATGCCGCAGGGGACAAGCACGGCCCGGCACCAGGGTTTGAAGGCTCTCCCTGGGCCTTGAAAACAAAAAGGCGCACGGGCATCACGCTCGTACGCCTTGCGGCTTTCGGGCCGAGGAGAATCAGTTGCCGCCGCTGATCACAAAGCCCTTGGTGGAGGGGCCGGTGGAAGCGGAGGTGCCCGCGATCTTGGAGAGATAGGTATCTCCGAGGGTATCGATATGCGTGCCCACATTCTCGAAATAGTTCATGTGAGCCTGCTCCTCTTCGATGATGGTCTCGAAAAGCTTGGCGCTGATGGCGTCGCCGTTGTCACGGCAAACCAGCAGGAACTGGCTGTAGATATCGATGGTGTCGTCTTCGAGAACCGCGTCGTAGGGGTAGATGCTCCGCACGTCCTGGGCCTTTTTCAGTTCGCCTTCATACGATGTGGTCGGCTCGCCGCCCAGTTCCTTGATGCGCTCGGCGAACATCTCGGCATGGCGCATTTCATCGATGGCGATGAGCTTCATCTTGGCGGCCAGTTCGCCGTAGTCCATGCTGTCCAGACCGTAATGCTGGTTCATGTACTGGGTGATGGCAAAAAGCTCCATGGCGCGAGCCTGGTTCAAGGCGTCGATGACGTTCGCCCTGCGCTCTTCTCTGGAAAGTCTTGCGGTCATGTTTTTCTCCTGGAATATTCATGGTTCATTGATTCAACAAAAGATGCGATGACCCTAGCAAAGACCGGGGGCGCGGGGCAAGTCATTTCAAAACCGATTTCAAGCTTTAGCCTCTTGAAGCCCCGTCGCTTCGAGCGTAAGCAGCTTTTTTTTACATCTTGCGACAATCAGGAATCTGCATGCTCGTCTACGCAAAACTCGTCGGGTCCGTCTTCTTCTGGGGCGCCACCTGGATCTCCGGGCGCGTCCTGGCCCAGGACATGGGCCCGTTCTCCGCCGCCCTGCTCCGCTTCGTGACCGCCTCGATTTTTCTTTTCCTGTGGTCCTGGCACGCAGGCCACGGCTTCCCGCGTTTGCCCAGAAAGGAAATCCTGCCCGTGGCCTTTCTCGGCCTGACCGGCATCTTCCTCTACAACGCCTTCTTCTTCACCGGCCTGCAGACCGTGCCGGCCGGTCGAGCGGCGCTGATCATCGCCTCCGTGCCCGTGGTCATCGGAGTCATGTCGGCCCTGTTCCTGGGAGACAAGCTCACCACCGCTAAAATCCTGGGCACCCTGCTATCCTTGAGCGGGGCAGCCATCGTCCTCTCCGGCGGAAATCCCCTGGTCCTTTTTCACGGCGGACTCTCGCGCGGGGATCTCATGATTCTCGGCTGCGTGGGCGCCTGGACCGCCTATTCCCTGGCCGGCAGCAGGGTCATGCGCAGGCTCGACCCGCTCCTGACAGTGACCTGGTCCTGCCTGCTGGGCACCCTCATGCTCATCGGTCCGGCCCTGACCCACGGCCTGACGGCCGACATCGCCCGGGCAGGGCTGGTGGACTGGGCCAACATCCTCTTCCTGGGCGTCATCGCAACGGGCGTGGCCTTCACCTGGTACTACGCCGGAATCAAGGCCATCGGCCCGGCTAGGGCCGGAATCTTCATCAACCTGGTCCCGGTCTTCGCCATCACCATGGGCTACGTCATCCTGGATGAACCCGTGACCTCCTCGCTGTTGAGCGGCGGTGCCATGGTCATCTCCGGGGTTTGGCTGACCAACCGGCCTTCTTCCTGAAGGTTTTTTATAGGTCGTATAGGTCCCCTGGGTCGTATATGGCCCAGGGACCTATTTTCTCCAATTCAAAAAACCTATTGCCCCGTACGCATGGACAGCCCTATGCGCCTGCGCTTGGCCTCCACCTCCAGCACCGTGACCCGCACCTGCTGGCCTGCACGGACCACTTCGCCCGGATCGCTGACGTAGCGATCGGCCAAGTTGCTGATGTGCACCAGCCCGTCCTGATGCACGCCCACATCCACGAAGGCTCCAAAGCGCGTCACATTGGTGACGATGCCCGGCACGGTCATGCCCGGGTGCAGGTCCGATATGTCGTGCACGTCGGCGAAGCGAAAAACCTGGAACGCCGGACGGGGATCGCGGCCAGGCTTTTCAAGCTCCGCCATGATGTCCCTCAGGGTTGGAAGGCCCACCTCACCGTCCACATACCTGCCGAGCTCGATGCCCTTGCGGGCGCTTTCATCCCTCAGCAAATCCTCAACGCTACAGCCAGCATCCTTGGCCATGCGCCCCACCAGTGTGTACCGCTCCGGGTGGATGGCGCTTCCGTCCAACGGGTTTTTGCCGCCCACGATGCGCAGGAAACCCGCGCACTGCTCAAAAGCCTTGGGTCCCAGACGCTTGACTTTGAGG
This sequence comes from Desulfomicrobium norvegicum, assembly GCF_900114595.1. NCBI lineage: Bacteria > Pseudomonadati > Thermodesulfobacteriota > Desulfovibrionia > Desulfovibrionales > Desulfomicrobiaceae > Desulfomicrobium > Desulfomicrobium norvegicum. Next base: position 30,574 of record NZ_FOTO01000017.1, on the reverse strand, counting down.
ATGCCCTTGCGGTCCGTGAAAGGACCGTGCTCGCGGCGATGCTCGACGATGTTCGTCGCCAGTACGGGTCCAAGGCCCGAGACATGGGCCAACAGCTCGGGACTGGCCGTGTTCACATCCACGCCGACCTGATTGACGCAGGACACGACCACGTCGCCCAGGCTCTTCTTCAGGGCCGTCTGGTCGACGTCGTGCTGGTACTGGCCAACGCCTATGGACTTGGGGTCGATCTTGACCAGCTCGGCCAGCGGGTCCATGAGCCTGCGGCCGATGGACACCGCGCCGCGATAGGTCAGATCCAGATCCGGAAACTCCCGGCGCGCTATCTCGGACGCGGAATAGACCGAAGCCCCGGCTTCGTTGACCAGAATCACATCCACCTCGGCAGGCAGGCCCAGACCACGTACGAAGGTCTCGGTCTCGCGCCCGCCCGTGCCGTTGCCAACAGCAATGGCCTGCACGCGGTGGCTCTTGACCAGCGCGGTGATGACCCGTCCAGCCTCTTCGGCCTGCCCCTTACCGCCGACGGGAAAAATCGTCTGCCAGTGCAGCAGATTGCCCTGCTCATCCAGGCAGACGAGCTTGGCGCCTGTGCGCAGGCCGGGGTCCAGGGCCAGAATCCGGCGCGGGCCCAGCGGCGGAGCCAAAAGCAGCTCTCGCAGATTGGCCGCGAAAACGCCGATGGCTTCGGAGTCGGCCTTGGCCCGAAGCTCGCCCCAAAGCTCGGTTTCCAGCGACGGGGCCAACAAGCGGGAATACCCGTCGGCCACGGCCTCCTGTACCACCGCGTGACAAGGACCCTTCGGGAAGGGAAAGAGATTGGCCAGACCGGTCAGGGCCTTATCCTGATCGGGACGCAGGGACAGGGAGAGAATCTTTTCGCGCTCACCGCGCAGCATGGCCAGAATGCGATGCCCCGCCGCCGTGCGGGCGGTTTCGCGCCAGTCGAAATAATCCCGATACTTCTCGCCCGCCTCGTCCTTGCCCTTGCGCACGGTGGAGGCAATGACGCCCCCCGCCGCAAAAAGCCTGCGCATGCCCTCGCGGCAACGGCGATCCTCGCTCATGATTTCGGCGATGATGTCCTGTGCGCCGGCCAGCGCGCTCTGCACGTCCGGTACGTCCAGTTCCGGGTTGACGAACCCGGACGCGGCGGCCTCCGGCACCACTTTTCCGGCCAGAATAGCCTGCGCCAGAGGCTCAAGGCCCCTCTCCTTGGCCATGGTCGCCCGGGTGCGCTTCTTGGGTCGGTACGGCAGGTAGATGTCTTCGAGTTCGGCCAGCGTGGCAGACTTCCGGACGGCCTGCCCCAAGGCGTCGGTCAAAAGCCCACGTTCGGTCAGGCTCCCGAGGATGGCCTCACGGCGCTTGTCCAGCTCGCGGCCGCTTTCGAGCGCGTCACGCACGTTCTGGATGGCGACCTCATCAAGACCGCCGGTGCGCTCCTTGCGATAGCGAGCGATGAAAGGCACCGTCCCTCCCTCGTCCAGAAGCGCGACCACGCTCTCGACCTGCCCCTTTGGAATGGCGCATGCGGCGCTTATGCGTTGATATATGTCCGTTCCCGGCATGTGTTTCTCCCTTTGGGTTAGTGACGAAAAATGCGCCTACATGGCGGCGAAGGCCAGGCGCCTCCTTCATCGACAGAAAAAACTTCCCGGTGTACCCCCAAACCAAACGACGGCGCGGACATCCGGCACCCGAAACCCTTTACCAGGAGGCCTGACCATGAACGCACGGGAACACCTCATCAGCAAAGGCACCGACCTCACCCCACCGCAAGCCAGGATACTGGGCATCGGCGGGAGCCCCAGAAAAGGAGGGAACTCCGACACCCTGCTCAGGTCCATGATTGACGGAGCCCGCAAGCACAAGGTCGAGACTCATGGCATACACCTGCGCGACGTGAGTTTTCAGGGTTGCGTCGGCTGCGAAAGGTGCCGGAAAGACAAGATCTGCACCGGCCTTACGGACGGCATGTCCTTTCTGTACCCGGACATCCTCGAATCACGCGGTCTCATCCTGGTCTCGCCCACCCATAACTACAACATCACGGCCTGGATGAAAGCCTTCATCGACCGCCTGTACTGCTTCTACAACTTCAACCGGGAATGTCCCCGGGGCTGGTCCAGCCGTCTGTCCGGCCAGGGCCGCAAGGCCGTCATCGGGGCCATCTGCGAACAGGTGGACGAAAGGGACATGGGCTTCACCGTCGACGCCATGCGCTTGCCGCTGGAAGCGCTGGGATACGAAGTCATCGGCGTGCTGCCCGTGTTCAGGGTGTTCGAGAAAGGCAAGGTCAAGGAAGACGGCGAGACGCTCATCCGAGCCGAACGGCTCGGGTCGGAGCTGGCCAACGCGCTGCTGCGCTGAGGGCCCGCGCTCGTCAATGGGCCCAGCTTGCGGGCCAGAACGGCCGGATTACCAGCCCGCCTCCCGCCATCCCTTCAGAAGTCCGAAGCATCCGGCCAGCATCATGTCGCCGCCCGGAGCCAGGAATTCCACTTTGGCGTCGGCCAGCAGGGCGCGCCGGGGGCCGAGAACCACGATGCGCCGAAAACCATCGGGCAGATCCGCGACGGTCACGCAGCCATGACCTCCGTCATCGAAGACTTCCTGGTTATCAAGCTCCCCACGCCGAAATCGCGCCAGATGATCCAGAAGCTTGGTCTCGTCCAGGTGTCCGGTATGGTGTTCATAAACACCCAGAACGTGGCGCCCGAGCACAAGGAAGGCGATGGTGTGGCTGTTGCCTACATTGAGCACGAGCACGCCGTCCGTGGCGGCCGTCCGCTCGACGCCGGGATCGAAGAGGGCCCCGAGCAGGGCGGCGGAACCCGTATCGGCCACGAGTCCCACGCCGATGGAGCGGCGCAGGCACTGTAGGCGGGTCATCTCTTCCGGCGGGTCCGCATAAAGGAGTCGGGACAGGTCGCCACCGTCCTCGTTCATGAAGCGCTCCCAGTACGCGAAACGCGAAATGCGGTTGCTCTTGCCGGGATGGAAGCCGTGGTCCTGGACGCAGGCCAGGACCAGGTCGGGCTGGGACAGACCGGCGTGCTGCAGCAGACCGCGCCAGAAACCGGGATCGAAATCCGTCAGGAGCACCTGGGATGCCGAAAGCGGCGGGACCGAAGTAATGTCGATGCCATGCCCGCGCACCTGATCCAGATCATCCCCCAGAGCCAGCGCCGCGTCCGGATGCGCGAAGACCTTGAGCCCGGCGTCCTGATGGGCCTTGACCGCCCGCCAGAATCCGCCGCCCATGTTCTGACCATGAAGATAGATGTCCCGTCCGAGCGCGGTCAGTTCCCGGATGCGAGCCGCCACGGTCCGGGCAGGCGATGGCAGGATGAACTTGGGGCAATTTTCCAGCTCCAGGCCCTCCTGATACAAGAGAACATCCTGGGTGCCGCTGCCGATGTCGAGAATGAGACAGGTCTTGGCTGTCATGCTGGTGCTCCTTGAAATATGCTTCCACGTCCACGGCGCGGTGCGCAGGGAAGAGTCATACGCGTTCGCGGGCCAAAGCAAGCCGAGTTAATCCGTTTCGGCCTCAAGGTCCAGAAATGAAGCCGCGCCTTGCGTCCGGATTGTTCCTGAATTCAAGCCAAAACCACAAAAAAAGGCCGGCCCCGGCATGGTCTGCCGAAGCCGGCCGATCGGATCCGATCGCGGTATCTAGAGTTCAAAGCCAAGGGTTCCGTCCAGCTCATCCACCACCACTTTCTGCCCGTCGTGCAGGCGGCCGCCGATGATCTCCCTGGCCAGCGGCGTTTCCAGATGGTGTTGCAGGTATCTGAGCAGCGGCCGCGCGCCATAGACGGGGTCATAGGCCTCGCGGGCGATGAATTCCTTGGCCCTTTCTGTCAGCTCAAGGGTGATCTTGCGCTCATCCAGGCGCGTCTGCAGGTTGTCCAGAAGCAATTCAATGATGCGCTTGATCTGTTCGATAAGAAGCGGCTTGAAGAGCACGATCTCGTCCACCCGGTTCAGGAACTCAGGGCGGAAATGCCCGCGCAGCACCCCCATCACTCCTTCACGCACGCCCTCGCGCAGCTCTCCGGTCTGGCTGATTCCATCCAGAAGCATGGGCGAGCCGATATTCGAGGTCATGATGATGATCGTGTTCTTGAAGTCCACGGTTCGGCCGTGACTGTCGGTCAGGCGACCATCGTCGAGGATCTGCAGAAGCACGTTGAAGACGTCGGGATGCGCCTTCTCGATCTCGTCGAAGAGCACCACGCTGTATGGCTTGCGCCGCACGGCCTCGGTCAGCTGGCCGCCCTCGTCGTAGCCGATGTAGCCGGGAGGGGCTCCGATGAGCCGTGCCACGGTGTGCTTTTCCATGTATTCGCTCATGTCCAGGCGCACCATGTTCTCTTCGGTATCGAAGAGGCTTTTCGCCAGGGTCTTGCACAGCTCGGTCTTGCCCACGCCCGTGGGCCCAAGGAACATGAAGGAACCAATGGGGCGCCGCGGGTTCTTGAGTCCCGCCCGGGCACGCAGCACCGCGTCGGCCACGGCCTGCACGGCCTCGTCCTGGCCGATGACCCGCTCGTGGAGAATGTCCCCAAGTTTCAAAAGCTTCTCGCGCTCTCCCTCGACCAGCTTGACCACGGGGATGCCGGTCCACTTGGAGATGATGGCCGCGATGTCGTCAGGGCCGACCTCTTCGCGCAGGAGCCGCTGTTCGCCGTCGTTTCCGCCCGAGAGCGCCTCAAGCTTGCGCTCAAGCTCGATGAGACGGCTGTATTTGAGTTCCGCCGCCCTGTTCAGGTCGTATTCGCGCTCGGCCTTGGCGATGGCCTCCTTGGTCGCCTCCAGATCCTTCTTGAGCTGGCTGATTTCGTCGATACCGCTCTTTTCCCGTTCCCATTGCGCCTTGAGGCCCGTCTGGCTTTCCTTGAGCTCGGCCAGTTCCTTTTCCAGACGCTCCAGCCTTTCACGCGACGCGGCGTCGGTTTCGCGGCGCAGGGCTTCGCGCTCGATCTCCAGCTGCATGGTCTTGCGGTTGATCTCGTCGAGTTCAGTAGGCAGTGAGTCAATCTCCGTACGGATCATGGCCGCGGCCTCGTCGATGAGATCGATGGCCTTGTCGGGGAGCTGCCGGTCCGAGATGTAGCGGCTGGACAGGGTCACGGCGGTGACCAGGGCCGAATCGGAGATACGCACCCCGTGATGGACCTCGAAGCGCTCCCGAAGGCCGCGCAGGATGGATATGGCGTCCTCGACGCTTGGCTCTTCCACCAGCACGGGCTGGAAGCGGCGCTCCAGGGCCGGGTCCTTCTCGATGTATTTGCGATACTCGTCGAGAGTGGTCGCGCCGATGCAGTGCAGCTCGCCGCGCGCCAGCATGGGCTTCAAGAGATTGCCCGCATCCATGGCGCCTTCCGTCTTGCCCGCACCGACGATGGTGTGCAGCTCGTCGATAAAGAGGATGACGCGCCCTTCGGACTTCTGCACCTCCTTCAAAACGGCCTTGAGGCGCTCCTCGAATTCGCCGCGATACTTGGCCCCGGCGATGAGAGCCCCCATGTCGAGGGCGAAGACGGTCTTGTCCTTGAGGCCCTCTGGCACGTCCTTGTTCAGGATGCGCTGGGCCAGGCCCTCGACGATGGCCGTCTTGCCGACACCGGCCTCACCGATCATGACCGGGTTGTTCTTGGTGCGGCGGGACAGAATGCGAATGCAGCGCCGAATCTCGGAATCGCGGCCGATGACGGGGTCGAGCCGGCCCTTGCGCGCGTCATCGACCAGATCGCGACCGTATTTCTTGAGCGCGTCGTAGGTTTCCTCAGGGTTGTCCGATGTGACCCGCTGATTGCCGCGCACCTCTGCCAGCACTGCCAAAATCTTGTCCTTGGTCAGTCCGAACTGGCGCAGCACCACGGTGATGGGTCCCGTTCCGGGTTTTTCCAGAATGGCCAGCAACACGTGTTCCACGCTGACGTATTCGTCCTGCATCTTCTTGGCCAGATCCTGGGCCGCGAGCATGACCTCGTTCATGCGCTGGGTGACGTATATCTGTCCGGGCTGGGCTCCGGGGCCGCTGACACGCGGCATCTTGCCCAGCTCCTGGTCCAGGGCGGCAGTCAGGGCTCTGACATCATATCCGGCCCTTTCCAGAAGGCGCGGGACCAGTCCGTTCTCCTGATCGACCAGGGCGCGGAACAGATGATCCGCATCAACCTGCTGATGCCCCAGACGAATGGCCACGGCCTGGGCCTCGGCCACTGCCTGCTGTGATTTTTGCGTGAATTTACCAAGATCCATGAGATTCCTCCCTTTATCAGCGTCGTCAAATCCGATTTGACAAATCGCGCAATCGCTCTTCCAAATGATCGATGCGTTCCAGCAGATCGACAATGATGATGCCCGCCACAGGGCTCAGCTCAAAATCAGCACATAGCCTCCTGTACTTTCGACCACGCAGCACATCCATGCTCACAAACAGAAATTCCTGCTGGGCCGTTGTGGATGGCACGATCCAATCCATGCGTACAAGTTCCAAAAGTGTATCTTCAGTGAGGCCGGTCAGTTCCAGAAACTCCCTGGTGCCAATGCGCTCGGAAGTCGCCGGAAGCCCATGTTCGTGAATCTGCACAAGTGTCATTCCCCGCTCCTACCTGGCCTGAAATGTGGATATTGCGGACAGTTCGTCCCAGAGTTCGCGCTCCCGATCCGTCAAGGACTTGGGCGACCGGATGACTATGCGCACGAACTGGTCTCCCTGACTCGCGCCCTTGCCAAGCCCCTTGCCGGCCAAACGCAACTTCTGACCGCTGCTCAGGCCCGCCGGAATGTTCATGTCCACAGGACCGTCCAGGGTTGGGATGCGTACCGAGCAGCCAAGCACGGCCTCCCAGGGCGCCAGACGCAGATCATAGATCACGTTCACGCCTTCGAGGCGAAACAAGGGATGCTCGGCTATGGAGACTTGCAACAACAGGTCGCCCGCCCGGCCGCCGCCTGATCCCGGAGAACCCTGGCCGGAGAGGCGGATCTTGGCGCCATCCTTCACGCCCGCAGGGATGTTGACCTCCAGGGTCTTGGACTGCAGGTGCGGCATGCCGTCGGCGCCGCGGACCTGCTCCTGCAGGGTGATGGTCTTGAGACCGCCGCGATAGGCTTCTTCCATGCTGAGGGTCAGACGCACCTCAGCGTCGTGGCCCTTGCTGCGCATGGGGCGCCCGAAAGGGTCACCGCCAAAACGACTCCCGAAGCCTCCGGACTGGCCAAAACCTCCGGCCTGACCAAAAATCGTTTCAAAAAAATCGCTGAAACCCTCTCCGCCGAATCCGCCTGAACGGAACTGGAAATTCTCGTACCCTGGAGGCGGCTGAAAATTCTGCCCTTCCTTCCAGTTTGGTCCCAGTGAATCGTAAAGCTTGCGCTTTTCCGGATCCTTCAAGACTTCGTAGGCTTCGTTGATTTCCTTGAACTTGCCTTCGGCGGCAGGATCGCTCGGGTTCAAGTCGGGATGATATTTTCGGGCAAGTTTCTTGAAAGCCTTGCTTATCTCTTCCTGGCTTGCACCCTTGGCCACTCCGAGCAGATTGTAATAATCTTTATATTCCAAAGCTGTACCACTCCTTATGCTCGTAATGTACGCGAATAGATAATACCCGACCCAATCAAGTCAACAATTTGACACAAAATTTCAGACTTGATCATAACGCGAAAATTCAGGGTTCAACGGTAAAAGAGCAAGCCAAAGAGGGCGTCCAAAATACGCCCATAAATCCACGTCCACGGCCCCCACCTTTTCGGCGAGAACCCGCCTGAAATGGATCTCCCGTCTGATCAGGCCGTCGAGTTCAAAACAGATCGCGGTCGCGGAGTCTCGCTCTGTCTGGGCCAGGCGAAGGGCTTGCGTCATGGGAAAACTGCTTTCATGCTCTTCGATGCAGGCCCAAAGCCCCGATCCCTTTTCGACTATGTCCTCGCGGGACAAAGTCGGCTCGGCCATGGCCTTGTGGATCGCATCGGTGTCGGCACAAAAAAGAGACCTGCATTCAAGAGGCCTATGGCCGTACACCGCGCACGACTTTTCCCGGGGCAGGAAATACACGCATTCCCAGCCCGCGCCTTTCCCACGAATCTTCATCAATTCCAAAGGCAAAGGCTGCAAGGACTGTGTCCGTGGATCAAAAGCCAATTCCCCTCGCCTCAGGCATACTACATCCTTCATGGGAATGTGCTCGAGCAATCCCTTATCCGCCTCGTGCAGAGCGGGCCCGCCCTTTTCACAACATGTTCCGCATCGCCGACATGTACTCAACGCCATTTTCTCTCCACGGTCTTAAGATCAGGTCAACACTCTAAAAACAGCTCGTCCAGCTCCCATCGTCGTCTGCTTCATTCTGATAGCCCCATGACCAAAACAGTCAATGCCCCGGAAAAGCGAAAAGCCGGACTTGCCGGCTTTTCGAGGATATTTGCGAGATGGTTTCAGCAGCTAGTTGTAGAGCTCACTCTCAAGCCACTGCTTCACATCGGCGTTGACGGGATAAATGCCCTTGTGGTTGTACACGCCCTTCATGAACTTGTCGGCCAGTTTTTCAGGAAGCGGCAACACGGCCAGTTCGTCGGCTCCATCGGAGTTGCGGTACAAAAGCGTAACTATCGGCTTATCATCCCAGGTATTCACGACAAAGTAGTGAGAATGATCTTCCTTTCCCTTGACTGCGTACTGGTAGCCACCGCGATAACCGTTGTTTCCCCATTCCAGATAAATGGCGACCGCATCTTCAGGGGTCATTTCCCAATCGATTATCAGGTCCTTGAAAGCTCTTAACTGTCCCATAATTCACCTCCGTTTCTCTTGAGATGAATTATTAATAACAATTACTAGAAACGTCAAGAGGACTATTTCAATCTGATATCAGGACACGGTTGGCCGGCGTTGCGGCATTCCCTGTAAATCCTGGCGGCTGAAACGAAATTCCCGGCCCAAAGCGGGTTCCCCAAGGCATGCATATGCGTATATCCAGCCAGACAATTTCGGTGCAAGACGCCATCGTGCCCCTTGGCCATGCCTTGCCCGAGTTCAATCTGAAAGACAAAAGAGTCTATGCCGCTGGTATCGACGCAGCGCGAATAGTGAAATTCATGTCCGGTCAGACGGGTTTGTAGGGGATAAAACGGGTTCGGAGAGGCTATGAGAGCGCTCGTGTACCCGTGCCCCTGCGGTTTCTTGAAAACCTTGGTCTCCAGAGGGAAAACATCAGCCATGGGGTAAGAAACGCCTTCGTAGTGAAGCTCCCGACTCAAGTACATGAGTCCTCCGCATTCGGCATAAAGCGGCATGCCGCCAAGGACGCGCTCTTGGACAGACTTTCGCATGGAGGCGTTTTGAGTCAAACCCTCCGCCAACGTCTCGGGAAACCCACCACCCATGTAAACAGCATCGACTGCGGGAATCTCGTGGTCTGCCAAAAGGCTGAATTCAACCAATTCGGCTCCGGCGTGACGCAGGGCATCGAAATTTTCCTGGTAATAGAACCATAGCGCGGCATCGCGGGCGACACCGATGCGCACTGGGGCGGCCGTGCGAGAAGTTGGATAAAGCGGAGCCAGATCCATCTGGGCAGCAGGAGCTTGGTGGGCGATATTCAGACAGGCATCAAGGTCGGCATGCGTGCGTAAAAATGCGGCAAGCTCTGAAAAGGGGTCACGGCTGTACTCGGCATCGGAGATGAGTCCCATGTGCCGTTCCGGGATGGGATTGTCCGAAAGCTTGGGCAGAACGCCAAGAACCTGCACATCTGTATACTTCTCGATGGATTGCCGCAGAATCTTTTGATGTCTGCCACCGGCGGTCCGGTTCAGGATCACGCCCCTAATATCCACTTCGGGGTCGAACATGGTCAGGCCAAGAATGATGGCGGCCATGGTCCTCGTCACCTTGGTGCAGTCGGCCACGATGATAACAGGACATTTGAGAGATTTGGCAAGTTCGGCAGAGGAGCAGGAACCCAGGACATCCTTGCCGTCATAGAGTCCCCGGTTGCCTTCCAGCAGAGCTAGGTCAAAGCTCTGCGCCCTGGACCAAAAAAGGTTCCGAAGCACTTCGGAAGACAATAAAAAAGGATCCAGATTGCTTGTGATGCTCCGGCTGGCTAAACCAAGCCACTTGGCATCAATATAATCTGGACCCTTCTTGAAGGCCTGAACTGTCAGACCTTGCTCTGTGAAGGCGCGAGCCAGCCCCAAGCTGACGATAGTCTTGCCGGAACCGCCACCAAGGCCGGCAACAAGTATCCGGGGACACGTCAGTGAAGAGGCAGGCATCAGAAAATCTTAATCTTCGCCTTCTGTGTGTGCCTGCTTTCCAGCGCCGGGAACACCGTACATGGTGGTGCTGCCGCTGGACCAGTATTCAAGAACACCTTCAGACACAAGCTGGTTGATTACTTTTTTGGCTTCGCGCATTTTCATATCGGGAAAAAGAGCGGCCAAGTCATTGAAGTAAAACTTCGATTTCTGCTTGGACTTGGACTGGATGAACTCCAACACGATCTCTTTAGGATCTGCCATGCTCGCCTCTCTTATGGTTTAGGGCCGACTTGCGTCGGCCCTATAGGTTGTCGGTTCTTAGCGACCAGTTTAGAACTTGAAGTTCGTGGTCTGGCGCCAAGTGTAGTACGCAGGATCACGGAAGTCATCAATCATGTGCTCGGAGAAATCCAGTTCGCACTTCTCGAAGAAACGCTCCCAACCAATGCGCTCAGCCCAGTCACCAACACGCTCGTACTTGCGGGCGTCGGCAGCGTAGGCTTCGACGATCTGGCGGATGGTCTTGGCCAGTTTGGGCCAGCGAGGCGGTTCGTTGGGGATGAAGGCCACGACGACCTTGGAGAACTTGGGATTGCTGATGCGGTTGGAAACCTTGCCACCGGCCATGATGACCAGGCCGTCACCAGTCTGGTCGGACAGGGGCAGGGACGGACACATGGTGTAGCAGTTACCGCAGAACATGCAGCGCTCGTTCTTGATGGCAACGGTGTTCACGGTCTTGGTCTCGCCCTTTTCGGTGACGATTTCCTTCTTGGTCGGACGGATGGCGCCTACGGGGCAGGCGGCAACGGCCAACGGAATTTCGCACAGGTTGTCCAGCCACTCGTGGTCGATGACCGGAGGCTTGCGGTGATAACCAAGGATTGCGATGTCGGAGCAGTGTACGGCGCCGCACATGTTCAGACAGCAAGCCATGGAGATGCGAACCTGGGCAGGCATGCGCATCTGGCCGAACTCTTCGAAGAGTTCATCCAGAACGACCTTGACAGTGCCGGAAGCGTCCGTCGCAGGGGTGTGGCAGTGAACCCAACCCTGGGTGTGGACGATATTGGTGATGCCGGCGCCGGTGCCGCCAACGGGGAACTTGAAGCTGCCACCTTCGAACTTCTGGGCATTCAAGTACTCTTTAAGCTTCTTGGCTTCATCAAGAGTGGTGACCATGAACTCGATGTTGTTACGGGTGGTGAAGCGCAGGTGCCCACCGCAGAACTTGTCGGCGATTGCGCAGATTTCGCGAATGTGGCCGACAGACATCAGGCGAGCGCCGCCGCAACGAACGGTGTAGACTTCGTCGCCGCTCTCGGCCTTGTGCATCAGGATGCCGGGTTCACAGATTTCATGCCACAGCCACTGCCCTTTGTTCTTGGCAATGACCGGAGGAAAGAAGTCGGAAGCATGGCGGGGGCCGATGTCCGAAATCCTGTTTTCCATTGGTTTTTCGGGATTGTATCCGGAAGAAACAAAAGCCATTTTCAACCCCCTTCTTATCTCTGATGGTGTTTACGGTAATCCGCGATGTCGCGATCCCAGCCGCCTTCAACGTCCTCTTCCTTCCAGAAGATGTACGGGTTGTGACGGGGTTCCATAACATGCTGAGGCACAGGAGTCAGGCCGACAGCGGCGATGGCCTTGGCCAGGCCCTGACGCTTGATGAGCTCACCAAGACGCTCACGGTTCTTGCCTTCTTCCATCCACCATTCCCAGATACCTTCGATGATTTCCTTGATCTCATCGTAGGGATCTTCGACCTTGATGAAGGGCACGAGCAGGGAACCCATCTGGGCGCCATCGAGAATCGGAGCCTTGGCGCCAACCAGGATGGAAAGACCGCGGTCATTACCGATGCGCAGTGCGCGGGGCATGACGTTCAGACAGTGCATGCAACGGGTACATTCGCGGTTGTTGATCTGCAGCTTGCCATCTTCCATCCACATGCATTCGGTGGGACACAGATCGATGACTTCCTTCTGGATGTCAAAGGCTCCCCAATCCTTACCGGAATGCGCGCCGCCGTTGGGCTGGATTTCGCCACCGACATAAGCGGCGACAGCTTCCTGGTCGATGCGGATGTCGTCACGCCATGTGCCGATGAAGGACATGTCGGAACGAGCGATGGAAGCCACACAACCATTCGGGCAACCATCAAACTTGAATTTAAACTTGTAGGGGAAAGCAGGGCGATGCAGTTCGTCCTGGTATTCCTGAGTCATCTGATAGCACAGTTCCTGAGCGTCGTAACATGCCCATTCGCAACGGGAGTCACCAAGACAGGAGGCGGGGGTACGCAGGTTGGAACCGGAACCACCCAAGTCGTTGTTCATCTTGTGGGTCAGCTCAAAGTAGAATTCTTCCAGCTGAGGAGTGGTCGTTCCCAGCAACACGATATCGCCGGTGGCGCCATGCATATTGGTCAAACCGGAGCCACGCATGTCCCACAGGTCACAGAGCTGCTTCAGGAAATCGGTCGTGTAGTACATGCCCGCGGGCTGAGCGACACGAACGGTATGAAAATGAGCAACGCCGGGGAACATCTGGGGCTGGTCACAATAACGGCCGATTACGCCGCCGCCATAACCGAATACGCCGACGATTCCGCCGTGCTTCCAGTGAGTGGTGCCATCCTTGTAGGACAGTTCCAGGATTCCGAGAAGGTCATCACAAACGTCAACAGGAATCTGGTATTCCACGTTATTCTCGTTTTTATGACGTCTCTCGGCTTCCTCCTTGATGTCCGCCACAAAACTCGGCCACGGACCGCTCTGAAGCTGATCCAGCAACGGGGTCGCATGTTTAGCCATTACACATCCTCCTTAAAAAGATTAGACCGTGCACAGTCATCGCGCTGGTATTAAACTACTGCGCGACCCTCAACCTCTTAACAATTTCAGCTAGTTCTGAAAAATTGATGCTCGTGAATCTTCGTACAATGCCGTCGTTTTGTCAACCGGTATTTCGTTCAACCCAGTCTGGGCTTGACTTAACGGTACTGCTTGATTTCTTCAAGCACTTGAGCTTCAATCTCAAACCCCGTTTCTAAAGCCTTGTCGAAATACATGATCGCCTTCTTGGGTTCGCCCTTGTCAAGATAGGCAAGACCGATGTTATTGTATGCAGGGCCAAACATCGGTTCAATTTCGAGCGCTTTTGAGCATTGCATGATGCATCCGTCCGGATCGCCAAGAGCAAGATAAGCACTGCCAAGCGTAGTATGAGCCTGGATGAATTGCGGATCAAAGCTCAATGCCTTTTTAAGCGCCTTCACAGCCTTGTCGGGATTTTGCTGCTGCATGTGCACAAATCCGATGTTTCCCCACGGAACAGCAAAGCGTGGCCGTACTTCGGCAGCTTTTTTGTTCATCTTGAGACATTCATCGAGATCACCCTCGTGCATCGCCAAACCGCCAAGCTGCACATAGGCTTCGGCGATGTTTGGCTCCAGCGCCAGCACTTCTTCAAATGCTTTCTTCGCTTCAGTCAGGTTCCGATCAGCAACCAGAGAAACGCCCAGATTATACAGAAGTGCAGCAGAATCCGGATTATCTTGCAATGCGGCCTTTAATGCATCGACACTTTTAGGACCATAATCAGCTCTTTGTTTCATAAGTACCTACCTAGGGCATATAGTCGTTGATATCGATATTGTGCTTTTCAAGTTCTGCAGCATACCATCTGGAAAATTCGAACATTCCAATGTATCGCTCATCACCGTTCACCATGCCCAAGCACATTTCAAGAACGCCCTGCCCATAGGCATTGCTGTACTTTTCAGGGGCATGATTCTGCAAATATTCACGCACAAGCTGCTGAGTCGTGCGCTTTGTTCCGTCGGTCCGCCATTCGATCGGCTCCTTTGGCTCGGCAAAAGGATTCCAGCGATCGTAGCCTATTCGGTCAACGAACTTGCGCCTGCGTGGAGCCATCTTTTCATAGATGGCCTTCTTCTGCGCTTCGTGCTCGTCAGTCATGTTCATGGGTCTATGCATCTTTGCCTCCGGGTTCAGAAGTCCCCTGCTCAATGGGCGCCTCGGCCTGGACACCGCCAGTGCCAAAAAAATCATCGGAATAAACCGTCATGAGCGCCGTGGAGACAGGCACGTGCATCAGGCGAAAATCGGCATACTGGGAACCAACAGAATCCAGAACCCGGTTACTGAGCGACAGGAGCATGTCCTGAATACGCTCAAGCTTGACGGCTGGATAGGGTCGACCGGGTTCGAAACCCGACAAACCGCAAGTATGGGATTTCCCGCCGATATCAAGAGGGATTCCGTAAATCCGGCACGTGATTGGACGGTAAGAGTAAAGAGCGCACTTGTCTGTGGAATCGAGGAGCGGACAGCGAAGGCGTTCCTTGGCCGTCCTGAGCAAAATTTCGGAATGATCGACTTCACCGGCCTCTTTCGAAGCTTTTTTCTTGAGAAGATACGCTTTGCGGTCGGCCTTGTCGGCTTCGATCAGAATTTCATTCCTGCGGATTTCATCAAGCTCGAAAAATTTGTGATTGAGGTACATGGCCTCGATCAGCGTAACATCGAAAAGGGCGTGACAACAATCGCTGCATCCTTCCTTGCAACGCACTTCAGAAGCGAAATTGCCCGAAACCTTTTGAAAGACGGCATCGACTTGAGCCACAAGCGATTCATATTCCGTGAAAAATTGCGATAAATCCAGATTCATGGAGAAATTCCCTCGCTGGGATACGTTCAATCCCGCAGAAATGGCGATTACATGAAAAAAAAGGGACTTAGGATAAAAACTTCAGGCCGGGCACAGCGTGAAATTCAAAATTGAAATTGCCGGAGGTAACTGGCAGGCCCCGGCAGGGCCTGCCATAAAAAAAGACCTAGTTTTCTTCGATGACGATGGCGTTCTGCTCGCAAACTTCGATGCAGGATTCGCAACCAAGACATTCCTCTTCGTTCACAGGGACGGCCTTGCCATTCTGAAGCTCATACACTTCAACAGGGCAAACATCCACACATTCGCCACAACCGATGCACTTGTCGCTGTCGACGATAACCGAATAACCCATGATCAACCTCCAAAATTCTTTTTAATTCCCGCTTATGCGGGTTGAATAAGGGACCCTTACACACCTTCAAAAAGGCTGTAAACCTAAATAGCGGCCTTGATGACAAAGGGAATTAACCCTTTAATTTCAAGGGATAAGAAAATGCGGGCGCTATAAATAACGCCCGCGATTATCTTGTTATTCGATTTCCTGCTTAACGCCGATCGCGACCTTGTAGAGGATGGTCAAAACCAGGAAGCCCGTGGCGTAGATGCCCAAGGATACGCCAAGCTCCAGTTGGCTGGGCACATATTCGGTGATCTCATGCAGCGGGTTCGGCACAAAGCCACCACCGATCATTCCCAGGCCCTTATCGATCCAGGCGCCGATGAAGATAAGCAGGCAGCCGATGATCAGCAGGTTGTCCTGCTCCCTGTTCTTGGGAACGATCAGGATAAGGATACCGACAACGGCCATGATCATGGCCGACCACATCCAGGGCACCAGCACTCCGTGTCCATGATAGCCGACGAACAGGTACTGAAGGTGAGCCATGTGCGAGGGAATCTGGCTGTAGAAAACCGTGAACACTTCGCACAGGAGCAGAAAGAGGTTCACGCACATGGCGTAGACCACCGTCTTTCCAAGCGTGGACAGTACGCCCTTACCAGGATCAAAGCCGGTAAAGATCTTGGCGATATACGTCACCAGAATCAGGAATGCGGGGCCTGCGGCGAAGGCTGATGCCAGGAAGCGCGCGGCCAGCACGGCGGTCAGCCAGTAACCGCGGCCGGGCAGACCGCAATACAGGAAGGCCGTGACCGTATGGATGGAAACAGCCCACGGAATCGACAGATAAATGAAGAACTTGATCCACTTGGGGGGCGCGACCTGTTTGCGCTCGGCCTCAAGGGTAACCCAGCCCACGAGTATGTTGATGAGCAGGTAGCCGTTCAGAACCACCATGTCCCAAAACAGCACGGAGTTGGGTGTGGGATGAAGGAGAACGTTCATCAGACGCTGCGGAGAACCGAGGTCGGCGACAATGAACAACAGGCACAAAATGACCATGGCCACGGCGTTGAACTCACCAAGAATGAGAATCTTGCCGAACTTCTGGTAGTTGTGAAGGTATTTCGGAATCACCAGCATGACGGCCGATGCGGCCACGCCGACCAGGAAGGTGAACTGCGCGATGTAAAAACCCCAGGTGACATCACGGCTCATACCCGTGATTGTCAGACCGTGCGAGAGCTGTTGCCAATAACAAGCAGCCCCGATGCTCATCAGCAGGAGCAAAAAGGCTATCCAACCCCAATAAATTTTTGATCCATTTATGGCTTTTTCAAGCATGACTTACCCCTTACACGAGATAGTAAACACAAGGTTTGGTTCCAAGGTACGGGCTGCGCCTGATCGAAAAGCGCTCAGCTAGCAACTGGCGCACATTGGATTCGGGGTCATCCAAGTCCCCGAAAGTAATGGCCCCTGCGGAGACTTCAACGCACGAAGGCATTTTTCCTTCAGCCAGGCGCTCGGCACAGAATTCACACTTCTCGACCACGCCCTTGGTACGGGTGGGGTAATCAAGATCAATCTTTTCAATGAACGGACGCGGATCCTTGAAGTTGAAGCTTCTCGAACCGTAGGGGCATCCGGCCATGCAGTAACGACAGCCGATACAGCGATGAAAATCCATCATGACGATGCCGTCTTCACGCTGGAAAGTGGCCTTTGTGGGACAAACCCGCACACAGGGGGGATTATCGCAATGGTTGCACAAGGCCAAGGCCGACTTGGCTCCGGCT
The DNA here is from genome assembly GCF_900114595.1 of Desulfomicrobium norvegicum. Lineage (NCBI taxonomy): Bacteria > Pseudomonadati > Thermodesulfobacteriota > Desulfovibrionia > Desulfovibrionales > Desulfomicrobiaceae > Desulfomicrobium > Desulfomicrobium norvegicum. Next base: position 13,453 of record NZ_FOTO01000017.1, on the reverse strand, counting down.
TCAGGCTGATATTCGTGATGGTTGTCCAGGAAGAGATGTTCCATTGATGTTTCCCAGATCCACTTAAGGTTCTGATTACCGGGAATATTCGGAACATTATGCGTAGTGTGGCAAACGTTTGTCACATCCGCAATTATCTCATCGGACAATTTGGCGGTGTCGATGACCATGGCCCACCGGGAGGCCTTGAGGGCATTGGGACCGGAGTGAACAGAATGCCGGGACGCAAAAAGCAATCCTTCTCTTGCCGTCCCTCCTCCGGCAGCAAGCAGCTCGGAGGCAGGACGGACTCCCCAGCCCAAAGCCGCCACCGCAGCGATCTTCAAGAAGTCTCTACGCAAAGTTTTCATTTGTTTTCCCCCTTCGGATCAACATGACAATCCCAGCAGTAGGGGTTCACCGAAACGGTCGCATGGCATTTGTCGCAGAACTGATCCTTTTTCTCATGGCACTTCATGCAAGTCTTGCTCAGACTCTTCTGGAAAACCTGATGGTTGGCCTTGGAATGATACTCATGCTCCCCACCGCGAACGACTTCGTCGCGCCAGTTGTTGAGCATGGCCATGTGCTCGGCGCGCATGAATTCCACGCTTTCCACACAGTCCTTGGCGTTCTTGGGCTTTTCCAACTCGGGTCTTTGATATGCGGCGCTGCCGATGTTGTTCCAAAACGGATAGGTCATGAAGACCACGAACACGGCAAGACCGATCAGAATTTTATTCTTGTCGTACATTATTCATCCTCCATCCCGGGCAGGTCTTCACCGCGCAGATCGGTTTCGCGTTCCTTTTCACCAGGAAAGACCAGGGCATTGGCAACAAGTTCATGCAAGCCGCAAACATCGACTTCCGGTACCCAGTACTGCATGGAATTGGGCAGTACAGCCCGGTCGATGGCGCAGACGCATCCGAGCATGTTCACGCCGTATTTGTCATGGACATACTTGACGGCATTGGCGCGGGGCAGTCCGCCCATCATGCGCAATTCGTCGTTCTCACCGGCATTCAGACCGGCGCCGCCACCGCAGCAGAAGGTCTGCTCGCGGATGGTGCCCTCAGGCATTTCGGTGAACTTCTCGACAACGCTCTTGGCGACGAAACGGGGTTCGTCGAGAAGACCCATGCCGCGAGCGGGGTTACAGGAGTCATGCCAGGTCAGATGAATGTTGGCGTTGCGCTTCTTGTTCAGATTGAGCTTGCCGTGCTTGATCAGGTCCGCCGTGAATTCGGCGATGTGGACCATCTTGGTGCTGGCCGCATTCTTGAACACCGTTCCGGTAATCGGATTGGAGGGCACTTCCATGCGTGAATGCTGGAATTCGGGCCCGTTCAACGTGTCCATGTACTGATGGATGACGCGCCACATGTGACCGCATTCGCCACCAAGAATCCATTTCACGCCCAAGCGGTCGGCTTCCATGTACATCTTGGAGTTGAGGCGTTTCATGGTCTCATGGGAGGTGAAGAAACCGAAGTTTCCGCCCTCGGAAGCGTAGGTGGACCAGGTCACGTCCAGTCCGTATTCGCGCTTCAGGTACTCGAACAGCATGAGATAACCCATGCAGGTATAGGTACCCGGATCGGCGAAAACGTCTCCGGAGGGGGTGATGAAGAGAATGTCGGCGCCCTTCTTGTTGAACGAAGGCTCTGGACGGATACCGGTGATATCTTCGATGTCGTCACAGAAAAAGTCGATCATATCGAAGAAAGCGTGCGGCTGGATGCCAAGATGGTTGCCCGTACGGTAGCAATTGGCCACCGGGGTGGCGATCCAGTCGATGTTGAGGCCCAGCAGGTTCAGGAGTTCGCGGCCGATGATAGTCACCTCGGCGGTATCAATGCCGTAAGGACAGAAGACGGAACAGCGGCGGCACTCGGAACACTGGAAGAAATAGTACCACCATTCCTTGAGAACCTCGGGAGTCAGCTTGCGCCCACCGGCAAAGCGGCCCAGAATCTTGCCGAAGGTCGTAAATTCGCCGCGATAGACGGAACGCAGCAGCTCTGCGCGCAGCACAGGCATGTTCTTCGGATCACCGGACCCGATGAAGAAATGACATTTGTCCGCGCAAGCGCCGCAACGCACGCAGATGTCCATGAAGATTTTGAACGAGCGATACTTCTGCAGACGCTCGCGCAGGCCGTTAAAGATGATTTCCTGCCAGTTCTCCGGGAGCTTCCAGTCGTCGTCGAGAGGATTCCACTTGCGGGCATGAGGCAGGCCCACGTAGTTCACGCTGTCCGGGTTGGCTGCGTAACAGTACCGGCCGGGTTTGATCTCCACCGGCACGTCCATCCAGTCCGCCTTGGGCGGAGTGTAGTCGATATTCGCAAAAAGCGCTTCAGGGCGTGGCAGATCAGACATTACTCGGCTCCTTCTGCTAGAGGCTTGTCCACGGGAAGATCCTTGTCGACCATCTTCTCACGGAATTCGTCCTCGTATTCTTCATATGTGTGATAATGAACGTTCTCGAACTTCCAGGGGTTGATGTGCCTGAACTTTCTGGAAGCACAGTTCATGTTGCGAGTGGGCGAAAGGAACACGCCGCCCATATGCATGAGTTTGCTGAGCGGAAAATAGGCCAGCAGGACGGAAACCAGGAACATGTGGATGTAGAACATCACCCCGATCCCTTCCGGAACGACCCAGGAAAATGTCACCAGCCCCATGGCCAGCTGCTTGACGGAAATGATGTCGACCTTGGCGAAATACCGCATGAAAATTCCCGAAAAGGCGATGCCGAGAATCAGGAACAGCGGAAAGTAATCCTGCACCAAAGATATGTAACGGATCTGGGGAACCACTACGCGGCGCACAAAAAGATAGGTCACGGCGGCGACAAACACGACGTCGGTAAGATAGAGCGTCGGAGCGCCGATCTGCAGCATGCTGTCCATGGCTTCAATGCCGGCGATAATGCCTGGCACCGGCTCTGTGAAAAAGCGCATATGCCGCAGGACAATGGTCAAAAAGGAATAGTGGAAAGCCAAGGCGCCAAGCCACAACCATTTGCTTGAGCTGTAGGTAACCTTTGTACCTTCGTGCAGATCAACCTTGGTATTGCGAAACAGCGACCTGAACAACAACACTTCCAAAAGCATCCGCATCACGACGCCGCCCGTGGTGGATGGATTTTCGATGGTGCTCTGCTTGATCCATGGCAGGGACTCCTGCTGGCCGCATGTAGTGGGGATACAAAACGGCACAGCCGATTTCCCCCAATCCACAACTCTCATACAGAATCCCACCACAAAAACCGCGACTGCCAGGAAGGGTATGTACAGCCCAAAGGCTTTTTCCATACCCAACGCCCCGGCGCCCACTAGGGCTAATGCCGCGAGGGCAAAGACCAGGAAAAGGGAGTAAAGAGCTTTCATGTACCTTTTACCTCGCTAAAGGGTTAACACAAAAAATATACTTAACGGACACTACCCCGCTACCTCCTCGTCTTTCAATAAATTAGCCCTCTCAAGCAATTTATGAGTTCTACTATATAACTGATTCGCTTTTTGCTTCCAAAGAAGCTCTCTGCAATTCATGTAAAGATCAAATCCGAGCATTGTCAGTCTATCGACACGAGTGTTCCAGTCATGCAGCATGGCGCTAGCTTCTGGGGCAGGACAAGTCTTCTCAAGCTGACGGAGAACTATCTCCTTGAGGGCAGGAAGAAAACACAGCGCAACAGACGGAGCGAAGCCTTGCACAGCTCTGATGCGCAAGATTCCGTCGAGATCGGTGGAGCACTCATCAACGTCCGCATCGCTGAGCAGTACCTTATATATGCGCTCGACGTTGTTGCGAAAAGTATGTCCCACGGGATTGGCGAACTGATTGGAAGATCCGGAAAAAAACTTGGCGCCCTCTTCAGGATAGGTCTTGATGATAGCCTCTGACCATAGAGCACAAATGACGTGATGGTTGTCGGCCAAAAATTTGTGTAGTTCCATAAATACCTTAAATCACAGCGTGTTATACTATTTGCCGGTTGACCGCGCAACGCGTTGGAAGAACAGGACAGATTTGCGGGGTTCTTAAATCACCTCCCCATCAAGGTCAAGCTGTTTGTGAAAAATGAGACAAGGAGGCGCCCCAAACTTGGTCATGAATCCAGTACGTTAATCGACCTTGCTGCTGCCGGGTCTCAACCATCAAATGATGCGATTAGTCAACTCCCCAGTGGGGTGCATGCACACTTCGGACTAGGCATCCAGCGTCGCCTATGCTACCTGTGCCGCCACATCCACACCAACTTTCGACCATTCAACGGCGTATCCATGAAGCTGCGAATTCTTTTCATTTCCCTGCTTTGCGTCACCTCCTTGCTGGCCTTGTCCGTCTTTGACCCCGCCGCCGCGCAGGACGAAGCTCCCCAGTCCTGGCGCCTGCTGGCCGACAAAACGGCCGCAAGCCACGACAACCAGTACCTTGAAGCATTCGGAAACGTCGTCCTGGACAGGGGTAGCGACTATATCCGTGCCGATTATGCGCGTTATTATCAGTCCACGAAATGGGTCTTTCTCAAAGGCAATGTCGACGCCAGATTTCAAGGCGATTTCATGAAGGCCGAGGAAGCGGAGTTCGATCTCAACACGAATACCGGATGGCTCAAGAACGGCCAGATCTTCATGCAAGACCCGCATATGTATTTTGAAGGCGCGGTTCTCAAAAAAACAGGCCAGGACACGTACGAATTTCGTGAAGCCACCATCACGGTCTGCGATGGAGACCGGCCGGCCTGGTCGATCAAGTCGTCACGAGGCGACATCACGGTGGACGGCTATGCCCACCTCTGGACGCCCAGGTTTCAGATTCTCGATCAGCCCGTACTTGCCGCGCCCTACGCGGTGATACCAGTCAAGACCAAAAGACAAAGCGGCTTTCTCCTCCCGGAGATCGGCACCAGCGACCGCCTCGGCATCACCTACGACCAGCCCTATTATCAGGTCATCGACGAAGAGCAGGACGTCACGCTCTATTCGCACCTCATGACCAGCAAAGGCCTCATGCTCGGCGCCGAATACCGCATGGTGCCCGACATCCACAGCAAGGGAATCTGGAAGCTCGATTATCTCTATGACCAGCAGACCGAAAGCGAGTCGCTTTACAGCGACAACGCCGACATGGCGCGTGAAAACCGCAATCGCTGGTGGGCTCGCGGCAAATTCGACGGCTACCTCGGCGAGCCTGACTGGAATATCAAATTCGATCTGGATATGGTTTCTGATCAGGATTACCTGCGTGAATTTTCGCGCGGATACTCCGGTTTCAACAAAAGCCGTCGTGATTTTCTTCAATATTTTGGTCGCGACATCGAAGACAGCGACAGCAATCTGCGGATCAACCGTGCCCTCCTGAGCCGCAACTGGGGCGACATAGGCTTCCAAGGACTTCTGGAATACACGCAGAATCTTGAATACGGCAGCAATAATAACCTCACCGAAAAACAAAGAGCCTCCGACCCCACGCTGCAGAGGCTCCCTGAACTCAACCTTCATTTATATCAGACGCAGCTGTTTGACACTCCATTGACCGTTGAAGGAAGTTCACAGCTGGCCTCATTTTGGAGAGAATACGGGACTACAGGCAACCGTTTTGATATTCATCCCGTAATCGGCATGCCGATGCACTTTGAATATGGATCCATAATTCCAAAAGCAGGCATGCGCAGTACAAGCTATTTCATACAGCGATTTGAAGGCGATGATGACAATGTCGACACGGACAAGAGTACTCAGACAAGATTTCTTCCTGATTTTTCCACAACGGCCTACACCGAATTTTCTAAAATTTTTACCATTAATGAAGAAAGCAGCATCGATAAAGATGCACAAACTCCGACATGGCTGAAATTGAAACACGCTCTTCAGCCGCGTCTGGAATACAATTATATCCCCTATTCCGAGCAGGAAAAATATCCCTATTTTGACGAAACTGATCGGATTGACGCAAAAAACGAGCTCAAATACTCCATTACGAATATTTTCACCTGCAAAACCGGAAAATGGCAGCCAAGTCCTGAAGAAAAGGGGGAGCCTGGTCTGCAGATGGACTTCTTTGAAATGGCGAGACTGCGCTTTGAGCAGTCTTACAGCCTCCGGGAAGAAAGACGGAACGACGACACGGACGAGTACCCCAACCGTCCCTTTTCCGACGTGCTGACGGATCTGACCACCAGAATCAATCCCTGGCTTTACCTGAACAACAAGACTTGGTTCTCCACGTACGAAAGCCGGATTACCGAGCATGAGCACTCCCTTTCAGCCTACTATGACGATCTTTTGTACGCCTCGTTCGGCCTGGATTTTCTTGAAGAGATCGACGAATACCTGCGTCAGGAACAGGAGCGCCAGCGCATCGCCTCTTTCGGCGGCGGGATTGCCATAAACAAGCAATGGAGCGCCGCCTTTTTGTACCGTGTCGATTGGGAAGCCAGCACCGATCTGGAAAAAAGGCTGACCTTGCGCTATGACCACCAGTGCTTCTCCGCTGAAACATCATGGAGCCAAACCGACGAGGACTCCCGCTTCGAATTTCGTGTCATCCTCGCACAATTGGGATCATTGGGCCGTTAAGACATGCATCCGGAAAAACAGATCCGCCTCCTTCCTCCCGAGTTACAGAACCAGATCGCTGCCGGCGAAGTTGTCGAACGGCCCTCCAGCGTCCTGAAGGAACTTGTCGAGAACTCCCTGGATGCGGGCGCGACCCGAATCCGCATTCAAATCCGGGACGGTGGACAATCATCCATCAAAGTCAGTGACAACGGATTCGGCATCCCGGAAGAGCAGCTTGAACTTGCCGTGACGCGCCACGCCACCAGCAAATTGGAAAACCTTCAGGACCTGCAGGACATAAAAAGCTTCGGATTTCGCGGAGAAGCCTTGCCAAGCATAGCTTCGGTCTCCCGCTTTCGCATTGCCTCCGCCCGCCAGGATGGCGATGGCGGGGCCCTGGAAGTTTTGCATGGGCGCATTGTGCGTCAGGACAAAACCGCCATGCCCCAAGGGACGGAAATAGAGGTCAGCGATCTTTTCTCCAACGTCCCGGCCCGCCTCAAATTCCTGAAAAAACCAGGCACCGAGACACGCAAATGCGCCGAACTTGTAGCTCGCATCGCACTTGCCAACCCCCATGTAGATTTTGAGTTCCTGAATGCCGAACGCAGCGTACACCGCTTCCTGGCAGGCCAGGAAGTCTCGCAGCGACTTGCGGCCATCTGGCCGAGAGAAGTTGTCGAATCCATGCATGCAGTCAGCCATGAGGATGAGCCGCTGTCCATTCACGGACTTGTCGGCGACCCCGCCATGGCCCAGGCCCGGCCGGACCGCATTCTTATCTACGTCAACGGCCGCCCTGTTCAGGACAAGACGATCCTGAGCGCCATCCGCGAAGCGTACCGGGGAAGAATTCTTGGCAAGGAGTATCCGCAGGCGGTCATTTTTCTGTGCATCCCCCCGGATGAGGTCGATGTGAACGTGCATCCGGCCAAAACCGAAGTTCGTTTTCAGGACGACGGCTCCATTTTCCGGATCGTTCGCAGAGCCGTCCTTCTGACCTTGGAGCGCAATTCACACCAGACGCAGACCGTTGATCACTCCCAGCCGCTTTCCATAAGCCAGGTGCATACGACTTTGCCCGTGATGGAGCCTCGTTTTTCCGCATCCGCCCAGGCGCAGGTTGAAACGGGACCGAATCTCCCCATCTATGACCAGGATTGGCCTCAAAAATTTGCATCCTCGGCCGCCGCGCAAAAACTCTTCGAGACTCCGGACGGCGCGTTCCCCAAAGCCGACCAGTCAAGTCGGCACACACCTGCGTTCCAGCCATCCTCAGATCCGACGAGCGCTCAAAAAGCTCCCACGCCATCGGAAGTACGATATCTCGGACAATTTGCCCAAACATACCTGATCCTGGCCGCACGCAGCGAAATCACGCTTATCGACCAGCACGCGGCCCACGAACGCGTCCTGTTCAACATGCTGCGCGCCCAAAGCACGCGCGGCGACAGACGGCCGCTTCTCCTTCCCCTTGAAATTTCTCTTCATCCCGCGCAGGCGATCCTGGCGCAGGAAATCTGGACAAAACTCGACGAGCTGGGGTTTTCTCTTGAACTGGCCCCGGGACTCCTGATGCTGCATTCCATTCCGACGCTCCTGACACCATCCAAGGCCAAGGAATTTCTGCAGGACATCCTGACCGAGAAGGCCACCTCCATGGAAGATCTCTGGGCGATGATGGCCTGCAAAGCCGCCATCAAGGCCGGAGACACCCTCACGCCGGACGAGGCGATGGCGCTTGTCGAATCATGGCAAAAACTGCCGGAAAAAAATTACTGCCCGCATGGCCGCCCGGTTGCGCTGCGGTGGGGTGTAAGCGATCTGGAAAAATTGTTTAAACGCCGCTCCTAGAGCGCTCATTTCCATCAGAATTGGACCACAGGAGGATTGTTTGAATATTCTTATAGTTGGAGCCGGTGGACGGGAACACGCCCTGGCATGGAAGATCAGTCAAAGTCCGCTTCTGGACAAATTGTTCATAGCGCCGGGCAATGGTGGAACCGCCCTTCTGGGCACCAACGTCCCACTCAAGGATAACGACGTGGAAGGCATTGTCGCTTTTGCCCGCGACAACCAAATAGGGCTTGTCGTCGCCGGACCGGAGCTGCCCCTTGTCCTTGGGCTGAACGAGGCCCTGAAAGCGGTGAATATCCCTTGTTTCGGCCCGTGCACTTTTGACGCTCAATTGGAAGGCTCCAAGGCATTCGCCAAAAACATGATGCGGGAAACCGGAGTACCGACAGCAGACTTCCAAGTCTTCGACAGTCATGAGCGGGCTCTGGAATATGTGCGCGGGCACTCCCTGCCCATGGTCATCAAGGCTGACGGCCTGGCTGCCGGAAAAGGCGTGGTCATCGCCCAAAGCATGGACGAAGCAGAAGAGGCCCTAAGGGATATGATGGTCACGCAGGTGTTCGGAGAGGCCGGACAAACAGTCGTGGTCGAAGAGGCCTTGATCGGCGAGGAAGCTTCTTTCATGGCTTTTTGCGACGGGACCACGATCGTGCCCATGCCATCGTTGCAGGACCACAAGCGCATCGGGGACGACGACACCGGCCTCAACACCGGCGGCATGGGTGCCTACAGCCCCGCCCCCATTTTGCCGCAGGAGAATTACGAGGCCATGGCCGATCTGGCCATCCGTCCTATTACCAGACATCTGGCGTCCATTGGCCAGCCCTTCAAAGGCGTTCTCTATGCCGGCTTGATGATCACTGAGCAGGGCACTATGGTGCTGGAGTATAATGTCCGCTTCGGTGATCCCGAATGTCAGCCGCTCATGGCCAGGCTCAAATCTGATCTGGTGGAAATCATGCTTGCTTGCGTGAACGGCACCCTTGCTCCAGAGCTGGTGGAGTTCCACGAGGAGACCAGCTGCTGTGTCGTGATGGCCGCTCTGGGCTACCCGCAAAGTTATCCCAAAGGAATGGCCATCAACGGCATCGAAGCCGCGGAGCAGATCGAATCCGTCAAAGTCTTCCAGGCCGGCACACAGTTGCAAGACGGCATTCCCGTCAGCAGCGGCGGGCGGGTCCTGGGCGTCACAGCCCTGGGCACGGACCTGCGTCAAGCGCGTGAGCGGGCTTACCAGGCGGTGGACAAAATCCATTTTGAAAACAGCTATTATCGCAAAGATATCGCTAACAAGGGCTTAAGGAGGTCATGATGCCACAGGTAGCAATCTTCATGGGAAGCAAGTCCGACGAGAGCACAGTGCGCCCTTGCGCGGATGTCCTGGAAAAACTGGGAATTTCCTGCACCTTCACCATCACGTCAGCTCATCGTACACCGGAGCGCACCTCCCGCCTGATCAAGGAACTGGAAGAAGACGGGGTTCAGGTCTTTATCTGCGCTGCCGGCCTTGCCGCTCATCTGGCAGGTGCTGTTGCGGCCAAAACGGTGCGTCCGGTCCTTGGGATACCAATTTCCGCGTCATCGCTGGGAGGCTGGGATGCGCTGCTGGCCACCGTTCAGATGCCCCCCGGATTTCCTGTTGGCACGCTGGCTCTGGACAAGGTCGGAGCACGCAACGCGGCCTGGCTTGCAGCCCAGATTCTGGCCCTCCACGATCCTGAGCTTACGAAACGGATACTTGAGGAACGGCGTAAGATGATCGAGCAGGTGGAAGAAGACGCAAAGACTCTGTAAAATCATGAGCACAAAAAAAAGGCGACCCGATGGGTCGCCTTTTTTTTGTGCTTATTTATTATCTTATTGGAGGTACTTGAAGAACTCGCTCTGCGGTGTCAGGACAAACTGGGTCTGATCCTTCATGGTCTTCTTGTAAGCATCCATGGTCCGCACGAATTCATAAAAATCAGGATCCTGGGACAGAGCCTGTGCATAGATGGCCGTTGCGGCGGCTTCGCCTTCGCCTCGGGTAGCCTCGGCGGCACGGCGAGCATCGGCCAGAATGACAGCCCGCTGGCGATCCGCCAGGGTCGTGATCTTGGTAGCCTCTTCCCGGCCTTCGGAGCGATACTGCTTGGCTTGGCGTTCACGTTCGGCCTTCATGCGGCCATAGATCGCAAGCTGGTTTTCCTGGGGCAAATCAGTCCGCTTAATGCGCACATCAATGATGTGAATCCCGTATTCACCCAACAGTACGTTAGATTTTGTTGTCACTTCGTCCATGATTGTGGATCGCTCAACGGCCACGATTTCGGTGAGCGTATAACGGCCCAAGGCTTCGCGCAACTGTGAGTAAACAATATCATCAATGCGGGACAAGCCATTTTGTACACTTCGAACTTTTTGATAAAACAAAAGGGGATTGACAATCCTCCATCTGGAAAAGTTGTCAACAACCATGTTTTTCTTATCCTGGGTAAGAATTTCTGCAGCAGGTGCATCGTATTCGAGAACCCTGGAATCAAAAAATATGACATTCTGAACAAAAGGAAGCTTGAAATGCAGGCCAGGTTCATAGTCAGCATTGCCGACAGGTTTACCCAGCTGCAAGACGATAGCTCGCTCAGTCTGATCAACCACAAAAACACATTGCAGCAGAATGAAAACAGCTATGCCTATTCCGGCTATTGCAAATTGAATTGATCTCATCAGTTCACTCCTCCGTCTTTACCCTGGCCGTTCACGGCAGCCTTTCCGGAGCGCTGCAAAGGCAAATAGGGGAATACCCGCTGCATGGAATCATTAGAGATAATAATTTTCTCCACTTCGGGCCTGGAAAGGATCTCTTCCATTGTTTCAAGATAAATGCGCTTTTTGGTGATGTCCTTTGCTTTCCGGTATTCTTCAAGGACATAAAGAAAACGATCGCTGTCACCCTTGGACTGCAGGATCTTGGTTTCCTTGTAAGCCTGCGCCTGGTTCATGATGGCTGCGGCCTCACCTCGCGTGCGTGGAACCAGATCATTCTCGTAGGCTTCCGCCTCATTGATGAAACGACTCTTGTCCTCTTTGGCGCTGGCGACATCCTTGAAGGCGTCAATGACCTGGCGAGGAGGATGAACATCCTGCAACTGAACGGCGACAACCCTGATGCCGATCTTGTAGCTGTCCAGGATTTTTTGCAGCAGATCACGCGTGTCATTCTGGATGGTCAGCTTGTCATCGGTGAGGGCGGCATCGATCTTGTTATAGCCGATGACTTCACGCATGGCCGCTTCGGCAGCATCCTTGACAGTTTTATCCTGATTGGCGACGTTGAACAGATAGTCCTGTGCGTTATCGATCAGGAACTGAACGATGAACTGGACGTCGACGATATTTTCGTCGCCGGTGAGCATCAGGGATTCCTCTGGGACCTGCCGTACCTGGACACCTGAACCTGCGGTAAAGGCGGTGCTCCCACGAAATCCAACTTCAAGCCGCTGAATCTTGGTGACTTGAGGAGTCAGCACGGATTCAAACGGAAAAGGCAGCCGATAATGCGGTCCAGGTTCAGTGGTGCGTTCATAGGCACCAAAGCGTTTGACAACGCCAACTTCATCCGGCTGAACGATATAGATACCGCTCCCGAGCCAGAACAAAAGGGCCACAAGCAAGATGATTCGCCAACCTGGCAAATTCATCTGTTTAAACTGTTTGACTTTTTCGTTTAAATCACCAAGATCCGGCCCAGGCATGGGGCCAGACTGCCTCTGTCGTTTTTCTTGTAGTTTTTCCCAGTCCCAATTCATAGTGCTCCTTCGTAAAAGACTCCCACCGCAAGGTCAAGGAATCGTGGACAACGCCTGGATAATCGCATCAACCTGCCAAACAATAAAAATGAGGATAACGTGAGCGATACATTGATTACTATCTATACCGACGGCTCAAGCCTGGGCAACCCTGGTCCGGGTGGCTGGGGCGCAGTGCTCCTGTGGGCCGATTCGAGAAAGGAACTGAGCCGAGGGTACATTGAAACCACGAACAATCGCATGGAAATCCGGGGAGTTATTCATGCCCTGGAGCACCTAAAAAGGCCGTGCACCGTGCATATCCATTCAGATTCGCGCTATGTGTGCGACGCCATATCCAAAAAATGGATTCAGTCCTGGATAAAGAACGGCTGGCTGACCTCGGCCAAAAAACCTGTCAAGAACAGGGACCTTTGGGAGCAGCTCCTGGCTTTGTTAAAAAAACACAAGGTGATATTCCACTGGGTGAAAGCTCACGAGGGAAACCCGGAAAACGAACGCTGTGACGAATTGGCCAAGAATGCGGCCAAAGCTTATGATCGCGAAATTGATGAAGGATATTCCGGGAATATATGACATGTCCATCCCTAATCGTCACTGCAAAACTCTAAAAAAAACGAACTTTTTAGAGACCACTCCGAAATTTTCAAACCCGGAAGAGCAGTTCGAATGCGTGGACAAGAAACGCGATGCCTATCCCTATTTTGACGGCCAAGCCAAGAACCTTGCCAATCATGGCGCCCAAAGCCGCTTTCTTGGCCTCGACAAACGGGCGATGGTTCATCAGCTCAACTCCAAGACAACCCAAATAAGCCCCGCCTACCGCGCCTAAAAGGGCGCCAAGGCCAAGAAAAAAAGGGGCTCCAAGAATCGCTCCAAAGATGGCACCGGCAAAGGCACCCCAGTTCCCCGAGGAAGACGCACCATATTTGCGAGCGCCGACGGCTTGCAAGGCAAACTCGATGCACTCGCCAAGAAAGGCAACTGCAACGAATACCAAAAAAGTGGTCAATGTAAGGGGAGATTCAGGAGTAATCCAGGACCAGGCACCCAAGATCAGGATGATGAACCAGTTTGCCGGAAAAGAAAAAATATGGGTGAAGAAAGCGAGGACAAGCAGAAGAAAGGTGAGGATGGCGAGAGTGACACTCATTGTATGGAGAAGAGAATAAAAAAGTCCTGGCGACGACCTACTTTCCCACAAGTGAACTTGCAGTATCATCGGCGCTGGAGGTCTTAACTTCCGAGTTCGGA
>NZ_FOTO01000024.1:0-18647 GCF_900114595.1 Desulfomicrobium norvegicum | reverse complement strand
GCATTTTTCACTGCATTACTGGTTATTCGAAATACGTTATTTCCGAGTAAATTTCAATTTATTTCAGTATATTGTCATATTTTCAGGGTCGACTACATAGCATGCGACATGCCTTCGATTTCCTCGTCTACAGCGTGGCTTTTCTGTCCGGCGGGGTTCTGCTTGGGCTGGAAATTGTTGCCAGTCGGATACTGGCCCCGTATTTCGGTAATTCTGTCTATGTCTGGGGAAGCCTGATCAGCGTCTTTCTGTTGGCCCTCAGTATCGGCTACTGGCTCGGAGGGGGGCTGGCCGACAGACGCCCGAGTCTGGTGGTACTGGCCAAGATACTGGCCTCTGCCGCGGTCTGCATTCTGGTCCTTCCGCTCGTCTATCTGCCGGTCGGTAGATATGTCGCGGATTTGGGTTTTGAATTTCGGTTTTCCGTACTCCTGATCAGCGTGGTGTTCTTTTTGGTGCCGTCGGTGCTCATGGGCATGGTTTCGCCTTTTGTGATCAAATTGAGCGCTACAGGACTGGATGAAATAGGCCGAACGGCTGGTCGGGTGTATGCTGTTTCGACTTTGGGAAGCATTTCCGGAGCCATCGCTGTTTCGTTTTTTTTCATTCAATGGCTTGGAACTCGTGCCATAGTCGTTGTTCTTGGTCTTATTCTCTTGTTTCTCGCCGTAAGCTGTATGGCTTATGAAAGAAAATTTCCCGATTCAATATAATAAGATATGTAATTAGTTATTCCGTGCTGGAATTTCATGATTTTGAAGTGTTGAATTCCCGTATGAAAATTTCCCAAAATGCAATGAAAAGTGCAGCAACCAAGGGTCCAAGAACAAATCCGTTCATTCCGAACAATGAAAAACCGCCGAGCGTCGAAAGCAGAACTATATAGTCAGGCAATTTTGTATCGCGCCCGACCAGAAGCGGTCGCAGAATATTATCGGCCAATCCGATAACGCCGGCTCCATATGCTACCAGGATCACTCCGTGGGGCCAGTCACCAATAGCGAACAGGTAAATAGCGACAGGCCCCCAGATCAATCCGGCTCCAATGACTGGTATTAAAGAGAGTAGCGTCATCACGACTCCCCACAACAACGCTCCGTGAATATCGAGAACCCAGAAAATAAATCCTCCCAAGATTCCCTGAACGGCTGCAACAAGCAGATTGCCTTTCACTGTCGCACGCACGACTTCGGCAAACTTGTTAAAGAGCAAATACTCACGCTCATTCCCCAAGGGTAAGGCACGAACAAGTGTCGCTACAAGTTTGTCCCCGTCTCGAAGCATGAAAAAAGCCATATAAAGCATCAATCCAAGAGCTACAAAAAACTGTAAAGTCCCCTGTCCAAGCGCAAGCGCGTTTTGAGCGATATAACCACTAGAAGTGAGAGCGAAATCAGAAAGTTGTGACTGAATGCTATTGATATCAAGGTCAAATCGGTCAAAAAAGCTTTTTATGCCTGGAAAAGCTGTTTGAACTTTATCAATACGATCTGCAATATCAAATTCTCCGCTTTTGAGACGGTTGTAAAGACTTGCTCCTTCTCGAAAAAAGGAGATGATAATAAACAATGAGGGGATGATACCGATTACAAAGCAAATCAATAATGTCCCCAGTGCCGCCAGATTGGGCTTTTGTTTTCCCATTCTGAGCAGACGTTGGTACATAGGTGAAAAAATCAAACCAATGATACATGCCCAAAAGATCGCTCCCCAGAAAGGCAAGAGCAAGAGTACAAAAAGCAGGCTCACGAGCACAAGCATCATGAGAAAAGTGAATTTTTCCAGTCGGCTCTGCTCTGATTTTTGAATTTGAGACATATCGTTCGCATCCTTGGGTAACATATGAGTTCAAATAGCAATAATTTGTATCTGGTTTCCCTATGCAGTTACGGTTTTCAAACCGGGAGTCGGATCGGCCTATGCCCGTTGTCAGAAAGCCGTGCTGATCAGGTAGGTCGTGTATCCCGTGTAACAGGCCAAGAGTAGCACGCCCTCAATGCGGTTGATACGGCCTGGCCCCCGGAACCCGTAGCCAATGACGAACAGCAACAGGGTCAGTGCGGTCATTACCATTTTTGTTCTTCAACCCTTGCCAGATGGTCCAGGCCATAAGCCCGACAAACACAGCAAGCAACACTAAGGCATCGAACTGCGAAATTTCACCATCCTTGAGTTGCCATGCTGCGATAATGGTCACAACCGCGAGAATGGGCAACTCCTTGCGCAAAACATTTGAATGTACGGCGATAGGGCTGATAAGCGCCGTGATCCCCAAGATTAGCGCTATATTGGTGATGTTGGAGCCGTAGGCGTTACCAAGCGCAATTCCAGGGGTACCCTGCAAGGCGGCCAGGGCTGAAACCACCATTTCAGGTGCGGAGGTGCCGAAGCCGACAATAACCATACCGATCAAAAGCGGCGGCATATCAAAATAACGGGCGACAGAGGCTGAGCCCTCGACAAAGCGGTCGGCGCTCCAGACCAGAAGAGCCAGACCAAAAACAACAGCGATAAAAGCGAGTGTCATATGAAATTGGAGTTCCTTGAAAACCAATAAACCAGATCTTTTGGGTGGATACGGATCGATTCCATGGCTGTCTTTGTTCTAAGCAGCTAATGAAGAAGTCCCAGAAGGAGGAACCCCGCTGGTATCACGTGATTCTGAGCGGAAAAGAGCTGACCTTTGCCCCCACCGGCGGCACGAGGAGCAAAAGTGACTTTACCGTCCCTGTCACCAACAAAAATGAAACTGCCCGCTTTCCGATGGTTTAGACGTAAGCGCTCAGGCCCGCATCTTTCACGGACGTCTCTGATCTGCGATAGAAGCAAGAGTCTTTACTTTTTGCGCAGCTTGACCATGCGAATGACGGGGATGTGTTTGCAAATCTTGGAGGTCAGGGCTGGCATGGCGAACCAACTATCACGGACCAGCTTCTTTGGCTAACTTGGTCTGTAGTGGGGGAATCCCATAAGTTTCAGTACTGAGAATCCAGGCAGATTTGATTCGATTTTATTTTGACAATCTAGAACTATTTGTTCAAAAAAACTGAATATTTTTGCATGTGTGTATGGCTTTGTCATAGCCACATGGTGTTGCTTCAGGCATATTGAAATTCCGGGAGGGATAATGGACACAGTTGAAAAAGCGCTTGGCGCGTTCGGTGAACAAATGGGCATTCCCAGTCTTGCTTTTGACGCTTCGGGTGCCTGTGCGCTCAGCTTCGACGATGTAGTGGTGAACCTTGAACTGGTGCGCGACAAGGAGCGACTTTTCGCGTTCACCGTCATCACCACGTTGCCGGATGAAAGTGCTGTAGCGGCGGCCCTGTGCCAGTATGGACTTGAACAGAACCTTGGTCTGGCCATAAGCGGTGCGGGCATTGTAGGGTTGAGCCAACAACATGGGCTGATCTATGCCAACTCTGTTGGCCTAGATGCACTTGCTCTTGGCGGTCTGGAGGCATTTCTCGAAAGCCATGTGAACACCGCCGAAGGCCTGCGCGAGGCCGCACGTGAAATAGGAGCCGAAACTCCTGGTGCGGACAGCGCGTATCTGTCCGGCATGGCACTCCGGGTCTGATTCAGACGCATTGGCATGATTTTCGTAGTCACCAGGCTGGTTACGAAGGGTAGCGCTGTGCCTCTTGCCATTGCCTAAAAAAAGTACGTTCACACTACATACCAGCAAGGAAGGTTGCCATGGTTGTCGATTTTCAAGCCTTGGGAGCAATGCGAAGCCAGTTTGAGGCCATCGGAGCGGAGCACGTAAAGACCGAGGGTGATGCCCTTGTCGCAGGCACCCGCAACGCATTCGGTCGGGCCGTCAACTGGATCAAGTCTGTCGGCAACAGCCAAACGGCCCAGAGTAATAGGCAGGTCGTGGGCAATCTCGTTGCGCAGTTGCGCGATGTTGGTGTCAGCAACAACACCCTTGATGTGGCTCAAAAGCTGCTTTCGGCCCACAGTGCCCCAGGCAAGCCCATTTCGGGCCGCGCGATGGCACAGGCCACCGCCACGGTCATACGGATGGCCAGTGAAGAACAAGCCGTTTCATCGAATCTTGATATCAACATTGCGGGCCTCAAAGAAAGGCTGGAACAGGATTTCGACGCCATATTCACTGGATGGGCGGAAAGGTTCGGCATGGCGGACATCCCTCTCGCACCGCAAGACCGGCAACAGTTGATGGATACCCTGCAGACAAAATGTCGCCAATGGGGCGAAAGACATGGAATGCATGCCCCGGGTCTTTCGGATGCCCGGGAAATGCTGAGCGAGGCGTGCCGCGTTCAATGTCTTGCCAAGCTTGACGGGGCTATGGCTGCCCAACTGAACGTCGTGGGCAATCATTCAACGCCTGATGCCCCTCTGTGTCAGCGGTTACATGACACCATGCAGGCCCGGGGGATGGATTTTGAGTTTACTCCCGCCGATCTGGGTAAGCTTTATAAGAGTATGGAAAGTCGTTTTAACGTTGAGTTTAAGATCAAGAACACCCATCCGCCTACCAGCGAGGAAGCCATTGCAGTAGCTGACAAAGTTATAAACGATTTTCTGAACACCATAGCAGAGGTCGACAACAACGCAACGCTGACGGTCGAGCAACGTGCTGTGGCCCGCAATGCTATTATCGAATTTCCAAGTACCATCAATACAGGAATGGTCAAATCGATATGCGAGTGCATCGGGCAGGTCTCGCATTCAATTGAACAGCTCGCGGCTGGCCCGTTGCCCGGTCAAGACACTCACTCCGCAATCAGCAGTCTGGCCCAAGCCATCAGGACAGCAGTCGACCAGCCGGGGGGTGATCCCAATGCTCCCAAGTTGCGACCGGGTCTTGAAGGTGCTGACGAAGTTGCAACCGTTCGTGATCTTTCTATCAACATCGGCGCCAAGCTTGCGCATATTCCTGAAGGACAGACTCCCGCTTCTGTACTCGCCCGGCTTGTCGAGCCTCAGAGCGACTTCGTTGCCCTGCGTTTCGCACTGGCGCATGGGGAAACCAACAATAGACGACTTGCCGATGAACGCGATGGGGCGTACCTGCTCCTCAATTCCCTGGCAAAGATGGCAGGAATTGACTCCCTCGCGTCCAGCCTTGCGTTGCAGAGTCCCGGCGTCGGGCAATTGAGCATGGCGCAGATCCGCGCCGCGATTCCAGCCAACGTTCATACTGTAGGTTGGTATAACGCGCGACAGGACGTGAACCTGGCGCAACTCGGTCAGAAGGTGACCGACGGAATAGTGAAGTTCGCCAAGACTAATGACTACGGCGGTGTGACTATACCGGGCGGTTCACGTGAATTCCAGGCAGAATATATGGATAAATTCGGAACGCAGTTTCTTAAGGACTTCTTCAGAAACGGCATAGAGGTTGATGGGCGTCTCTACGGTGCAACGGGTACCAACAACGGTGACGCCATGCAGCGTGAACTGCGAGGGTTGGCCGAAGCCTTTACCAGTACTGAAATGGCGGGCAAGGTGACGTATTCGTTGCATCAGGCGATGGGGGCAGACGTGCTGACAGGCATGCTCAAGGATCCTGCTCTTGCCGATGTCGGTATGGAGTCAATTTCCTCACCGGGGGTGAAGACCGTTGAAGAGAATAGTATTTCGATTACAACTCTTCCCGGTGGTGAATACAAAGTCGCTTACGACTTCAGGCTTCAGTATGGTTGCCGTACCATGGGCAATGAGGTCTCCGAAGCCCGTGGCATGAATGCCCATGCCGATATTCGTATCAACATGAGCCAGCCTGAAATATCCGTGCAGATGGATAGCTACGACATCATGCTCAGCCAGAATCACCCTGGGCGATAAGCCCGTGCCGCGCAGTGCGATCCGGTCATGCATGGCTGTACAAGCAATCCTACAGGAAGAGGTGTGCTCAAGTCCATCCAAGTATGGATATGAACGATGCTTGGCGCTGGCGCTTTCCTGGGTAATGCGCAGGAAAGCTCTGGGTGCCGTCCTGTGCTGCCTAGATGGCACAACGTCCGGCGCAGGAAGATGGTGCGAGAATGAGCGGATTACCGTTAATGCGCTATCATCATTGAATTAGTCTTTGGGGAAGCTGCTGGGCGTTTGACTTTCAGTCGTTTATTTGCCGTTTTTGGATGTTCGCCTTGTATTTCATGAGAATCATTCCGGCGGGCCTTGGGCGATGATTGTCTCCATGAGTTTCCCAAGGTTGACTGCGTCTTCGATATTGTGTGCGCCCAAAGGCTTGAGGTCAGGGCCGGTCCAGGTGATCACGGTGCCTTCGCAATCGTAGCGGATTTCGCCGGTTCGGGCCTGCGGACATGAGAGAACGTTGATCTGGGAAAGCAGATACCCTCTGTCCAGGATCTGATCCAGCGAGCCCTCCAGACCGTCCAGATGCGGGGCCACGATCAGGAAGGACAACTCACGCTTCCCGCTACGGGATACATCGAAACGCTCTATGTTTTCGAGGATTTGATCCAACAGGTTGGTTTCCGTTCCGCCATATGTCTGGTCTTTGTTGCTTACATGCGCCAGATAGGCGAATTCACCGGGCGGGACGGCAAGAAAGCCCGTACAGGTCGATATGCCGAAGGTCCGAAGGCCCTGGCTGCGTTCGGCTCGGTAGAATTCGTCCATGTCCACCCGGACGGCCGTTTTTTTGGCCCTTTGCGCCGGTGGATTCATCGCCGGACAGGATTGCTTGGCCATCGCCTGGAGCAGTCGCTGGGTATAGTACCGCTCATGCAGGGCGAATTCCCTGGTGACAACCTCGTCTTTGTCCACCTTGGCCACCACCAGCCACCGCGTCCCCTTAAAATTCACTACCTGAAAAGTCGTAAGGCATTCCTGCCCACGGTAGTCTGTTACCTCCATGCGTCCTTGGCCCTGGGCGAACTTTGACGGCACATTGGAAAAGTTCAGATGTGCCCGGAGTACACTCGAATCGCCGAAGAACTGGGAATCCGTGAGCATGATGCCCTTTTCGTTGACGAGAAGGGTTTCCATGGTTTCGTACTCTTCTCCGGTCGGGGCGAACAGGGCGTTGATCTTGTTGACCGAACACTGCAAGGCGATCCATCCCAGCAATTGATCCTGTTTCAGGATTGGCTCCACCAGGAAGGCCGCGGGTTCGGATGACGGCGTATAGTCGTGGTAGTCGATGAACACCTCGCTCTTTGGATGCCGACGTATGCAGGCGCCCAGGGGCGAGGAGGCCGCCTCTCCCGCGGTCAGGGTTGTCTTGAGGTCGTTTTCTCCCCGCAGACTGTGGACCACGGCTCCGGTCGTGTCGATGAAAAGAATGTCGTAGAAAAGGTAATAATTCTCCATGTAATATCGGCGAAAACTTTCCTTCATCTCGGAAATCTTGACTTCAAAATCGCCGTCGACCGCCCCCTGGCGCTGAGCCTGGGCATGGAACGCCGAGAGTTCAAGCACGGACACGATCACCTTGTCCGTGGCCGCCGCACGGGCTTTTTCCTCGAGTCGGCCGAGGACGTTTTCCAGCTGGGTTACCCGTTGGGTCCGCAACACTTGCAGGTCCGCATAGGGCCACGCGAAAGGCTCGTGCATGGAATTCGCCGGACCGCTCAAGAACAGCGAACCCAGAATGAACAACAACGTGCCAGCCAAACAGAACAGTTTATTCATCCGTAAATCTCCTCTTTGCCTCGTCACTATTGAGCTTATGTCAGTGCAGACGACACTGCAAAAAGTCGCAAAAGAATCCGAGTGTCATTCCCGCGAACGTGTGCTCAGCATGGGTAGGAGGTCCATGTCGGGCAATAGTGCGAAATCCTTTCTTTTCAGATAGTTAAAAAGGCATGGATCCCCTTCTACAAGGGGATGACGACTTTTTGCAGTGACCTCAGTACAGGGTTTATGGTCGGTATCAGCCAAGCCGGGTCGTTGATACGTGATGACAACATATCCGTTGCGAAGGTTCAGGGCTTTTAATGGCTATTTTTTGTAGAAATAGTTGATGATCCAAGTCCAATATTTCAACTATTTGGCATTGTAAGCAAGGCGTGCGCTGCTGTAAAGTTTCCTGTTTTAAAGCAGCCAGGAGTAGAGACTCCGAGTTGAATTTTGGTTGCTGCCTCTCTTCGTTGTACACTTGAAGGAAAGTCTTCGTGACTTTTCTGACATATGAAAAGCTGTTGAAGAGACAATACTGCAAAAAATCGCGAAAGAATGCGTGTTATTCTCGCGAGCGTTTGCTCAGCGTGGGTAGGCTGGTCATGTCGGGTAATAGTGTGAAATCAATTCTTTTCAGATAGTTAAAAAGGAATTGATCACCTTCTTCAAGAGGATGACGACTTTTTGCAGTACTGTGATTAAGGATTTGAGTGACGCCACGTCCAAGCGGCAGTTATTTTCGACATCTTCAAGATCAAGCAAAGACTGCGCTCTGTACAGGAAGGGCTCGTATGAGCATGGATCGGGTCATCGCATTTATGTGAGACGTGGCAATATGATCTACAGGATTCCGGCTGCTGCGATGTTTGGGCAGCCGGAATTAATCTTTTTTTGAGTACTGCATTGAACATGTTGCGGATCAATTTCCTGAATTTTCGAAATTACCTACCTATATCCTCCGGAACGTCGGGATATCTATCTACGTAGTCTGCAACTCCGTGAAATTATGTCTTGTGTCATACACGTGCTCTGCGTTATGGCCCTGAAAGTTTTGTTGACAGGCGCGACTCTGACGTCGCCTTTGTGAGTTTTAACCGCATCATTTTCCCGGAGATTGGATTTTCATGGCTCGTCCCAAAAAAAATGACACCAAACCCACGGCCAATCTTGGTTTCGAGGCCAAGCTCTGGCTCGCTGCCGACAAGCTGCGCAACAATATGGACGCGGCGGAATACAAGCACGTTGTCCTTGGGCTTATTTTTCTCAAATATATTTCAGACAGTTTTGAAGAGCACCGCGCCAAGCTGATCGCAGGCGTTGGTGATTATGAAGGCGCGAACGCCGAAGATCCGGATGAATACAAGGCCGAGAATGTTTTCTGGGTCCCTGCGGATGCCCGGTGGTCCCATCTCCAGGCCAACGCCAAGCAGCCCGGCATTGGCAAGATCGTGGATGATGCCATGGTCGCCATCGAGCGTGACAATCCGCGTTTGAAAGGCGTCTTGCCCAAGGACTACGCCAGGCCCGGTCTCGATAAGCACAGGCTTGGCGAACTCATCGACCTGATCGCCACCATCACCCTCACGGCAGCCAGCGAGGGTGAACAGACGCACCGTTCCGTTGATCTGCTCGGGCGCGTGTACGAGTATTTCCTGACCCGCTTTGCCAGCGCCGAGGGCAAGAACGGCGGACAGTTCTACACGCCATCCTGTGTCGTGCGCTGTCTGGTCGAGATGCTCGCGCCATATAAAGGCCGCATTTATGACCCCTGTTGCGGTTCCGGCGGCATGTTCGTGCAGTCCGAGAAATTCGTGGAAGCCCACGGCGGCAGAGTTGGGGACATCAGCATTTACGGACAGGAGAGCAATTCAACCACTCGCCGCCTGGCCGTCATGAACCTGGCCCTGCGCGGCATCGAGGCTGATTTTGGCCCTGAGCACGCCGACACCTTCCGCCGCGATCTGCATCCCGACCTAAGAGCCGACTATGTTCTGGCCAATCCGCCCTTCAATGATTCGGATTGGTTCCGCAAGGACGACGACGTGCGCTGGCAGTTCGGCATTCCGCCCAAGGGCAACGCCAACTTCGCCTGGGTGCAGCACTTTATCCACCATCTTGCGCCCCAAGGCATGGCTGGTTTTGTCCTGGCCAATGGCAGCATGTCTTCCAATCAGTCAGGAGAGGGCGACATCCGCCGCGCCCTGATCGAGGCCGACCTCGTGGACTGCATGGTGGCGCTGCCCGGTCAGCTCTTCTACAGCACGCAGATTCCGGTCTGCTTGTGGTTCCTGACAAAAAACAAAGGAACCGACACCAAACGCGGGTTCCGCGACCGCCGCAAACACACCCTGTTCATAGACGCCCGCAAACTCGGTACCCTCATCGACCGCGTCCACCGCGAACTGACCGACGCCGATATGGAGAAAATCGCCGGCACCTATCACCGCTGGCGAGGAGACAACGGCGCAACCGAATACGAAGACATCGCCGGTTTCTGTAAATCCGCCACAACCGCCGATATTGCCGCGCATGGTTTTGTGTTGACGCCGGGGCGTTATGTTGGGGCGGAAGCGGTTGAAGATGATGGGGAACCTTTTGAGGAGAAGATGACGCGGTTGGTGGCGGAATTGAAGGGACAGTTCGAGGAGTCGGCGCGGTTGGAGGCGGCGATTAAGGCGAATTTGAAGGGGTTGGGTTATGGGGGGTGATTTCGTAATCGAATGCACTGTCGGTGAGGTTGCGGCATTAAGCCGCAATTCCCTTGTTGGTGGGCCATTCGGTTCTAACTTGGTTTCTTCCGATTACGTTCCGAGCGGGGTTCCAGTAATTCGTGGGACGAATATGGGGCACGGCAGGTGGGTTGATGGTGAATTCGCATATGTTACACCAGAAAAAGCTGACGAACTTGCCGCGAATTGCGCGAAGCGTGGCGATCTTGTTTTTACCCAACGCGGAACGCTCGGTCAGGTTGCTCTCGTTCCCCAGAGGGGCGCGGATCGTTACCTGATTTCACAAAGCCAGATGAAGCTCACCGTGGACTCTAAAAAAGCAGACGCACTGTTTCTCTATTACATTTTTACGAGTCCCGAACAGCAGGCTTATATCCGGCAGAACGCTATTCAGACAGGGGTCCCGCACACTAATCTTGGCATCCTCCGTAACACTCCTCTCACACTCCCTCCCCTCGCCGAGCAAAAAGCCATCGCGGCGGTACTTGGGGCGCTGGACGACAAGATCGAATTGAACCGGCGGATGAACGCGACGCTGGAGGCGATGGCGAGGGCGCTGTTCCAGAGCTGGTTTGTGGATTTCGACCCAGTCCGAGCCAAGCTTGATGGACGCCAGCCTGTGGGGATGGATGAGGCTACGGCGGCGTTGTTTCCGGATTCGTTTCAAGATTCTGAGGCTGGGCACATTCCAAATGGATGGGAGCCGTTGCGTTTGCCTGACGCTATAGAAGTGAACCCTCGTCGTTTGTTGAAAAAAGGCTCTGTCGCGCCTTATCTCGACATGAAAAACCTCCCGACACAGGGGCATTCTGCTGAGGAGGTAATTGACCGGGTATTCAGTTCAGGCACTAAGTTTCAAAACGGAGACACGCTCCTCGCCCGCATCACACCATGCTTGGAAAATGGTAAAACCGGATATGTGGATTTCCTTGATGATGGTCAAGTCGGATGGGGGTCAACAGAGTACATCGTTTTTACTCCGAAGTCACCGCTCCCCCCGCAGTTTGGCTATCTCCTCGCCCGTTCCGACGCGCTGCGCTCCCACGCTATACAAAATATGACCGGAACCAGCGGGCGTCAGCGCGTTCCGTCCGAGTGCTTTAATACGTTTTGGCTAGCTGTCCCGCCGTCTGAAGTTGCCCGGCGTTTCGACGAACTCACCTCGCCACTGATGGCGAAAATCAAAGCCAACTCCACAGAATCTCGTACCCTAGCCACTCTGCGCGACACGCTGCTGCCGAAGCTGCTGAGAGGGGAGTTGTCGATTTAAGAACTCAACATAGAGGCATCATGATTGAATCCATCACCATTGCGAACGTTGCGACCTATGCAGGAGCGCCTGAACAACTCGCCGGGTTGTCCCGATTCAATTTCTTATATGGCTCGAACGGGACTGGGAAAACGACTGTCAGTAGAGTTATCGCAAAAGAGACGGATTTCCCTTCCTGCCAAGTAAAATGGAAAGGCGGAACGAAGCTTCAACCAATGGTCTATAACCACGATTTCGTGGAACGAAACTTCCATCAGCTCCCCGAACTCAAAGGTGTTTTCACATTGGGCGAGAAGCAGAAGGACACGCTGACGAAAATTGAAACGGTCAAGGCAGAACAAGGCGCACTCACTGCAAAGATTGAAAACCTTACCCAATGTTTGACGAGCGCAGACGGCACGGCTGGCAAGAAGGTAGAGTTGGCAGCTCTCGAATCTGCTTTAAGAGAGAAGTGTTGGACGCTGAAGCAGAAGCTTGATGGACAGCATGTACAAGGTGCTTTCAAAGGCTACATGGGAAGCAAGGATAGTTTTAGATCGAAAATTCTTCAGGAACACGCCTCTAATGCGGCCACGCTCCTGCCGCAGACCGATTTGGAAAAAAAGGCGGCGAGCATCTTTGGTCCAACACCAATAACGGAGGCGTTTGTTGCCGCCATCGACACGACGAAGCTTCTTTCATGTGAAGCAGACCCGATTCTAAAGAAGCGTATTATTGGAAAGGATGATGTCGATATCGCTGCGATGATCAAGAAGCTCGGAAACAGCGATTGGGTTCGCGCTGGACGGGCGTTCTATGATGTGAATGAGGAAGTCTGTCCGTTCTGCCAACAAAAGACGACCGCAGCATTGAGGCGGAGCTTGGACGAATACTTTGACGAGGCATTTGTAAATGACAGCAAGGTAATCGATGATCTTGCCACTGACTACGCCACAGAGGCGAGGCGGTTACAGCAGCAGCTCGCCACAATCATCGCGTCTCCGTCAAAGTTCCTCGACGTTGAGAAGCTGAAGGCAGAGAAAGAACTCCTCGACACTAAAATTACGCTCAACAACCAACGTATTGCTGGAAAGAGGAAGGAAGCGAGTCAGGTAGTTGAATTGGAATCGCTGACTAATGTGACGACGGCAATCAAGGCTGTAATCGACGACGCCAACATTCAAGTTGCAGCCCATAACAAGGTGGTCGCAAACCTCGTGACCGAACGCACAATCCTGACATCACAAGTTTGGAGGTTTGCGCTAGAGGAGCTGAAGGCAGATCTCGACGCATTCAAGACGGCCAAAGAGGCTTTGGATAAAGCCATCACTGCAATGAAGGACCAGATTGAAAAAGCGACTGAAGAACGAAGGATTAAGGCCGCTGAAATTCGTGAGTTGGAAAAGCAGACAACGAGCGTTCAGCCCACTGTCGACGGCATCAATGAGTTACTCATTTCATTTGGCTTCCAAGGATTCAATCTCACCAGAACCGTGAGCGGGACATCTTACAAATTAGTACGCCCGGACGGTTCAGATGCAAAGGCGACGTTGAGCGAAGGAGAAAAGACCTTCGTCACCTTCCTTTACTTCTACCACCTACTTAAAGGCAGCGAGTCAGAGAGCGGGATGACGAACGACCGAATCGTTGTTTTCGACGACCCTGTCTCCAGTCTCGATAGCGACATCCTCTTCATTGTTAGTAGTCTCATCAAAAATGTCTTTGATGAAGTCCGGGAAGGAACAGGGTACATTAAGCAAGTTTTCGTGCTCACGCATAACGTATATTTTCATAAGGAAGTGACCTTCAATCCAGACCGTCGGAAGGTGGCGATGGGCGAGGAGACGTTTTGGGTGGTTCGTAAATCGGATCTAGTTTCTAAAATCGAGAAGCATAATACCAACCCCAACAAAACTTCTTATGAGTTGCTATGGTCCGAAGTTCGCAGGACAGACCGCTCGAACCTGACGATTCAAAATACTTTAAGAAGGATTCTTGAGAACTACTTCAAGATTCTCGGCGGCGCCGATCCCGACAAGATTTGCGGAATGTTTGAGGGTAAAGAGAAGCTCATCTGCAAATCGCTCTTTTCGTGGGTCAATGACGGTTCGCATTTTGTCCTCGATGATCTCTATGTTTCAATGGATAGCTCAATGGTAGAAATTTACCTCAAAGTTTTTCGTGAGATATTCAAGAAATCGGACCACCTTGCTCACTACAAAATGATGATGGGTGACGCATTCGTGGATGATGCTCCAGTTTTCGAGGCTACAGCTCCAGTAGCATTTCCAATTGCACAGCCATGAGTCTCAACGAATCCATCATCGAAGACGCCGTACTCGAATGGTTCGAGGAACTGGGTTACGCAACCTCCCACGGCCCGATGCTCGCGCCCGACGAACCTGCAACGGAACGTGATTCGTTTACTGACCTGCTGCTTATCGCACGCCAGCGTGAAGCCATACGGCATCTGCACCCGGCCATGCCCAAAGAGGTGCATGCAACTATTCAGCGTTTCAAGTTTGGTTGGGGAGGAGTCTGAATTTATGAGTAAAAAAATATCCAATCCCGGTGGTCGCGCCAAAAAGGACACCGCAACCTCCCTGGTCCGTTCTTCGGCGGCTGAATACCTCACCTTTGTGGCTGCCGGAGGCGACTCGGATGTCAGTATCGAAATGCGCTACGAGGAAGAGAACATCTGGCTGACGCAGAAGATGATGGCCGCTCTTTACGATGTCTCCATCCCCGCCATCAACCAGCACCTGAAGCGCATTTTCAGCGACAACGAATTGGAGGAAACGGCAGTTTTTAAGCAGTACTTAACAACTGCCGCCGACCAGAAGAACTATGCGGCCCGTTTTGACAATCTCGTTGTCATCACTTCGGTGGGCTATCGGGTAAAAAGCGCCGTGCCCCCGCCCAGTGGATGCGGACTTCGAGCAGGCCACAATAGATTTGAAGAAATTGCCCTGGCCCAAGAAACCTAAGCCCCAACAGCCATGAACATCACCGAATCTCTCATCGAAGAAGCCTCCCTCCAATGGTTCGAGGAACTGGGCTATGCCGCCCTGCACGGCCCGATGCTCGCGCCCGGTGAGCTTGCGGCGGAGCGGGATTCGTTTGGTGATGTGGTGCTTTGTGCACGTCTGCGTGATACTATCAGACGTCTGAACCCGGCCATGCCCGAAGAGGCGCGGGAAGATGCCCTGCGCAAGGTTTTACTGGTGGCAACGCCGTCAATGACTCAGACGAATCGCGCGTTTCACAAAATGCTCCGTGACGGAGTGCCGGTGGAGTATTCGCGGTCCGATGGCAGCATCGCGGGTGACCATGCGCGACTGGTAAATTTTGAAGATGTGCATGCCAATGATTGGCTGGCGGTGAACCAGTTCACGGTCATCGAAGGCCAGCATAACCGCAGGCCCGATATCGTGATCTTCGTCAACGGGCTCCCGCTGGGACTGATCGAACTCAAAAACGCGGCGGATGAGGACGCGACGATCTGGAGCGCTTATGCGCAGCTCCAAACCTACAAGGCGCAGATTCCTTCGTTGCTGCATTACAACGCGCTGCTTGTGGTCAGTGACGGCTTGCAGGCCCGCATGGGCTCGCTGACGGCGAATCAGGAATGGTTCAAGGTCTGGCGTACCATTGACGGGGAAACAGATGCGCCGAAGTCGGCTCTTGAACTTGAAGTGTTGGTACGCGGAGTGTTCGAGCGGCAGCGGTTTCTCGACCTGCTCCAGCATTTCATTGTTTTCGAAGAGGATCCGGACTCCGGTGCGCTGCACAAGATTATCGCGGGCTACCATCAGTTCCACGCTGTGAACGCGGCGGTGGAAGAGACCATTCGCGCCTCGCTCACTCCGCATGATTTCGCGGGAAAGAGCGCAACGCTCAGCGAGAGCGCAGGCACCTATTGGGCGGGACGCATGCATGGCGGCAAGCCGGGCGATCGGCGTGCGGGAGTTGTCTGGCACACTCAAGGTAGTGGCAAGAGTTTCACCATGCTGTTCTTTGCCGCTCGCGTGATCCGCGAGAGTGCGATGCAGAACCCGACCTTGGTAATCCTGACCGATCGCAACGACCTTGATGACCAGCTTTTCGGCCAATTTCAGCGCTGCCATGACATTCTCGGTCAGACTCCGGTGCAGGCTGCAAACCGTGAGAAGATGCGCGAATTGCTGGCCGTGGCGAGCGGGGGAGTGGTCTTCACCACGATCCAGAAATTTTTGCCCGAGCGGGGAGAGCGGATGCCCTGCTTGAGCGAACGCCGGAACATCATCGTCATTGCCGACGAAGCGCACCGCAGCCAATACGACCTTATCGACGGCCTGGCCCGGCACATGCGGGACGCCTTGCCAAACGCCTCCTTCATCGGTTTCACCGGCACGCCCATCGAGAAGACCGACGCCAACACGCGGGCGGTTTTTGGCGACTACATTTCCATCTACGACATCCAGCGTGCCGTTGCCGACAAGGCCACGGTGCCGATCTACTATGAAAGCCGCATCTCCAAGCTTGGCCTGAACGCCAGCGAACTGCCGACGCTCGATGCGGATTTTGAAGAGATCACCGAAGGCGAAGAAGAGACGAAGAAGGAAAAGCTCAAGTCCAAGTGGGCCGCGCTGGAAGCGTTGGTGGGAGATCCGAAACGCGTCGCTCTCATCGCCGCCGATCTGGTGGCGCATTTCGAGAAACGCGTGGAGGCCATGGACGGCAAGGCCATGATCGTGTGCATGAGCCGCCGCATCTGCGTGGATTTTTACGAGGCGCTCATCAAGCTTCGACCCGATTGGGCCAGCGACACGAATGACGACACCGAGGCCGAGAAAGGCAAAGACTGCGTGGTGAAGGTGGTGATGACCGGCAGTGCCGAAGACGGCCCGGACTGGCAGCCGCATATCCGCAACAAGGACAAACGCCGCAAACTGGCCAACCGTTTCAAGGACAGCAAAGACCCCTTCCGGATCGTGATCGTGCGCGACATGTGGCTGACCGGTTTTGACGCGCCATGCCTGCACACCATGTATGCCGACAAGCCCATGCAGGGGCACGGCCTCATGCAGGCCATCGCCCGCGTGAACCGTGTTTTTCGCGACAAGCCGGGCGGTCTGGTGGTGGATTATCTGGGGCTTGCCGATCAGCTCAAACATGCCCTCGCCAATTACACGGAGAGCGGCGGTAAAGGCGACCCGACGTTTGACACGAGGCAGGCCATCGCCGTGATGCTGGAAAAGCACAATATCGCCTGTGACATCATGCACGGTTTCAAATGGAAATTATGGACTACCGGCAAACCCTCCGAACGCCTTGCCCTCATCCCTGCCGGTCAGGAACATATCCTGAGCCAGGAAGATGGCAAGAAACGCTGGGTGCAGGTGGTGACCGAACTTTCCCGCGCCTTTGCCCTCTGCGCCGCGAGCGATGAAGCGACGGAGATCCGCGAAGACGTTTCCTTCTTCCAGGCCCTGCAAGCCGCGCTGAACAAGCAAAGCGGCACCAACCGCAAGACCCCCGAACAGGTCGACGCGGCCATCCGCCAGCTCGTCTCCAAAGCCATCACCACCGAAGGCCAGGTCATCGACGTCTTCACCGCCGCTGGACTCCCAAGGCCCGACATATCCATCCTGAGCGACCAATTCCTGGCCGAAGTGCGCGGCCTCAAACATAAGAACGTCGCCGCCGAGTTGCTGGAAAAACTGCTCAAGGATGAACTCAAAGTCCGGTCCAAACGGAACATCGTCCAGAGCCAGGTGTTCAGCGAAAAGCTCAAGAAGACGCTCAACGCCTATCATAACCGTGCCATCTCGACGATGGAGGTTATCGAAGAGCTCATCACGTTGGCCAAGGAAATGGAATCAGCGACAAAACGGGGTGAAAACCTCGGTCTAACTGATGACGAAATTGCGTTCTACGACGCACTCGCCGCCAACGAGTCCGCCGTGAAGGCCCTGGGTGACGACAAGTTGAAGGTCATCGCTACGGAACTCATCACCCAGATTCGCAAGAGCGTGACCATTGATTGGACGTTACGAGAAGGGGCGCGGGCGAAGATCCGCGTGATGGTCAAACGCATCCTGAACAAATACGGCTATCCACCGGACCTCCAGGCAGAGGCGGTCAAGACGGTGCTTATGCAGGCGGAGCTATTGTGCAAGGAGTGGGCGGCGTAACTGCTGTACACAATTTTAGCTCATTCAGTGATGCGTAAATGAACTCTGGGAGGAATCAAACATGGGCCGTATCCTCGCATTTACGTCTGACCCTCAAGACTGGAAGGACTTGTTGCCCGACCCAGGCAAACAATGGAAACGAGGCTATTCAGCTCGGACATTGGCCCATTGCTGGGAAGCTTCCGATGGATTTCCGCCTGAGGTGGCGAAGCCATTTGCGATGAACAATGAGCATTTGCTGGCAGAACTGACTCCGATCCTCGCAGTTCCTGAATTCAAGGTCTGCTTGCCCGGCGGCGTTCGGGCATCCCAAAATGATATTTTCGTTCTTGCCCGTTCCGTTGCAGGCCCAGTCGTTGTCATGGTGGAAGGCAAAGTGAATGAGTCCTTTGGCCCAACCGTTGATTCATGGCGAAAGGAAGCCTCTGTCGGAAAAAAGGCACGTCTGGAATACCTTTCACGCACACTCGGGCTTGAATCCAGCCTTCCCGCCCTGGTGCGATATCAACTTTTGCACAGAGCCGTGTCGGCCATAATCGTTGGAGAACAATACAGAGCCTCAGCCGCAGTGCTGGTGATCCACTCCTTTAGTCCCAAAAGTGCAGGTTGGAAGGATTATCAAGTTTTCACGCGATTGTTCAGTGTTGATGCTCAGATTGGTGCGATTCAGCGTCTTGGGTCGGCGATGCGCATTCCACTTTTTGGGGTATGGGTTGCTGGCAATACAGGATTTTTAGAGAAATGACCGTAATTTAATTTGCGCATCCTTTTTTATTTAGTCGACCCTGAAAATATGACAATATACTGAAATAAATTGAAATTTACTCGGAAATAACGTATTTCGAATAACCAGTAATGCAGTGAAAAATG
>NZ_FOTO01000042.1:0-1207 GCF_900114595.1 Desulfomicrobium norvegicum | reverse complement strand
TGACCTGCCGGGAAACTTCGGACCACTCAATTCTTGAGAGTTTCCCCACGGTTCAGGTTTTTCCCATACTGCCGACAGAAATGTTCTGGCGTCATGTTGTTCAGGCTTGAATGCGGACGAATGGAGTTGTAGTGCCGCCTCCATTCCTCGATCACAACCCGCGCCTCGGACCGACACCGGAACCATTCCATCGACAGACACTCATCGCGAAATTTGCCGTTAAAACTCTCGTTCAAACCGTTCTGCCATGGCTTCCCAGGCTCAATCAGCGCCAGATCCAGAGACTCCTGAGCCGCCCATCTGAGCAGCGCCTTCGACACGAACTCCGGTCCGTTGTCAGAACGCAGGCTCAGAGGGGCTCCACGTTCGCTGATCAGGCGGGACAGCACCTCGATCACCCGGCCCGATCTGATGCTGCCGGCAACGTCTATAGCCAGGCATTCCCGCGTGTATTCGTCCACCACAGTCAGGCATTTGATCTGCTGACCATTGGCGCAGGCGTCATAGACAAAGTCGTACGCCCACAGTTCGTTTGCTCCCATCGGCAGTTGCGGTCTCGGGCGGGACGCC
Organism: Desulfomicrobium norvegicum; assembly: GCF_900114595.1. Classification (NCBI taxonomy): domain Bacteria; kingdom Pseudomonadati; phylum Thermodesulfobacteriota; class Desulfovibrionia; order Desulfovibrionales; family Desulfomicrobiaceae; genus Desulfomicrobium; species Desulfomicrobium norvegicum. The sequence continues at coordinate 637 of NZ_FOTO01000042.1, read as the reverse complement.
GCCACTCGTTTCCGAGGCCGCTTCCTGGGCACCTGCAACCCGGCCTTGGACCACAGGCGGAACGCCTTGTCGGCGCCCATGACATGCCCCAGACGCTCCATGAACACGTTGATCCGACGATATCCAAAGCGTGGATACGTCGCAGCCAGGTCTGTCATAGCCGCCATCAGCGGCTTGTCCCGGGCTTCCAGCCGTGACTCGTAGTGGAGCGACGACCGGGAAGTGGATAACAGCGCACACGCCCTGCGTTGTGAAAGTCCGCGACTCCTGGCGTATGCCACCTGGAGGCGTCGGGCGGGTGCGCCTACCACTTTTTTGCGGCGATCTCCTTCATGACCTCGATTTCGAGGTCCCGTTCCGCAAGGATCTTCTTCAGTCGCGTGTTCTCTTGTTCCAGCAACCGCAGCCGCTTCACGTCATCGGCGGACATGCCGGCAAACCGCTGTCGCCACGTATAGATCGTCTGCTCGCTGATTCCATGCTTCTTGGCCACCTGGGCCACCGGACTGCGGTCAGCTTCGCGCAGGATGCCCACCATCTGCTCTTCGGAAAATCGTCCCTTTTTCATCAGTTCCCTCGTGGTTGAGGGGGAACCTATCTCAAGTTTCGACTGGTCTGAAAAGTGCCGGGCAGGTCA
>NZ_FOTO01000013.1:0-124796 GCF_900114595.1 Desulfomicrobium norvegicum | reverse complement strand
GCATTTTTCACTGCATTACTGGTTATTCGAAATACGTTATTTCCGAGTAAATTTCAATTTATTTCAGTATATTGTCATATTTTCAGGGTCGACTACTTAAGAATGGATTCCCGCCTTCGCGGGAATGACACTCAGATTCTTTCGGGACTTTTTTACGGTGTCGTCCTGGCAAGGCGAGAGACGTTTTTGGAGGGCGATGTGTAGCCGACTACACGAGCCCTCAAAAAACGGCGAACAGCGCAGTCCAGAATCAATTTTCGCCGGTCGCCCCTAGACCCTGTATTTGTAGTAGGCGGCACATGAGCCTTCGGTGGAGACCATGCACGGCCCCACCGGCGAGGCCGGAGTGCAGGCCTTGCCGAAAAGAGGACACTTGTCCGGAGACATCTTGCCCTTGAGCACGTCCCCGCAACGGCAGCCCTTGATTTCCGGGACGTCGTGCAACTGCATGTCGAAAACGCGCATGGCGTCATAGCCCGCGAATTCGTCACGAATCTCGAGCCCGCTGCCGGGAATGAGGCCGATGCCCCGCCACAGGGCATCGCAGGGCGAAAAAATCTCGTTCATGACGGACATGGCCTTGGGGTTGCCCTCGTCGGACACAACGCGCGTGTAGGCGTTGACGACCTCGATCTTGCCCTCGTTGCGCATGGTCACGAACATGTAGAGCGCCTGCAGGATGTCGACGGGTTCGAACCCCGCCACCACGGCTGGCAAGCCATGTTTCCCGGCGAGGAAACGGTACGGCTCCACGCCGATGATGGCCGAGACGTGTCCCGGCAGCAAAAAGGCCTGCACCTGAAGCTCCGGGTCCCCGACCAGGGCGTCCAGGGCCGGGGGAACGAGCTTGTGGAAACAGAGCACGGAAAAATTGGAGATGCCCTGCTCGCGGGCCACCTTGACAGTGGCGGCGATGGCCGGAGCCGTGGTCTCGAAGCCAACGCCCAGGAAGACGACCTTGTCGTTCGGGTTGTCCTGGGCGATCTTCAGGGCGTCAAACGGAGAATAGACAACCTTGACGCGAGCCCCTTCGGCCTGGGCGCTCTTCAGCGTCTTCTTGTCCGGGCCGGGCACGCGCATCAGGTCGCCAAAAGTGGTGATGATGGCGTTCTTGCCTGCCAGTTCGAGGAAGGCCGCCACTTCGCTGTCATGGGTCACGCAGACCGGACAGCCGGGACCGGAGAGGTGCACGACCTTTTCGGAGAGCAGGGAGCGCACCCCGCTGCGAAAAATGGAAACCGTATGCGTTCCGCACACCTCCATGAACCTGAGTTCCCCGTCCAGTTCGGCGTGGATTCGAGCCAGCAGAGTCTTGCACAGCTGGGGATCCTTGAAATTGTCAAACAAGTTCAATGTTCAGCCCTTCCTCGAAAAGTTTCAGGGTGGCGATGGCTTCCTCCCGATCCAGACGGGTCAGGGCGAAGCCGGCATGGACGATGACGTAATCGCCCACTTCCGGAAATTCGGAAATCACATCCAGACGAACCACATGCCTCGTCCCGCCAACCTGCACTTCGGCACTTTGTCCCTCAATCTTGAGCACTTCCATTGGAATCGCTAGGCACATGGCACACATCTCCCGCTTTGCTTTTTGTCAACGCTGTTGCTAAATCCCTGGGTGTTTTGTGTCAATGAACTCTTCCCGCGCCGACAGGTCCCAAAGGCCCTAAAATGAATCAACTTGAGATCCCCCTGACCCTCATCCCCACCGCATCGCAGGGACGAATCCCAAACGACGAGGACTGCCGGGGATGGTGGAACACGTATGCCATGCTGGAGCACATAAAAGTCCACAGCAGCCTGGTGGCGGACGTGGCCACGACCCTGGCCGAATTCGCGGTGAGAAAGGGGCTTGGCAATCCGGACGGACTCGGCCAAGACGACTTCGTGCAATCGGTGCGCGCGGCAGGCCTCCTGCACGATCTGGGCAAGACCTACTCCATCGAACACGGCGGCAATCACAGCCAGATCGGCGCGGCCTGGGTCATGGATCTGATCCGCAATCCGCGCATCGCCCAGGGTGTCATGCATCATGTCTACTGGCCGGGAGCCCTCGACCTTGAAAAGCACTTTCTGCCCCTGGCCATCATTTACGCGGACAAACGGGTCAAGCACGACGCCATCGTCGGCATGGAGGAACGCTTCGCGGACCTCTTCGACCGCTACGGACACACCGACCGCAGCCGGGAATGGATCACCCGCGCCTTCAATCAGGGGCGCGAACTCGAACAATTATTCAGCACCATTTTAGGAGAAAATATACATGAATATCCTTTTGATCGCCGGGGGCTGGTCCGGTGAACGGGAAGTTGCCCTAAGCGGCGCCAGACAGATCGAAAAGGGCCTCCTGGCACTGGGACACCACGTCACCCTCTTCGACCCGGTCCGCGACCTGCGCGACCTGTATGAAGCGGCATCAGGCCATGAATTCGCCTTCATCAACCTGCACGGCTCCCCTGGCGAGGACGGCCTGATCCAGTGCCTGCTGGAACGCATCGGCATGCCCTACCAGGGCTCGGACTCCCGCGCATCGCTCCTGGCCCTGAACAAGGCCGTGTCCAAGCAGATCTTCGAGGCCGCCGGACTGTCCACCCCGGCCTGGGAGTTCGTGCCGGCCAGCCATGTGACCGAGTGGCGGCCCCTGCTGCCCTTCCCGCTGGTGGTCAAGCCGAACACCGGAGGCTCAAGCCTTGGCGTCGGCATTGTCGGGACCGAGGAAGAACTGGAGTGCTACCTTGCCCAGCCTGAAATCGCCGGACAGGATCTTTTGGCCGAGGCGCTCATAAAGGGCCAGGAACTGACCTGCGGAGTGCTCGAAGGCTGCGTCCTGCCGCCCATCCTTATCCGCCCCAGAAGCGGGGAATTCTTCGACTACGAAAGCAAGTACGTGGCCGGGGCCACGGAAGAAATCTGCCCGGCCCCGATTTCGGCCGAACTGACCGAGAAATTGCAGTCCATGGCCCGCGCCGCCCACGACGCCCTCGGGCTGGCCGATTACAGCCGCTCGGATTTCATGGTCGCGACGGACGGGACGCCGTACCTGCTGGAAGTCAACACCCTGCCCGGCATGACCGCCACCAGCCTCCTGCCCCAGGAGGCCCTGGCCGTGGGCCTGTCGTTCGAGCAACTCCTGACCCGGCTCATCGAGCTTGGGCTACGCAAAAAATTGTGATGCCGCGCCTTGCCCCGGCGTTTGGCCTGCTCTTTGGGACGCTCTACACCCTGCTCTGGTGCCTGGTCGGGCCGTTCGCCTTTCTCTCGGCCAGAATGCGCCAGGGCTGGAAGCAGCGGCTTGGAATCGGTGCCCCCGCCCCTTGCGAAATCTGGATACAGGGCGCCTCGGCCGGGGAATGTGCCTTGGTGGCCGGCCTTCTCGAGCACCTGCGGGGCGTCCCGATCCTGGCCACGACCTGCACCAGCCAGGGACTTGAAGTACTGGGCAGGCTGGACTCGCCGGACCTGCAGACCCGCATGCTGCCCCTCGACCTGCCTCTGCTCATGGGCCGGATGCTGGACCGGGCACGGCCACGGGTGGTGGTGCTCCTTGAAACGGAAATCTGGCCGGGCCTGCTCATGGCCTGCGCGAGCAGGGGCTTGCCCGTGGTGGTGGTCAACGCACGCATGACGGCCAAATCCCTGGCCGGCTACCTGTTCCTTGGGCCCCTGCTGCGCCGCTGGGCGCCGCGATGCATCGGAGCCATGGCTCCGGCCGACGCGCAGCGCTTCGGACTGATCTTCGGGGCCCAATGCACGACTGTCACCGGCAACATCAAGTTCGACCGCGCCATGAGCACGCCGCTCATGACCCGCGACGACAATCCGTTGGCCAAGCTTATCCCCCCGGAGCGAAACTTCATCGTGCTCGGCTCCGTGCGCGAACAGGAAGAAGCGCTGGTGCTGGAGCTGATCCGGCAACTGCGCGCAGACGACGCACAGTGCGTCATCGGCCTCTTCCCCCGGCACATGCACCGCATCCCCGCATGGCAAGGGCTGCTCTCCCTCAGCGGGATACCTTTCGCCCTGCGCGGCACGCTGGACGGCCAGGCGCAGCCGGGGAGCGTTGTGCTCTGGGACAAATTCGGCGAAATGAACCCGGCCTATGCCCTGGCGCGGCGCGCCTTCGTGGGCGGCAGCCTGGCGCGGCTGGGGGGGCAGAACTTCCTTGAACCCCTGGCTCAGGGCGTGTTGTCGTGCGTCGGTCCGCACACCCGCAACTTCGACTGGGTTGGCGATGAGATATTCGGCAGCCTGGTTTTCAAATCCGAATCCATCCCTGAAATCGCCCGCTTCCTGCTCACCCCCGCCCCGCCGCGCAGCGAAGTCCGGGAGGCGGCCCTGAATTATGTACGCGCCAGACAGGGCGCCACGGCCGCATCGATCGAACTCATCCGCCCCTATCTTCACCGGAGTCCCCATGCCTGAGGTTATCGCTATCATCCCGGCCAGGTACGAAAGCTCCCGCTTTCCGGGCAAGCCCCTGGCCATTATCCATGGCAAACCGATGTTCTGGCACGTCATGCAACGCGCGAGCCTGTGCCCGCAGATAGACACAGTGGCGCTGGCCACGGACGACGAGCGCATTTTCAGCGCAGCCCGGGAACTGGGCATGACCGCGCTCATGACCAGCCAGGACCACGCCAGCGGCACGGACCGTGTGCTTGAGGCCGCGCGCCTCCTTGACGCGGCCCCGGACAGCGTCATCGTCAATGTCCAGGGCGACGAACCGGCCCTGAATCCCGAAATGCTGACCGAACTGATCCGGCCCTTCGACGACCCGCTCGTGCAGGTCACCACCTTGGGGCACATCATAAGCCCCGAGGAGGCCGCATCCGCGGATCGGGTCAAGATAGTGCGCGCGGCGGACGGCCGGGCACTCTATTTCTCCCGCGCCCAGGTCCCCTTTGGACGCGACAACACTCCGGAATATATAGGACATATCGGCATCTACGGACTGCGAATGCACATCCTTGAAAAATTCAGCGCTTTGGGCGAGAGTCATTTGGAGAAACTGGAGAAACTGGAACAACTGCGCCTGCTCGAAGCCGGCATCCCCATCCACGTGTCCCTGACGCGGCACAAAAGCCACGGCGTGGACCGCCCAGAAGATCTGCCAACAGTCATTGCACTCATGAGAGGAGAACATCATACATGAAAGCTATTCTGGCCCTTGAGGACGGAACCTGGTTTGCGGGTCAGTCCTTCACCGGCCCCGGCGAAGCCGGCGGCGAAGTCATCTTCAACACCGGCATGTCCGGCTATCAGGAAATCCTGACCGATCCGTCGTATTACGGACAAATGGTCTGCATGACCTACCCGCTCATAGGCAACTACGGCGTGAACCTTGAGGACGTGGAATCCTCGCGCATCCATTGCCCGGCGCTCATCGTCAAGGAATGCTGCAAGGAGCCCTCGAACTGGCGCTCCAAGGAGAGTCTTCCTGACTATCTGAAACGCCACGGCATCATGGGCCTGGAAGGGATCGACACCCGCGCGCTGACCCGCCACCTGCGCATTCATGGCGCCATGCGCGGGATCATCTCCACGGCCGACCTGACCCCGGAGGAGCTTGTCGCCAAGGCGGCGGCCCTGCCCTCCATGGAAGGCGCAAACCTGGTCGATTTCGTGGCTCCCAAGGAACCATATTATTGGGATGGAACTGGGCCCGTGCCCGCGACAATGGATGGGGACCTGCCGCTTTGGCCCGAGAATTCCGAGGGCAGCCTGCGCGTGATCGTGTACGATTACGGCATCAAATGGAACATCCTGCGCCTGCTGGCGGCGGAAAACCTGACCATTCTGGCCGTACCGCCGACCTTCCCGGTCCAACTCGTCAAGAAATTGGCGCCAAACGGCATCTTCCTGTCCAACGGCCCCGGCGATCCGGCCACGCTGACCGAGGCCATCGCCATCATCAGGGAACTCTGCGAGCTGTATCCCGTGGGCGGCATCTGCCTTGGACATCAGCTCCTCGGAATTGCCCTGGGCGGAACCAGTTTCAAGCTCAAATTCGGCCATCACGGGATCAATCATCCGGTACGTGACGACATTACCCGAAAGATCGAAATTTCTTCACAAAACCACGGTTTTTGCGTAGACATTTCCAACTTGGAGTTCCTGGAGCTGACTCACCTCAATCTGAATGATCAGACCTTGGAGGGTTTCCGCCACAAGACGAAACCCATCTTCAGCGTGCAGCATCACCCTGAAGCCGGCCCAGGACCGCACGACAGCCAGTACTTTTTCGCCCGGTTCAGGCGCATGGTCGAATCCGGTCAGGTCCAATAAACAACTAAATCGCGCACGTCGCGCAAGGAGCGCCCATGTCGGCAGAGATTCTCAAGGCCAAGAAACAGCTTGGAGAAGTCAACATGCTGCTCAAACAGGGCAAGCTCCTTGCCGCCGTGGCCAATCTGCACGAAGCGGTCGGGTTCATCCTCAAGGGCCAACTCATGAAGCACGAAATGCAGTCCTTCACCGAGTCCCTGGACAAGGCCGCCTATCACCTCGCCAACGACCGCGAGCTCAAAAAAATCTACCCTCTCCAGATCAGCTACAAGCCCGGCGAAGAGCGGGAACTTCTTGCCAGCCTCTACGCCCTCCTGACCTTTTTGCAGGAAAATCTTGCCGACGAAGCCAACTCGCACCTGGCCGCACTGGCGGAATACCGGCTCAAGCAACTGGAACTGGCCAGAAAACTTCTTGAATCCGACGAAACCGCCAAGGCCCAGCAGGTCTGCGGACGCCTCATCGACGCGGCCAAAACCGACACGGAACTCAAAATCACCGTGGCGGACATCTTCCTTGAATTCGGAAAATACGACGAAGCGCTGGAATACCTGAAGGCAGCCTACGCGGACAACCCGGACTCGGCCCACATCTTCAACAAACTGGGCATGGCCCTGCGCAAATCCGGCAGACTCGAAGAAGCCGAGAAATTCTACATCCAGGCCCTGGAGCGTCAGGCCCATGACGAAATCATCTACTTCAACCTGGGCCGGGTCTACCTGGACATGAAACGCTGGAAAAACGCCATCGCCGCCGCCGACCGCGCCCTGGCCGTCAACGCCGAATTTGTCGAAGCCAAGAAGATGAAGATGTTCGCGACCAAGCAGTTGGGGGGATGAAGGGGGGGACAAACATCTCCACGCAGCCATGCTAAACGAACGCCAATACGAGGCCCTCGTGGCCCCACGAGAATACCTGTGGTGGGATGTCGCGGACAAACGTCGGTTGTCGCTTGAAAGCGTGGTCGAGGGCATCCTGACAAAGGGCGATATTGATGACGTCAAAAATTTGCTTATCGAGATCGGCATACCAGAAGTACGCAGAATCTTTGAACAACAGATCCGCAAAGAACGCTGCAATTACCGCCCGCCGACCATCAACTACTTTTCTCTCTATTTTGCCCATCATGCATGAAGAAATTCTGAGCGCATCCCAATTGAGTCTGGCCGGAACGATCCTGCCCGATTTCCCAAAATTCTATCTCTGCGGCGGAACCGCCCTGGCCCTGCAGATCGGACATCGAAAATCCATTGATTTCGACTTGGCCATACCCGAAGAAATCCGGCCGGAATCAATTCTTCGTTCTCTCCAAACCAAGGGGCACTTCCCTGAACATACGCTGACCGCTACAAGCGACGAACTGACCATCATCCTCCAGGGCGTCAAATTTACCTTCTTCTCCTTTCCATTTCCCATCCGGCCGACCGTGTCTTGGTCGCGTGCAGGAATCCGACTCCCGGAAATACCGGTCATCGGGTCCATGAAAGCGTATGCGCTCGGCAGGAGAAGCAAGTGGAAGGATTACGTGGACCTCTATTTCATGCTCCGTGACCACGTCACTCTATCGGAACTCATCCACTGCACCAGGACGATTTTCCGGGGGGCCTTCAATGCCAAACTTTTTCTTGAGCAACTTTGCTATTTCGAAGATCTGGATATGACTGAACAGGTTGATTTCACTGGTGATAAAGTCCAGGATGAAACAATCAGAGAGTGGCTGACCCTGCAGGCCCTGACCGTATAAGACTTCTTTCCAAACAGCCGCAAGCCTCCCCGAGCGGCCACCCCGAACATATTCAACCGCGCCTTGGCACGCCAAGTGCAAATTGATTTTTTAGGCAGCCCAATAGGTGACTATTGAAAATTCAAAATTCACAGGTCGTTCAAAAATGGTAAGATGCAAGGAAGAGAAAAAATCCAGGACGTGCGGTGTATTAGGCAGATAAGCGGTCTGGATTTGTTCGCTGACGCAGCAGATTGCCATTTAAGGGCGGCCGGTCGGGCTGAAAGGATTTTGACACCTCTTGCCAGGATGGCGGGAAACATATGCACTTACGAAAACGAGTCCTTGTCACGGGCGGTTCCGGTTTTTTGGGATCACACCTCTGCGAACGTCTGCTGCTGGAAGGCTGCGAAGTCATCTGCGTGGACAACTTCTTCACAAGTTCGCGCCAGAACATCGAGCACCTGCTGCCCAATCCAAGATTCGAGCTCATCCGCCACGACGTGACCTTCCCGCTCTATGTCGAGGTCGACGAAATCTACAACCTGGCCTGCCCGGCCTCACCCATCCACTACCAGCACGACCCGGTGCAGACCATCAAGACCTGCGTGCACGGAGCCATCAACATGTTGGGCCTGGCCAAACGCCTGCGCATCCCGATCTTCCAGGCCTCGACCTCAGAAGTCTACGGCGACCCGGACGTCCACCCGCAACCGGAATCCTACTGGGGCAACGTCAATCCGATAGGCCACCGCTCCTGCTACGACGAAGGCAAACGCTGCGCTGAGTCCCTCTTCTTCGCCTACCACCGCCAGCACGGCCTGCCCATCAAGGTGGGAAGACTGTTCAACACATACGGCCCCAGAATGCACCCAAATGATGGAAGGGTCGTCTCAAATTTCATCATGCAAGCCTTGCAAGGCAAGCCCATCACCATCTACGGAGATGGCTCGCAGACGCGATCATTCTGCTACGTGGACGATTTGGTGGAACTGATGCTGCGGTTCATGCGCAATGATCATGAGTTTTGCGGACCGCTGAATATGGGGAATCCTGGGGAGTTTACCATTCTGGAACTGGCGCGACGTGTAATTCAGTTGACAGGAAGCTCATCAGAAATTTCTTTTCTTCCACTTCCAAACGATGATCCCAAACAGCGCCGACCTGACATTTCCCTGGCGAAAATCCAATATGGATGGGAACCGCAGATCAAATTGTTCGATGGCCTGGATCTAACCTGCGATTATTTCAAAAAGCAACTAGCATCCGAGGGCTTGAGGGAAAAGTGATTCTCTCCCAGAATCCAATAAAACATCGGAACCTATATTTTGACACGTTAAAACAATCGAACTATACCATCTTAATAGGCGACATAAGCTACACACTGTATAGGAAAAAATATCATGATAAGAGTAGGGCTGATCGGATTTGGCTACTGGGGACCGAACTTAGCGCGTAACGTTGTATCAACGCCTAAAATGGAATTGAAGTACATTGTCGACAAAGACCATTCACGCATTTCCAAAGCATCTTCTTTGTATCCATCAGTAACAACGAGCAATGAACCAAAAATCATCTTTGAAGACAAAAATATAGACTTGGTCATAATAGCAACCCCCTCCTCTAGCCATCACTTATTAACTAAAAATGCATTACATGCTGAAAAGCATGTATTAGTCGAAAAACCGATAGCACTTTCTTCTAAAGATGCGACTGAACTATGCGAACTAGCAGAATTAAATAAAAAATTACTCATAGTTGACCATACTTTCTTATTTACTCCGAGTGTACGAGCGATGTACACACTGGTTCATAATAACGATCTAGGTACAATATTTTATTACGATTCTGTGCGAGTAAACCTAGGGCTCATTCAAAACGACATAAATGTCATATGGGATCTCGCCCCGCACGACCTCTCGATTGTTGACTACCTATTTTCTCCTAAACGCATTCAAGTCAGCGCATTTGGATCGAAACACATCGGAAAGACAGAGGATGTTGCCTACATCACAATAAAGTGCGACAATAACATTACAGCTCATTTCTCCCTAAGCTGGTTATCTCCTGTTAAAATACGCCGTGTTCTTATTGGTGGTGACAAAGCAATGCTCTCTTGGGATGACTGCCAAAGTGACGAAAAAATAAAAATTTACAACAGAGGGATTGAACCAAATAGCCAAGACGGCATAATGACTAGCATGGCTGGCTATAGAATGGGTTCTATGTACTCACCGCATTTGCCACACACCGAAGCTTTAGCAATTGAATTAGAGCACATTACTGATTGCATACTAAATAACAAAAGTCCAATTAATGATGGTCGATCCAGCCTACGTATTTTAAAAATTCTTGAAGCTTGTGATTTATCTATGAAGTCAATGGGGACGGCTATCGAACTCAACCTCAATAAATAACAAGAAACTGCCCTGCACTAATATTTTTATAAAAATTGGCGACTTACATATGAAAAGCAACACCATTCCTTTTCTTAACCTCATAAGCCAGAATGCGCCTTTCAAAGATGAAATTTTGGCTGTTTGGATGGAAATATTAGAAAGTGCCGCCTTTATCGGCGGTCCTCATGTGAGTACATTTGAAGCGGCGTTTGCTGCTGCCTGTCAAACATCCCATTGCGTAGGAGTGGGCAGCGGCACGGATGCCCTTCGCCTGATTTTTCTGGCCTTGGGCCTTGCCCCGGGCGACGAAGTGATCACCGTGCCCAACACCTTTATCGCTACCAGCGAGGCCATAAGCCAAGCGGGGGGACGTCCGGTCTTTGTAGATGTGCGGCCCGACACGCTGACCATGGACCCACAGCTATTGGAAGTCGCCATCACCCCGGCCACCCGAGGCATCGTGCCCGTTCACCTCTACGGCCAGCCCTGCTGCATGGACGCCATCTGCGCCGTGGCAGCCCGCCACAACCTTTGGGTGGTTGAAGACGCATGCCAGGCCCACTTGGCAAGCTACGGCGGCCGCATGACCGGCTCCCTGGCTACGGCGGCAGCCTTCTCTTTTTATCCTGGCAAAAACCTCGGGGCCTGCGGCGAGGCCGGGGCCGTGACCACAAACAGCCCGAAGCTGGCCGAAACTGTGCGCTGCCTGCGCGACCACGGGCAGTCAAAAAAATACGTACACTTAGCCGAAGGCTACAACGGCCGTTTAGATGCCTTGCAAGCCGCAGCCCTTTATATCAAACTGCCCCACTTGGCCGCATGGAATGCAAGCCGCCGGGCAGTGGCAGCCCGCTACGACGTCGAGCTAGCCGGTCTTCCTGGCCTACGTCTGGTGAACCGTCTCGCCGACCGGGTAAGCGCCCTGCATCTCTACGTGGTAATGCACGCCATGCGCGACGAGCTTTTGGCCCACTTGGCTAGCCGAGGCATCGGTGCGGCCATGCACTACCCCATCGCCCTGCATATGCAGAAGGCCTACTCCCATTTGAACTACCGGAAAGGCGATTTTCCCGTGGCCGAAGCCGCCTGCGCCAGCCTACTTTCACTTCCTATGCACCCCTACCTGTGCGACGATGAGGCAAGCCGGATCGTCGCCGCCGTCAAGGAGTTCTGTCTTGGACATCTCGGATAAACGTTTCATTCTCACCGGCGGGGCGGGGTTCATCGGCTCCTATTTGGCGGACCTTCTGCTTGAGGAGGGGGCGGCCGAGGTCGTGGTCTTCGACACCATGCATCGGGGCAGCTATGATAACATCCAAAAGGCCATGAGTGACCCGCGTTTTCGTTTCGAGCGGGCCGACATCCGCCACGGCTACGAGATAGAAAACCTCTTTGAAGGCATGGATGGTTGTTTTCATCTGGCAGCCCTGCGCATCACCGAGTGCGCGGCCAAGCCCATGGCCTGCCACGACGTCATGCTCACGGGTACCATGAACACCTTGGACGCTTGTATAAAGCACAACATCAAGCGGGTGGTGTTCTCGTCCTCAGCTTCCATCTACGGTTTGGCCGACGAATTCCCCACCTATGAGATGCACCACCCCTACAACGATCGCACATTATACGGCGTTTGCAAAACCTGGGCGGAAGGAGCCCTTCGGGTCTTCCACAACACATACGGTCTAAAGAGCACGAGCCTGCGCTATTTCAACGTCTACGGCCCGCGCATGGACATCTATGGCAAATACACCGAGGTGCTCATCCGTTGGATGGACTGCTTTGTGGCTGGGGTGCAGCCTAAGATATTTGGCGACGGAAAGCAGACCATGGACTTCGTGCACGTGACCGACGTGGCCCGGGCCAACATATGCGCGATGAAGGCCGATTGTACCGAGGAGTCCTACAACGTGGCCGCCGGAACCGAGGTGTCCCTACTTGATCTGCTCTACTGCCTAGCCAAGGTTTGGGGCGTCGAGAACCTTAAACCCGAGTTTTTTCCCCCGCGCAGCGTCAACCCCGTGCCGCGCCGCTTGGCTTCCACAGAAAAAAGCTTGGCCAACATAGGGTTCTCCGCCAGCATCAGCCTGGAGGAAGGATTACAAGACTTGGTAGACTGGTACCGCGCCGCCAAGAGGATTACACCATGATCCCCATCGCCAAGCCGTATTTGGGCAAGGCCGAAGCCGACGCGGCAGCCGCCGCCGTGCTTTCGGGCTGGATCACTCAGGGCCCCCGCGTGGCTGAATTCGAGACGGCCTTTGCCCGCAGCGTGGGAGCTTCCCATGCGGTGGCCGTTTCCAGTTGCACCACGGCCCTACACTTAGCCTTGCTAGCCTACCGGGTGGGGGTCGGCGACGTGGTGGTTGTGCCCAGTCATTCCTTTGTGGCCACTGCCAACGCTGTTCGCTACGCTGGTGCCGAACCGATCTTCGTGGACGTAAGCGCCGAAGACGGCAACCTCTGCCCCAAAACCCTGACAGCGCTTATCGAAGCCTGCCGGGAACCTAGTGGGTTCTTTTTCGATCCGGCCAAGCCCATGCCTGCGGGGGTGGCTTGGCCAGCCAGCCTGCGCGCTGGCAGTCGACCTCGCCGCCTAGTGGGGGTCATCGCCGTGCATCAGGTTGGCTTTGCCTGTCGCCTGCAGGAAATTATGCCTCTATGCCGGGAAAACGGGCTCTTTGTGGTAGAAGACGCGGCCTGCGCAGCGGGCAGCCTTGCTGACTACGAGGCCGCAGGCGAACACACCCCCCTTGGCGCGCCTTATGCGGACATGGCCTGCTTCAGCTTCCACCCACGCAAAGTCATCACCTGTGGCGAAGGTGGCATGATCACCACAGGCGACGACAAGCTGGCCACCTTTTTGCGTCTAGCCCGCCAGCACGGCATGGACGTGCCCGACACCGCCCGCCACGAGGCCAAAACCTTCGTGACCGAGCAGTACATAGGCCTTGGCTACAACTACCGCATGACCGACATTCAGGCCGCCGTAGGCCTGGTGCAGCTCACACGCCTGCCCGGCATCGTGAACGAACGCCGCCGTCTGGCCGGCCGCTACGAGGACGGGCTAGCCGGGCATCCCTGGCTGGCCGTGGTAAAGGAGGGCGACTGGCGCAAGGTCAATCACCAAAGTTTCCGAGTGCGCCTGACCCAAGACGCGCCGCTTAGCCAAAAAGCCCTCATCGAAAGGCTGCTTGCCCGGGGCATCGCGACCAAGCCGGGCATCATGAATGCCCATCAGGAGCCCGCTTACCTGCCGGTGGAAGGCAGTCTACCCCATAGTGAGACATGGAGAAACCAAAGTATTCTCATCCCTCTTTTCAGCGAACTGACCGACGCTCAACAAGATCGGGTAGTCACGACCTTATGGGAGTTGACCCGCGCATGATCGTCTACATCAAAACCTTCAACCGGCCCTTTTACCTTGATCGCTGCCTAGCCAGCCTGAAAGCCTTCGGCAGCGGAGTGAGCCGGGTAGTAGTGCTCGACGACGGCACCTTGCCAGCCTACTTGGAGCGCATTACGACTCTCTACCCGCAGGTGGAGATCCGCCAATCTGGCGGGCAGCACGGCAAATGGGAACTTGTCCGAGCTAAGCGTTTCGAGGACATCACCAGCCGGTTCACCACCCCGCAAACTTTTTGGTCCCGCGAAATTGCCGCCGATGCAGCTTCGATGATATGCGTGCTCGAAGACGACACTTGGCTGACCCGTCGCGTGGATTTCACCGCATTGAAAGCGGGCATGCGAGAGGGCGGTCTGAGCATCTGCCGACTCTTCTGGGGCGATGCCCCCGACGGCCCAGCCCAACGCTCGGTTGCCGTACGTCCACTTTGGCCGCGAGAGTCCCTCGTGATACAAACGGCCAGACCGACGCACCTAAGTGATGTGTGGGGGGTTTTTCTGGTATGCATGTGCGTGTACGAGCGAACCTTTTATGAGGCCGCCCATGCCGGGGTCAGCGATTTCCGGCTGGAAAACCTCATGCTGCAAAACGTATGGCGCGAGCTGGCTCAATCGGTCGAACCGCTCTTTTTCGGACGTCTAAGCAAAAGAGCCTGCTGCCAGGGCTGGGCCATACCCGGCCGCAGCGACGCCAAATACTACGCCATGGGTGTGGAGCAGCACGTCTTTGTGGACCTCCTCAATGAACTGTGGCTGCGCGGAGGTTTCGCCCCCCTGCATAATTTCCCGGCGGATTTCGACATCGACTGGCTGTGTGGGCTTTTTGCCGGGCACATGCCCGTCAACTCGGTGGAAGCCTACCGAGCCTGGCGCGCCAACGACCCCGGCGCGCGAGCCTTCCCCGGCCTTGTACCACCTGCCCGACTGGAGAGCCTATGATAGTTCGGCCCTGGAATCTGTTTAAGCGCTTCTGCGAATTCTACTTAAAGACCCACACACCCAACCCGAATCACTGGGCGAATTTTCGGGACAACTACGCCGCCTATTTCCAAGCATATGAGGGGTCCAAGCTCGCGCGGCCGGACGAGCGTCTGCGCTTTTACCCGGTTTTGGGTGAGGCCACGGCCACCACAGAAATCGACCTCTATTATTTCTATCAAAACGCTTGGGCGGCGCGCATGGTGGCGGAGACCCAGCCCGCCAACGTGGTGGACATCGGCTCGTCCACCAGCTTTGTAAGCGTACTCTCTCAATTCGTACCCACCACATTCTTCGACATCCGACCCATTGAGGTGAACCTGCCTGGACTTTCAGCTAGGGCGGGCAGCATTCTGGACATGCCCCTTGGTCCGGGCACGGCGGAGTTTATCACCAGCATTTGCGTCATCGAGCACATCGGCCTGGGACGCTACGGCGACCCCATCCACCCCGACGGCCAATGGCTGGCGGCCATGGAACTAGACCGCGTGCTGGCCCCGGGCGGAAAATTGGCTTTGAGCTTAACCGCTGGACCGGACTGCGTAGCCTACAACGCCCACCGCATCTTCAAAAAAGAACGTTTTCTTGAACTTTTTCCACGCTACGGCTTGGCCAACGAGGCCCTTTTTACCCCGCACCCAAGCCCTATGGAGGCCTTAGCCGAGGTCGAGCCTGGCGAGTTCGCCGTATACGCAACCTTACTGATCAAACCAGTCGACGCAGGCCCATTGGAATGTCTGGGCCTGCCCAAGGCTGTAACCGAAGCTCTGCTAGACCTTACGGAAGGACGCTTCACCCTAATAGGTCGCTGCCTGCAGCCCCTAGCCAAGCGCCTGGCCGATGCTGGCGCAACCGGCGCGGTCATCGATTTCGACGTGCTTATGCGCGGAGTTTTGGAGAGTTGCGCGCCCCTACCAGGCTGGGGCTATGAGGTGCGCGAGGCAGATTTGGCCAGACCATTCCAACTTGATCCCGCCGACCCTGCCCCAGTCTTTCTGGCTGGACCGCCTCTATCACCTACGGCCCAGCCCAGGATGGACCCCGCGTTGAACCGGGAATGGCTGAGCACCCTGGTGCTGGAAGCCACGGCCCGGCACGACCGGACCTGTCTAATCGATGCAGCGGCCTGGCAGGCGGGCTTGCCCGGAATTAATCTGCCAGGGTATTTCACCGAACTCGCCCAGGCCGTCTATCAGACCCACGAGGTCAAAAACGCGCCGGGGATAGTTATTTTCTTGCCCAGACAGGGAGGCTAGCCGTGTTATCCGCCGTCGTCTTTTCTAAAAACCGTCCTCTGCAGTTGGAAGGGTTTGTTCGCAGTCTTATGGTTAATTGCCAAGGCCTTCGGTCTGAGGCTATCACAGCCTTGTGCGCCGTGAGTGAGGGTTATTCATACGAAAGAGTAGCCACGGCCGTTCCCGGCCTGTGTATGGTGGAAGAGCAAAGTTTTCAGGCCGACTTTATCCGCATTATCGAAAATGGTCCGCCATACGTACTGGTGGGCTGCGACGACGTTTTCTTCACTCGACCCTTCGACCCAGCTGAGATCATCGACGCACTGGCCACAGACTCAGAACTTTTCGCCGTTTCCTTGCGTCTAGGCCGCAACATTCGACCCATGCCCGCTTCATTGGAGGCCTACGGCCCTTTTTTACGCTTTGATTGGCGACATTGTAGGGTTCCCCAATGGAATTATCCCTTCGACGTGAGTGCCTCAGTCTACCGTCGGGATGATTTACTGCGCATCCTGCGCGAGTTTTCCAACCTGCGCACACCGAACTTTCTGGAAGGAAATGTAGCGCAAGCTATCGAACACGGCGCGTATGCAGTCAAGCCGGGACTAGCTTGCTACCCTTTAAGCCGCAGCCTCACGCTAACGATAAACCGAGTGCAGGAAACCCATCAAAATCTCTTCGACAACGCTAATCTCTCGTCCCCCGAACAACTGCAAGCGGCCTTCGATCAGGGCTCGGTGCTTGACACCGAGCGTTTTGCCGGGGCGCTCAACCACCATATCCACACAGATTCCCGCTATTTCGGACTGCGCCAGCTTACAGAATACCCCGTCCGCGAGCCGGTGCCCGGCCTAGTCACAGTCATCTGCTATACCTACAACCGTAGCCAGTACCTGCCTAAGATGATTGCTTCGGTGCTGGGCCAAGACTACACGAACATTGAATTTCTAGTTTACGACGACTGCTCCACCGAGGACTTGGCTGCCGTTGTGGCCCCTTTTTTGAGCGACCCACGCCTACGTTTCATCAAAGGCGAGTATAACTTAGGCGGCAGCGGGGCCTTCGACCAGCTCTGCGACATCTGCTTGGAGCTGACTCGGGGCGAGTTCGTATGCTTTGTCGGCGACGACGACATTTTTGTGCCCCACAAGATCAGCCGTCAACTAGCGTATTTCGCCGAGCACCCGAAAACCGACGCGCTTTTTTGCGATGCGCGCTTCATCGATGCTAAGGGCCGTCCACGCAAAGGTGAGTTTCGTAACGCCGTGGCCCTGGGCTTTAGCAGCGCCAACCTCGCCCGGCTCCAGCTACACAACAACTCCTTTGCCCATCCTTGCGTCATGATGCGACGCTCATCTATCAAACTGGTGGGAGGATTTGCCTGCGGCAAGGCGAGTTTTTGCGCGGACTACCACATGTGGAGTAAGATCGCGCCCTTCTTGAACGTAGCCTTCTTGGACGAAAAGCTCGTAGCCTACCGCATACACGGGGGGAACGAATCCCTAGCCAAGGTCCATATGTGCCGACAAAGTACCCTGGATTGCAAGTTCGACCTTTACAAACGTTTCACTATCTATGATTTTTTTCCCGAACTCTACGCAACCAACTGTGATGCAGCCTCCCTGAGTAGCGCCTTCGTGGAACTGGGCAACCTAATTCTGGGCGCGCCCTTTTCCTATCCCGCTCTGGCCGCCCACTGCTATGAAATTGCCTCCAGACACCGTGGCAACCAGGTTGCCCGAGTCAACGGTCTGATCGCCTTGGCCTTGGACGGCCGGGGACAGGAAGTCCGCCTCAAGGCTCCGGCGATCCTCGCGGCCGTTACAGGATTACCCGACGCTCAGGCCGATGCCGCGCGCGTCTTGATAGGTCAAGCTTTGTCAGCAACACGGGGTAAATTGGATAACTTTAAAAATGTGCGCCTTTTACGCGAATCACCGAATGCATCCGCTTTACGCCGCATGTTGGGCTAACACATGCAGGGCCTGATAGTTGTGGGGGCCTGCGGCAACGCTGCCGAAATGATCGAAGCTGCAATAGCCACGAAGAGGGCTGATCTGGTCCCCCAAGGCGTGCTTGATGACAAACCCGAATTGGCCGGATGCAGCTACCACGGCATACCCGTGCTTGGACCACTCGAAGCGGCCCAGCAGATGGCAACCGAGCATTCGCGGCTTTGCTTTCTGCTTGCCGTGGGCAGCGTACACACATATGCTCGGCGACTCAACCTCATTGCCGCTTTGCACCTGTCTGAAGCGCGTTTTGCCATACTAGTCCACCCCATGGCCTGGGTTTCACCCACGGCCAACCTTGAACCGGGGGTTTTCGTTGGCGCGGGCTGCGCCGTCGGTCCCAAAGCTCGCATCGGTGCTCATGCCCTACTCTTGGCGGGCTGCGTGCTAGGACACGACTGCCACATCGGCGAAGGTAGCGTACTAGCTTCCAGCGTGGCCCTAGCCGGGGCGGTGGAGGTAGGCAGGGAAACTTATTTGGGTATGGCCTGTCGTGTGCGCGAGAACGTGCGCGTAGGCGCAGGTGCGCTTGTCGGCATGGGGGCCTTGGTGCTTGGCGACGTGGCCCCCGGTACTCGCGTGATCGGATGCCCGGCTAAACCGCGTGGCTAGGCGGATGGCGCCTAGCGGCAAGGAGTAAAGGACATGGATATGTTTCAACGGGTGGCTACCGATGTGGAGCTTGGCGAAGGCATTTTTCTGGGACCTTTTATCAATCTCTACGGATGCCGCATCGGTGCCGAAAGTAAAATTGGCTCCTATGTGGAGATTCAATGCGGGGTCCTAGTGGGCGAGCGCTGTAAAATTTCCTCACACAGTTTTATCTGCGAAGGGGTCAGCATCGGCGACGGGGTGTTCGTGGGGCACGGAGTCATGTTTGTCAACGACCGCTACCCCCGGGCCGTAAACGACGAAGGACGACTCGAGACCTATGCAGACTGGCAGAACCGCTTCGTGTCCACCGTCGTCGAAGATCAAGTAAGCATAGGCACAGGAGCAGTCATCTTGGGCGGGCTACGCCTAGGGCGCGGATGTCTGATCGGAGCCGGAGCCGTGGTCACCCGCGACGTGGACCCCGGCGCAGTGATCGCGGGCAACCCGGCTCGACTTTTGCGACGGCAGGGCGGGGTTTCACTCTGACAAAAGTCTTACTTACTGACGCAAGACTCGGTAGTTTAATATCAGCATAGAAATCCAAGCTATCTGGGCCTAGTCAGAGTTCAACGACTATGCCAGTTGACCGCCCCGTGATATCTTCAGAGTTCCATTGTCCCCACAACTGAACAAAGAGAAAACCGTGGGGCGTCCATGCCATCTCACGCGATATAGTATTGCTAATATCATATCGTATTGACTCCCAAATATCGCCTCTGGATATTGGGAGGTGCGATTGGGGTTGAGGCAAATTGGTGCATTCGCTCGTTTTGTTAACGCCAAATTTTGAAACGTAACGCTCAACCAGAGCATGTGCATCTCTTAACTTACGTCCCACCGAAGGTTTGAATTTCCAAACAAGTCGGGACAGTCAAAGGGCGGACTGCCATCTGGATATCCAACAAATTCAAAAATTTTTACGTATCTGGTCCTTCCGGAATTGCTGTGGGTAAATGACTTGGTTAGGAGTCTCCTCACGGAGGACGCCGATGAGAGACACCGAACTTTACGCGCAGATTCTTGGAGTCAAAGCCCCTTGGTTTGTTGATAAGGTTGATCTGAAAGTATCCGAGAATAGTGTTGATATTTGGTTAGATCATGGCCCAGGGGAGCGCTGGCCCTGCCCAGAATGCGGCAAGCTTCTGCCCTGCCGGGACCATGCAGGAGAACGAGTCTGGCGCCATCTGGATACGTGTCAGTTCAAGACGTTACTTCATGCCCGAGTTCCGCGTGTGGAATGCCCGGAACATGGAGTGCACCAGGTGCTTGTGCCCTGGGCTGAACCACGGTCGCGCTTCACCTTGCTCATGGAACGCTGGATCATTGATGTGCTCACAGAGTGCTCGACAGTGGAAGGCTCTCGGCGCTTGCTGAAACTCACATGGGATGAGGTTTGGGGAGTAATGGAGCGGGCTGTTCGACGAGGCCTTTCACGCAAGGAGGCCCGTCCAATTCATTATCTCGGAGTGGACGAGAAAGCATTCCGCAAAGGGCACTCCTACATGACCATCGTCTGCGACCTTATGCGCAGCACGGTCGAGCATGTTTCCGAAGAGCGGAAGAAGAGCAGCCTGGAGGAATATTACCGCAGGCTCTCGCCAGGCCAACTGGAATCCATAAGGGCCATCGCGATGGATATGTGGGAGCCATATTTCACGGCGACCATGGCGCATGTGCCGGATGCCGGAGCCAAAATCGTCCACGACAGATTTCATGTCATGAAACACGTGAATGAAGCCGTGGATAAAGTGCGCAAGCAAGAACATACGGCCCTGATGGCTCAGGGCGACGAAACCCTCAAAGGGACCAAGTACCTTTGGCTGTTTCGCCCCGAGAACTTGCCTGCCAAGCATCAGCCGACATTTGACGTCCTCAAGGCCAGCACTCTCAAGGTGGCCAAAGCGTGGGCCATGAGAGAGAACTTGCAGTCATTGTGGGGCTACATGTCTCCTGGATGGGGACGGAGATTCTTCAAGCGCTGGATAAAATGGATTGATCGTTCCGGCTTGGAACCAATGAAGCGGGTGGGACAGTTACTTTCACGGCATCTTGAAAATATCCTGACTTTCTGCCGCCACCGGATCACTAACGGCGTCGCCAAAGGGGTGAACTGCAAGATCATGAGCATCAAGCGAAAGGCGTAAGAACCTGAATTATATAACTGCCATTAGCAGCACAAACCTTCGCTGGGCATACACTTCCTGCAAACCAGACCAAGGTCGACATACCCTTGATAAATTTCTATTTTCGTTATTTTTGACTAAAAACATCAAACGTTGAGTTTAATAAATATGAATGATAAAATTCTCACACAAAAAAAAGTTTTGTACGTAATACACGGCTACCCTCCCCGCAACCATGCAGGAACAGAAAATTACTCTTATTCATTAGCAAAAACAATTTCATCAAAAAAACTTAATGTTGCCGTTTTTTATCCGGCATTATATCAAAATCTAAACAACAATGAGCTTGATATAAAACAAATTGCGAACCACATCGCATTCGAAGTAAAAATAAAAAAACAAAACCATATCAATAATTTATTTAACAAAGAAATAGAACGCTTATTTATAAAAACTATTGATATTTTTAAGCCAGACATAATTCATTTTCAACATACTCATATTACGCTTCCATTTTCTCTTTTAACACATTCTATATCTTCGAAAATACCCACACTGATCACTTTACACGATTTTTGGTACATATGCCCTAAAACATACATGCTTAATGCAGACGGAACACTGTGCAATGGACCTACAAGCCCGGAAAAATGCGCAAAATGTTTTTTAAAAAATGAATACTTGACAGAAATTGATGATAAAAATTTATTTTATTACTTCGTTGATTTATTCACAAAAAGACTAGAGATGTCTCGTTTAATATTTTTAAATGCAAAATTAACGACAGCTCCATCAAAATTTTTATTGGAAAAATATAAAGAATATATAACATTCAATAAAAGCTTACGAATTCCCCTCGGTCTTGACGTAATAAAACAAAATTCTAAAAAAAATATTGATGGGTCGACAAGGTTCGGTTTTTTAGGAAATATTACTGCGCTGAAAAATGCTCACGGATTACTTGACTCTTTTTCACGAACATCAGGAGACGCATCCCTTCATATTTACGGAAAAATCAATGACAGTGAAATCTTTGAAACTTTAAAAAATATAGCTTTAATAGATAGCCGCATTATACTTCACGGAGGTTACGCTCCAAGAGATTTGAGTAAAATACTTTCTCAAATTGATATTGGCGTTGTTCCATCATTCTTTGAAAACTACCCTCTTGTTGTTCGTGAATTTTTAAGCGCAAAGATACCTGTTATAGCATCGCGCGTCGGTGGCATCCCAGAAATTATTAAAAATAATGAAAATGGATTACTTTTTGATCCACTGTTAAAAGACGACCTGTTCAATAATTTACAAAAAGTTATCGACAACCCTGATCTAATTTCTAAACTGTCTTCTAAAATCAGCCACATAAAAACTATAGATCAAGATGCCTCTGTTTGGTCTGAAATTTATAAGGGTTTTACATCTTAAATAAAAAAAGTACAAATCTTTTATACTTATAAAAAAAAATCAATAATAATTTTACGTTCAACAACGAACGAAAACGGAGAGTGACAATCACAATTAAAATATCTAATTATTACAGACAAATTTTTACTTCAGCGAATTCATTTGCAACCCGGAAGTCGAGAATTCAATATTATGAGAAACACTCCTTACACTTCAATAATTGATTGCAGTAAGAGAATTTTGGAAATTGGCCCTCTCGCAAATCCTTTAATTCCAAAAGCCAATGGGCCATTCATATTCTATGCAGACATACGATCTACAGAAGATATTAAACAGTTCTATGCCAACGACCCTAACGTTGACTGCTCCGCAATCGAGGACGTCGATTTTGTTATAATTGATACATATGAAGAATCTCTCAAAAAAAACAAAATTGACAAGTTCGACTATGTCCTAGGATCTCACGTAATTGAACATATTCCGCTTCTCTTACGCTTTTTTCTCGACATCAGTACAGTATTAAAAGACAATGGAAAACTTTGTCTAAGCATTCCCGACCATAGATACTGTTTTGATCATTTTCGAACACCTACATCTTTTTCAGAAGCATATGACGTTTACTTACATGGGGCAAACCGTCTTGCTCCCAGGATTCTGGATTTTTTTATGAACACATCACATAATAATCCATCAAAATACTGGAACACAAAAAACGATACTGAAAACGTCGCATTGCTATTAAATAAAACTTTTGAAGAAGCAAAAAAAAATTACGAAAGAGCTCTTTCTGGAGAGTATATCGATGTGCACTTTTCAGTATTCACTACATTTTCTTTTTTACATATATTATTCGATACAATAAGAGCAAACATGCTGCCATTTCGCGTCGAAGGAGTGTTTCCAACGCTTCCAAACACTTTTGAATTCCATGTCATCTTATCTAAACACAACGCAATGCTCCACAATGAACGCATTCGACACCGCGAACTTCAGAAGATTATAGTCATAATGAACAGAATTATGCATTTCGAAGCAAAAGCTCGCGCATCTATATCCCCTTGCGACTAACAATGAAAAAATTGCAGTTCCTACTTCTTTATTTTGGAGACTGCCCGTATGAAAGAAAAGCCCAAGGTTGTGAAAGACCTACCCCGGCACGGTGAAAAAGATTCTCAGCATGGCCACAGGTCAGCTTTTGATGCCGCTTGACACGAGAGAAGATCTGATTTTGCCCGAACTCATTTTAATAATTTGTAAATTGCTGGCATTGTTTATATTTTGCGCAAGAAAATTTATTTTTTGCGCTCTATCACGCCACAACAAAAGAACTAATGCAAAAGATGGACACTTCAATCAAAACATTCTATTATTTCTACAGCTTTATACTCCAGCGACTTTATTAATAACCCCGAAAATTGAGAGCCTAACCTAAAAAATGAACAAGAATCACTACATCAAAATCGCCATCTACTCCTTAGACATCTTCGAATATGCCTGCGCTCAAATACGCATAGTTACACCTTTTAGTCGACTTAATGGGCATTTCAATTTCAAATGGGCAGTGCAGGATGCCAACGGTTTGTCCCGAATCGACGCTAATCATATTGAATGGGCGGACCTTATTGTAGTGCAGCGCTATTTCCCCCTTAAGGAAACCTTTCCAATTCTTGAACGTATCTTTGACTCTGGTAAGCCTGTTGTTTATGAACTTGACGATTTTCTCCTCGACGTTCCACCATCTCACCCATTTCACAGTAATTCCCAAAGGACGGCCCCTTTCATTAAAAAAATTATCCCGAAGGTTAACCTCGTCACCACAAGCACCGACGCACTACGCGAACGTCTCCTCCCGTTCAATCCAAATAGCGTCACTATCCCCAATTTTGTCGACGAATCGGCCTTCATGTCTGCAACTCTTCCCAAAAATCCAACCAAGACCGTCATCGCCTATATGGGAAGCCCCACACATGAACAAGATCTCGAACTTATTGAGAATATTCTCTTCCGCATACGAAACAAGTTTGGATCGGCGATTGAATTTATTTTCTGGGGTTGCGCGAATACGCGGCTAGCGAAATTAGGAAGGATAATCCCGTTCGAATCCAGCTACGCATCGTTCCTTAAAACCCTTGGCAAAATCCATTTCGACATCGGGCTTGCGCCCCTGGCAGACAACCCGTTCAACTGTTGCAAAAGCAATATCAAATGGTTGGAATACTCCGCTCACGCCCGGGCAGGAATTTTCTCGGATCTGGAGCCCTACCGCGAAAGCGTGGAGCATGGAAAAACGGGGATGCTGGTCGGAGACGACCCGAAAGAATGGTTTGAAGCGCTGGAATATCTAATCTCTAACCCCGACCAAAGAAAAGCCATGGGCCGAGCGGCCCGTAAGGACGCTTTTGCCCGTTTCGGACTTTCAAAGGGCGTGCACCGCTATCTGGAACTCTACAGGGGCTTGCTGAAGCGATAGCAATACACTTGAATTTATACACTTCTTCCCTGGTGATGAGCCGACCATCGTCTACAAACATCCTGCAACACTTCGTCACGCGTTTTCACTGCCCAGTGCTGAAGGGCCATAAATTTTCTTGGAATGTCCTTTGAAGCCGCTTCCTCACGCAATTTCTCAAAGGTGTTGCGACAATTTGTCAGCAATTCCGCATCACCCAGTCTGCTGGCTACCCGGGCTAAACCAGTGACCACTTTTTCCGTCGAAAAATAACTCTGCTGCAACTGGAGGACATCCAACGCAGCATCCCACATCCCTTGTTTAAAGAAAAAATCCAGCAGGCGTTCATACCCTGCCTCCCACAAAGGTTCCGCGAGAACTTCCGCCCAAAGGCGCTCCATCCCAAAACCTTTTGTTTCGCCTTCGGAACGAACGCACACGATGTTTGCTGTAAGGGTCGAGGTGAGCCGGAGTTCATAACCGTCCGCATGTGCAAACAGGTGCATGTCCGGATAAAACGCTCCTTGGCAACGACGGGCAAGCACCTGTGAATTGTGACTCTCCGCGTTAAACCGTCCTGGTGTCTGGCTGGTAAGATGGTAAATCCGGCTTGCCGGCTCGCAACGCAACGTCAGCCCCAGTGAACGAATCTTCCAGCACAAATCCAGATCTTCGTAACCGTTGCGGTACTCTTCCCAAAATCTTCCCGCTTGCCCGAAAACTCCGGCCGGGATCATGAGCGCGGCGCCCGTTATGGCCTGCAGATTCCGTTCGCGTTGAACAACCGGATGCGTGCTTGGAAAATTGTGATACAAATGAGTGACGTGATTGGTAGGTGTGAAAGTGACGCCCAGATGCTGGACACGATCCTGGTCCGGATAAAGCAAAAGCGGCCCCACTGCACCAAGCTCCGGCCTGACCTCGAACGCCCGCAACAGCGGCGGCAGCCACCCTGGGGTCAACAGCGTATCGTTATTCAGAAAAAACAAATAATCCGCGTTCGCCCGCCCTGCGCCCAGGTTGCAACCCGGTCCGAAATTGATGTTTTCATCCAGGCGCAAATGCTTAAAACGCTCCCCGAACAATTCTTGCCCGAGAACCCCGCATGACCCAGCAGTCTCGTCCGTGGAACCGTTGTCGACCACGATGACCTGCACATCCTCGTCCGGCGTGTGCTCACGCAGGCTGCGCAGGCAGTCCGCCGTAAGCGCCCACTGGTTGAACACGGGAATGATGATCGCAACTCTATACTGTCCCATAATGTTCTGCCTCAATCAATTTCCCGGAAATCTCCGGCCATCAGTTTCACATGTTCACGGTAATCCGAACCAAATCTACCCGCGAGATACCCCGCCTCCGCCTCGGCCGCCCGCGCCATGAACCCCTCCATCTCGCGGGCGGTGGAATGGTATTTGTGCCGGATGACGACTTGATGATCTACAACGCAGGCAAATCCCGACTCCTGCGTCCGGCTTGAAAACCAGACATCCACACCGTAGCCGTACGGGTTGCCTCCGAAATCAACGCCCCCTGCCCGCTTCCAGAATTCGACGCTGACCAGCGGCGCGATCCCGTCCACGTAACGTACCTGCCTGAACTGTCCCCCGGGCCGTTCCACCATCTGCGGGTGGTAGGGATTGGCCGTCACTGCCGGGGAATACACGCCCACCGGCCCGACCAGACGCTCTGCCCGGGCCAGGCGCAGACACGCGCGCTCGATGAGCGGAGGCTTCGAGACAAAGGTCGCATCGTTGTTCAGAAACCAGACATGGGACGCGCCCTTGCTTGCCAGAATTCCCATTACCCGCTCCAGCGCACCGGCCCAGTAAAGATTTTCCTCGCCCCTCAGCCAGGCGTTTTCATACGCTTCGGGGCTGGCGTTGTCGAAAACCAGAATCCTGTCCCGCCGCGCGGGGTCGCTCTCCATCAATTGCCAGTGCAGCTGTTTCGTGCGCGCAGCAGGCCCATAGTGCAGGATCACGGTGTAAAGATTCATGCCGGAGTCCCGAACAGCCGCTTCATGTTCGCGCAGATCGTTGCCATGCGATGGCCGTAAGAGTGCTCCTTTTCGATGCGTTGTCGAGCGCGCAGGGCAATCCGTTCACGCGAGGACGAATTGGCCAGATAATGGCGCACAAGATCGCCGATCTCTTCCACATCTCGGTAGCAGACAACTTCCTTGCCCAACTCGAAAGCGGCGGCAAGCTGCTCGCGGTAATCCGTCAGCAGAAAGCCGCCACTGGCGGGCACGTCGAAGACGCGCTGGTTGAGGGCCCCTTTCATCTGCATGCTGGTGGTGTTGAAATTGATTCTGGTCGATCGGTAGAAACCTGGCAGGTCGGAATAATAATGCAATGGGCCCGCGTAGGTCCACGAAGCATCCCCGAGCAGCGGACGCCAGTGCTCGTCTCCGGCCACCACCGGTTCAAACGGAAGAAGCGCCTGCATGCATTTCAATCTGTGCAGCTGGGTCGCCCGCCAGTACACGAAGCTGTCCAGAGCGGCCCTTGGCGACGGCTCGCAGGCTTCGCGCAATCTCCCGGCTTCAGAATTTTCCCGGCCGACAAATTCGGACAGATCACGCGTATCGCTGGCGGTGAATTTCCCCGCCACATCCTCCCAAAACCCTCGCAATCTGTCCGACTGTGCTGAAAGCGCCCAGCATTTTTCCTGGGCTGCCTGCATGGAATTGCCCACGAACGCCACATCGCGCAGGGGCAATGCATCCGTAACAAAGTGAATGCGGCTCAGATCGACGGCGAGGGGAAGATGAAAGGCCGCACCGTGCCCCGCATCTGCAAGGGGCTCAATAGCATCGGCATCCCAGACGGCGTAGGCGAGACAGGGGTTGTCCAAGTTGCGGTACTGCGGAAGAAAAAGATCTGGCCGGTCCACGAACCAGCTGAGCAGCGGCAGTTCGCGCTGACGGCAAAATTCGCTGACCAGCCCTTCGCGATCAAGGCCAAGGTGATTCATGGTCAACAGAAAATCGGGCGCGAACCGGTCCACTTCGACGCGCAACTTTTCTTCAAGCTCCGCGGCCGAAGAAATCCCGCCCAGAAAAAGATATGCATGCTCAAGACCCCGGGCCTGACAGCCACAGATCAATTCGGCCATGAGATAATGCTTTGCCGAGATGAGCAGAATTCTGGGCTGCTTGCGGGCAGATCGGTTCATAAGGCTGTACGCCCGCTTTTTGCGGACTCCGACAACGCGGCCACGATCTCGCATTTTTGAGCGTCACTGCCATAGGCGCCTGCCGTCTGGGCCGTTCGGGCGAGAATGTCCAGATTGCGGGGCAAGGCTTGCGCCGCCCGCTCAAGGCCCAGCGCCGCACCCAGCACGTCACCGTCCGCAAACCACCAGCCGTTGCCGCCCCACGGCACATCGCGAGGCACATACCCATGCGGCGCATATCCATCCGGCTCTATCTGCCGCATGTAATCCCACCCGCCAAAGCCGGTGAAGCCCACGCACAGACAGCCGCAGGCCATGGCTTCAAGGGGCGGGAGCGGACAGCCCTCGGGGAATCCCGTGACCAGAAAAACATGGCAGGAACGCAGCACCTCGGCCACCCCGGGCCGGTCCAGGCCGTGGATGGGCACCCATTCCACCTTTACGCGCGGGTTGCGCTCCTCGAAGATGCGCCGGATCTGCTCGGCCAGAGCCTTGTTCTTGCGGGGCATGAAGCCGATGCGCAGCGCTCCGCCGGGTTTTGACGCCGGAGGATGAAAAAGCTCCGTGTCCAGAGCGGGGCGGATGATCCGCGGCCTCTTGCCCAGCACCTGCTCCATGTGCCAAGCCACGGGACCTGATACGGCCAGAAAGTCCACGGGCAGATCCCGCCAGTGCACGCCCGCCTCCAGGCCATGAAAGAGATAGGACCAGTTCTGGCAGTAGACCAGGGTCCGGCAGCCGCGCTTCAGACCCGGCACCAGGGCATTGGGCCAGCCTTCGGGAACCACGTAGATGTCCCCGGCCGCCATGGCCGCCGTGCTGGCCCGCACCCAGGGCAATCCCGCGCACTCGGCCCCGCCCGGCGGCTCGTCCCAATACAGAATCCCGCCCAGCCTGCCCAGGACGTGCAACTGCCGGGCGATCTGCAGAAGCACCATGCACCCTCCGGACATGGCCTTGAGCGGTGGATAGAAAATCCACGTTTTCATGGCCGCACCCGAAATCGTCCGGACTGAAATTTGACTGAAAATAACGCCATGCTGTCCCCTGAGCAAAATAAAGGCCATGCACCGAAATGGACCATCTCGGAGAGGGGCGCTGCAAAAAGTCGTCATCCCCTTGAAGAAGGGGATCCATGCTTTTTTAACTATCTGAAAAGAATGGATTCCCGCCTTCGCGGGAATGACACTCGGGTTCTTTTGCGACTTTTTGCAGTGTCGTCTGGAAAGACATGGGTTCCCTCCGTTACAGGAATGACGTCCAGGTTCTCTCGCGACTTTTTGCAATGAGACATTTAACTGACGTACGCCAGAGTACGTCTTCAGCATAGTCCTCTACAGCTTGTTCAGCCACTCAGAAAAGAACGGATCTACCACTCGCCAGACACCCTCTTCTGTTTTCTCGATCAGATCTTCGCGCAGCAAAATTTCACGGATATCCGAAATGGAAGAAGACGGCAGTTCCGCCTTGACCACAAATTCGGCGCTAGTGAGCTGAGCACTCGGATTGGCGGACAAAGTCTTGAGCAATTTCAATTGCCGCGTGGTCAGCGGAGCAATCATGGTCTCGTACAAGCCGGATTCGGATTGAATCACGCTCATTTTTGCAAGCTCCACGTCTTCCATCGTCACGTCGCGGCCGCTGCGCTCATAAACCTCGCTGGCCAGACGCTGTACGTAAAAGGGATATTGTCTGGCCGCCGCCACAAGAGCGGCGCTCACTTGCGGATCGATGTGCCTGCCTTCCTGCGCAAAAAACGATGCTATGCATTGAGATGTATCCGAAATGGGCAGAGGAGGCAGGAACATCTTCACGGCGGAGAGGGTCAAAAAACGTTTCTGATCGCTGAACATGGCCAACAGAAGGCTTCGCCTGCTCCCGGAAAAAACGAACGACGCCGGCAAGCCCTGGATGGTTTTCCGCACTATGCCTTCCACGGCTTGGGATTCGGCAAGCTTGGTCAAATCCTGAAATTCGTCCATGACTACGTGGCAAGGCCATTCCCGTGATTCTATGATTCGCGCCAAATCTTCGAGAGTCTGTTCCAGCAACGTTCGGGGATCCTGGGTCTCATTGGCACGCGTCACGGATATGGCGGCTTCGCCGGAATGATCGAATGTCAAGACCGGACGAAACGCACTCAAGGCGTTCAACCAACGTTTGCCCCTGGTCAGCAGTGATTCCCGGGCATGCAAGGTCTTGAACATGTCGCGGGCAAGACGGCGGGCGATCTCAGAGACGCCATCGACACCGGAAAAATCAAATGCAAAGCAAAGATATCCCTCATCGTGCAAAATCTTCTGCACTTTCCGGCACAGGGATGTCTTTCCGTACCTGCGCGGCGAGGCAAGCACCATGTTCTGCGTGGCCCTGGCGCAACGCAGGAGTTGTTGCACTTCTTCCTGACGATCACAAAAAGGATCGCCCTCTCCAAGCACTTCAAGACGAAAAGGATTAGGCATAATTCCGGAACCTCCGTTACGGAAATGTCGTAACGGAAGATCCGTAAAAGTCAAGGCAGGCCCCCTTGAGCAACAGCCGCCACAAAAAAAGGCCACACATCACGCATGGCCTCAAAATCATTCCCCCCTACCCGGGTCAAGGGGCGCGCCCCTTGCGGGGTGCGGGGCAGGGCCCCGCTTTTCCCTTCTCCCCTTTCTTTATGCCTCGTCCCGTGCCCGGATCTCGGCGCGTTTGATCTTGCCGCTGATGGTCTTGGGCAGTTCCTTAACGTAGTCGATGATGCGCGGGTATTTGTAAGGCGCAGTCACTTTCTTGACGTGGTTCTGCAGTTCCTTGGTCAGTTCCGGCGAGGGCTCGTAGCCTGCGGCCAGGGTCACGGAGGCTTTGACGGCCTGACCACGGTCGGGGTCGGGCACGCCGGTCACGGCAGCTTCGACCACGGCGGGGTGGGTGATGAGCGCGCTTTCGACCTCGAAGGGGCCGATGCGGTAGCCCGAGCTCTTGATCAGGTCATCGATGCGCCCGAGGAACCAGAAGTAGCCGTCCTCGTCCATCCAGGCCTTGTCGCCGGTGCGATAGTAGCCTCCGTTCATGACGCTCGCGGTCTTGGCCTCGTCCTGCAGGTAGCAGGAGAAGAGGCCCACGGGCTGCGTGGGCTCGATGCCGATGCAGATTTCCCCTTCAACGCCGGGGGGGCAGGGCTCATCGTTTTCATCCAGGAGCCGGATGTCCCAGCCCGGGCAGGGCTTGCCGATGGAGCCGGCCTTGGGTTTCATGAACGGGAAGGTCGCGATCTGCAGAGTGGTCTCGGTCTGTCCGTAGCCTTCGTAGATGGGCATGCCCATTTTCTCCACCCAGGTCTCGAACACGCTGTCGTTCAGGAGTTCGCCCGCAGTGGTGCAATGGCGCAACGCGGAAAGATCGTAGGCGTCCAGATCCTCGCGGATCAGGAAGCGATAGACCGTGGGCGGCGCGCAAAAATTGGTGACCTTGTGGTCGGCGATGACCTGAAGCAGCCTCGCGGGCTCGAACTTGCCCCGAAAATCCCAGACGAAAACCACTCCTCCGGCCAGCCATTGCCCATAGAACTTGCCCCAGGTGGACTTGGCCCAGCCCGTGTCGGCCAGGGTCAGGTGCAGGTTTCCGGGCTCTATGTCGTGCCAGTAGGAGCCGGTCATAATGTGGCCGAAGGGGTAGTTGAAATTGTGCAGCACCATCTTCGGGTGCCCGGTGGTGCCGGAAGAAAAAAAGATGGTCGCCGGGTCTTCGCCGCAGGCCGCGTCGGCCGGACGGGAAAAGACTGGTGACGCGTCGTCGACGATCCGCGAGAAGCTGTGCCAATCGCCTTCGGGCTGCTCAAGTCCGGCCAGCACCTGCACGGTCAGCGTCGGGCAGTCGAGCTTGGCCGCTTCCACCGTGGCGCGCACGGATTCATCGACAATGGCGCCCTTGATGGAGGCAAAATTGACCCGGTAGGTGATGTCCTTGGCCGTCAGGAGCGCAGGCGACGGCACGCCCAACGCGCCGAGCTTGTGCAGGGCAAGCATGACGGTCCAGAATTCCACCCGGCGGTGCAGGATGATCATGACCTTGTCGCCGCGCCCGATGCCGAGGCTCTGCAGCGCACCCGCCAGGCGGCTCGACTGTTCGGAAAAATAGCCGAAGGTGTATTCGCGGCGCACATCGGCGTCGTCCACGTGAACCATGGCCAGGCGTGCCGGGTCCGCAGCGGCGGTGGCATCGACCATGTCGAAGGCGAAATTGTACTTGTCCGGGATGGTCAGGGAAAAAGATGCCTGGAACTCTTCATAAGACGAAGGACGCAGTTTTGTATGCATGGGTACTCCGATGGTGTTGGATTGATTCGGGATGACTGCTTGCGGGGTACGAACCTTGTGGCCCGCCCCCTAGATAATCACATCCAGAAACTCGGCCGGTTGGCCGTCCAGGCCACGCAGGGCGTGGGGAGTACGCGAGGTGAAGTACAGGCTGTCTCCAGGTTCCATGACATGGACCGTGGAGCCGAGGGTGATTTCAAGCTTGCCGGAGAGGACATGGATGAATTCCTGCCCGGGGTGCTCGTTGAAGGTCAGGGAGTGTTTGTCCTTGGGTGGGACGGTGACGACGAAGGGCTCCATCTTGCGGCCGACGAAACGGTAAGCCAGGCTCTTGTAGTCGTAGTCCTTGCGCCGTTCCACGCTCATGCCCTTGCCCTTCTTGACCAGGGAGGCGGTGTGCAGATGCGCTTCCTTGCCGGACATGAGCACGGTCAGGTCGACCTGAAACGCCTGGGCCACGTTGAAAAGATAACTGACCGGGATCTCCTGCTCTCCGGACTCGTAACCGAGGACATCCGCAGCCGTGACGCCCAGCTGCGCGGCCATATCCTCTTCGCTCAAATCCATGGCGTCCCGCAGCCCCCGCAAACGGGGCGCAATATCCTTATAGGCGGGTTGTTGCGCATCCATAGTCTGCTCCTTGTACTGAAAATGTATGAAAACAGGGGCAGAAATTACGGGCTTCGCGTTCAAAAAGCAATGCGCAAGCGATAATCGAGTAAGGATTTCTACTGATCACCTTACACTTCGACAACGGAATTCTCGCAGTTTCCATACTCGCTGTAGCAGTAGGAATCGGCGTTCCAGTCATTCTCCCAGCGATCATCGTCGAGCAGGTAGCGAAACTGGTACGCATTCCCGATGGGCAGGTCGATGGTCAGCTTGAAGGATCCGTCCTTGAGCCTCTTCATGGGCAGCGAGTGCATGGCCCAATCATTGAATTCCCCGACCAGAAACGCCGTTGCCGCCCCGCCCGCGCCGCCGACCGGCAGATGGAAGGTGACCTTACAGATGTTTTTCGTCTTCAGATATTTCTTTTCAATGCTCATATCATCCTCCATGTGTCTAAAAGATCTCCGTGCAGTGATGCATAGACATCCATGTATTTACGTGCGGAGTTTTCCCAGGAAAACCGTGTCTGCATGGCGTTCATCTGAACCTCTCTCCAGGCATCGCGATCCTCCCAGACCTGCACTGCCATGCGCACCGTGGCCAAAAGCGCCTCCGGTGTGGATTCGGAAAAAATGAACCCGTTGGCTCCGGGATCGGGATACGGAGTTATGGTGTCTCGCAGGCCGCCCACCGCGGTGGCCACGGGCGGAGTGCCGTAGCTCAGGCTGTACATCTGCGTCAGCCCGCACGGTTCGTAGCGTGACGGCATGAGAAAGATGTCCGCCCCGGCCTGGATGAGATGCGACATTTCCTCCGTGTACCCGATGACCCCCACGATCCTGCCCGGGTAATCCTCCATGACGCTCATCAGCATGGCCTCGAACTCGGCGCGCCCCTCGCCCAGAACCACCAGTCCCACGCCCAGTTCCATGAGTTCGGGGATGATTTCGAGCACGATGTCGATACCCTTCTGACCGCGCAGGCGTCCGACGAAACCCAGAAGCGGACGCTCGGTCAGTTCGGGAGACAATCCGAGCACGCCCATGAGATGCTTCTTGCAGTCCGCCTTGCCTTCAGGCTTTTCCGCCGAATAGGTGCACTCCAGAATCCGGTCGTTCTCGGGACTCCAGATGGAGTAGTCCGCGCCGTTCAAAATCCCGACCAGGTCGGCCGCGCGGCGGGTCAGGATGCCCTCCAGACCGCACCCGAATTCCGGGGTCATGATTTCTGCGGCATAGCTGGGGCTGACCGTGGTGATCTTGTCGGCGTATGCGATCCCGGCTTTCAGCAGGTTGAAGCTGTTGTAGAATTCCACGCCCTCCATGTTCCAGGCTTCCAGAGGCAGGCCTGACTGCGCGAAGAGGCGGTAGGAGAAACGACCCTGGTAGGCCAGGTTGTGGATGGACATGACCGTGCGCACGCCCGCCCAGAAGGGATCGGTGCGTCGCCAGAAGGCCAGATAGGCCATGGCCAGGCCCGCGTGCCAATCCTGGGCGTGAACGATGCGCGCCCCCATGTTCAGATGCCTGATGGCGGCCAGGGCAGCGCGGCAGAAAAAGATGAACCGCTCGCAATTGTCGAAATAATCGCCCTTGTGCGTGCAATAGTATTGACGGCGGTCGAAGTATTCGCCGCGTTCAATGAAATAGACGGGCAGCCCGTGATAATCGGCCAGATAGATGTCGGCGGTGGTGTCGGCCCAGGGGTACCCCACCGGGCAGTCCTCCTGAACCAGATGCACTGGGTATTGTCCCGTGGAAAGCCTGCCGTAGAAGGGCGTGATCACGGCCACACGCACCCCCATGCGGGACAGGGTCAGGGGCAGGATGCCCATGACGTCGGCCAACCCTCCGGACTTGGAGAAGGGATAAATTTCCGAAGTCAGGAAAACTATATCATGGGGCGGTGTGATCATGCGCTCCTGCTTACTTTCTTGGCAAAATCGGCAATGATTCTGCGGTGATCAAAGGCAATGTCGGCCGGCAATGCATCAAGGGGAAAGAAACGGGCATTCCTGGCGTCGTCTCCGGCGCACGGGATTGCGTCGTCGTCGCATTCCACCGTGTAGGCCACGCTCAATGTATGAAAACGCGGGTCACGGTCCGGATCGGAATAGACTCCAAGAAGCCCGGTCAGTCGCACGGCCAGGCCGGTCTCTTCCAGGGCCTCGCGAACGGCAGCCTGCTCGGCGCTTTCCCCGCAATCGATGAAGCCTCCGGGCAACGCCCATCCATGTGGAGGGTTGCCACGCTCGATGAGCAGAATTCCCTGAGGGGCGCGATGGAGTACAATATCCACCGTGGGGAAAGGATTTCTCTGCGCAACCGCTGCACCGCACCGTGTACATGCGCAGCTGAATGACCGGGTTTTGTGCATGGCATCCTCGTAGCTTTCTTATGCCAATTCTCTTCAAACTTGCCTAGCACCATTTTTTCGGGACTTGAAGCCTTAAACTTGGCTACGCAAAATCGTTACAAAAGAACCCGAAACATCTGAAAATCATTAGCCGGATTAATGGTACGTTCAGTGCTCAAAAACGCAACCCCCAGCATTGACAAGGGATTTCAGTTCCGAACGCATAGCCCTTAAAAAACCGGTACCAAAAATAATCGTGGAGCACGGCATGTGCTCTCTCGCGAGCATGGCTGCAGGCAATTTTTCGGAGATCAAACAAAATCGGCCCCCGAACCGTGAGGTTCGGGGGCCGATTTTGGCAAAAAGAGGAAGTTATTTTCTAATTAGCAAAGGTCGGGCCAAAACCAATATTGCTTCAAATTTTATCAATAAAAATTTTAATACATTGAAATTAAAGTACTTTATTTTGAATTTACAAAGCCCCGATCGGCTCGATTAATTCAAATTTTTTAACCACGTTTTCTTTAAAGCCCGAAGCAGACCATTCGGTGAAAAAAATTTTGTACTAGGAGAGCACCTCGACCCCTGCGGCAATTATCTCCCGGGCCGATATCGCTCCCGCTCGCAGGATGCGCACGGACTCTGCCCCCACGATTTTTACCAACGTGGAAGGCAATCCGCCACTGGGCCACGGAGTGGACGCGATGACTAGCGCCCCAGAATCTCTGACAAGCTCCGAGTCGAGCTCGTCTGGCCTGCACACGGGCGGCAGTCCGCTGCGGTTGGCGCTGGAAGACACCAGCGGCGCGCCCGCCTCATGGCAGAGACGCGCGGCAATGACGTGCGGGGACATGCGCACGGCCGAACGACCGGTGTGGTCCTTGGCAAGCGGACTCACTCGCGGATCGACCTCGGCCACGATGGAGAGCGGCCCCGGCCAGAATTTCCGGGCCAACTCCTCCTCGGCTTTGGTCAGACGCAAAAAGCGCTCCGCCATCTCCCAGTCGGAGACGATGAGCGGCAGAGGCTTGTCCGCGGGCCTTCCCTTGGCCGAAATAATTTTCTCCACGGCTTGGTGCATCGTGGCCAGACATCCAAGGGCGTAAAAGGTTTCCGTCGGGTAGATGACCAGCCCGCCGCGTGCAAGTTCAAGAACTTCAACCTCGTGCTGCCGACTCATGCGCCCCCCCTCCTTCGTGCATTGACCGGGGTCCGGCGAGGCTGGTACACGCAAGGCACGGGCGCGCTTGGCGGCGCCCGGCAAACCTTTCCGCCCCTTGCAAATAAAATTCATGAATTTTCATATGTTGGAATCAAAGCTCGTCTTGGCAGGGACTTTGCTTGGTCTGATGAAAAAAGGAAGGAGATGGCCATGAAAATCACCCCGGATCAATTGGCTGCCCTGCAGCTCCAGCAAAAAAACACGGCCCGGAACACTCCAGGCGAAGGATTCGCAAAGGCCCTGGCCCAGGAACTTGGATCGGAATCCACCGCCCAGACCAGCAATGCCGCGCCTGCGACCGGTCCCATGGTTCGACTTGATCAGGCCTTGCAGGCCGCCATGCTGCAAAAACCAACAGAGCAGACGGTCATGGACAAGATGAATGCACTGCTTTCCAAGTGGGAAGATTATTCCCAAATCATCGGCTCGGAAAACGGCAATCTGCGAGAAGGCTACAATCTGCTCGCGGACATTCGCCAAAACATCCAGGAGGTCAAGGGCGATCTGGCCCAAACCTCCGGTCAGGGGCTCGCGGCCATGGTCGAAGAGCTGGACATCCTGACCACCACGGAAGAGTTCAAGTTTAACCGCGGCGACTACCTGAACTGACGCCCGGTTCCGGTGCCATTTCTCCCGTTTTTTTCGGCGCTTCACCTGAAGCGCCGTTTTTTATGATCAGAGCAGACCCAAAACAGCCTCGCGCACGCTAGCCTGCTTGATCTCCCGACGCGAGCCCTGAAACCTGAATTCGCGGCTCCAGATCCGATGATTGATCCGCCACGCCATCCAGACCAGCCCCACCGGCTTCTCCGGTGTTCCCCCGCCCGGCCCGGCAATGCCGGAGATGGCCAGGGCCACGGGAACCTTCATCAGCTCGCACACGCCCTTGACCATGCTCTCAACGCAGGCCTGACTGACCGCGCCATGGCGGATCAATATCTCTTCGGGTACGCCGAGCAGACGCATCTTGACGCGGTTGTCATAGGCCACGACCCCGCCCTCGAACCAGCGCGAGCTTCCCGCCACATCCGTCAGGGTGCTTGCGAGCAGCCCCCCGGTGCAGGACTCTGCCGTGGCCATATGGGCTCCCTGAAGAAGCAGGGATTCTCCAAGTCGGCCGACCATGGTTTCCACATCAAGTTCCATCAACCCTCCAGATCAGACGGGGAATAATTCTCCATGCCACGTACGTGGCAGTCCGGGCTTCCATGCCCAAAGCCGGCGACGATGTCCGGCTTCGCCAGGCATCATCCTGAAATTGATGGCATCTTCTACTCACGCACCTGGGCGCAAGGCAAGCCTTGAATTCGCCCTTCCATGATGCCAAAGAAGAAATTCATTGAATGCCTGCATGATTTTTCAACCCCGAAACAAAGGAAAAAACCGATGTCCAGTTCCGGCGACAAGAATGAAACCCTGCTGCAGCCCGGCCGTTACCGGCATTTCAAGGGAGGAGAATACGAGGTCCTGGGCGTGGCCAGGCACAGCGAGGGCCTTGAGGACATGGTGGTATACCGCCCACTTTACAACGACACAGGCCTGTGGGTGCGCCCGCTGTCCATGTTCACGGAACTCATCGAGCGGAACGGAAAAAAACAGCCACGTTTCACCTTCCTGGACAAAGCCTGACGTTTTTCTTCGGCAAAACCCTGCCCGTCGGAGGCGCCTATTTGCGTCGTATGCGAAAAACGCGAGTCGGCTCGATTAGGGCAAGGAGTTCCGGAGACATCCCTTTTGCGCCGGATGCGAAAAACGCGAGTCGGCTCGGTTCGGGCAAGGCCTGCCGGAACTCCTTTGCCGACCTCGTAATGCTTCCCGGCCTTGAGCTCTTGCCCTTTTTCTTGCCCCGTGTACGAAACGGCCGGAAAGCAAACGATGTCTGGCTCAGTCAGACAGCCGACAGGCCTTGCCCGAACCGAGCCGACACGCTTGAGCCGATGCGGGAAGTCCGTTGAAGATCACGGCAGCTTAAATCGAAGCAGAATTCGTCAACGACATTGCCCCCTTAAATGGGGTGCAGGGGACGCGTCCCCTGCCCGCCGGAGGCATCTTTCTCTAATCCTTCTTGCGCACCAGCCGGGGCTTGCTGCCGTCCTGTGGTCCTATGATGCCGTCCATCTCCATCTGTTCGATGAAGCGGGCCGCACGGTTGAAACCGATGCGCAGACGGCGCTGGATCATGGAGATGGAGGCTCGGCCCTGGTCGGAGACGAAATCGATGGCCTCGGCGTACTTGGGGTCGTCGAGGACGTCGCTGGACCCGCCGTTGCCTTCGCCTCCGCTCTCGCCTGCCGTGTTCCACTCGGCAAAATCCAGCTCGAATCGTTGAGGGCGCTGTTTTTCCCAGTATTTGACCACGCGCGCGATCTCGTCATCGCCCACGAAAGCGCCGTGCACGCGCTGAATGTTACCGCCGCTGAGCTTGAAGAGCATGTCGCCGTGGCCGAGGAGATATTCCG
Organism: Desulfomicrobium norvegicum; assembly: GCF_900114595.1. Classification (NCBI taxonomy): domain Bacteria; kingdom Pseudomonadati; phylum Thermodesulfobacteriota; class Desulfovibrionia; order Desulfovibrionales; family Desulfomicrobiaceae; genus Desulfomicrobium; species Desulfomicrobium norvegicum. The sequence continues at coordinate 86,006 of NZ_FOTO01000013.1, read as the reverse complement.
CGCCAATGCCGTCGAGGATGGTCCGCGAGTCGTGTTTGGAGCTGACCTGAAAGGCTATGCGCGAAGGAAAGTTGGCCTTGATGATGCCGGTCACCACGTCCACGGAAGGACGCTGGGTGGCCAGGATGAGATGAATGCCCGAAGCGCGTGCCAGCTGCGCCAGGCGCACGATGCTGCCTTCAACTTCCTTGGCCGCCGTCATCATCATGTCGGCCAGCTCGTCGACCACGATGATAAGATAGGGGAAGGGCTTGAGGTCGCGCATGTCCTCGGGGCGGTCGTCACCCATCTCGGCGAGCTTCTGGTTGTAGGTGGTGATGTGCCGCACGCCTGTTCTGGCCATGGCCTCGTAGCGCTGCTCCATTTCATAGACCGCCCATTCCAGGGCGTTCTTGGCCAGATGCATGTCCGTGACCACGGGGTGGACCAGATGCGGAAGAGTTCCGTAGACGGCCAGTTCGATGCGTTTGGGGTCGACCAGCAGCAGTTTCACGTGTTCCGGATCGTGCTTGTAGACGATGCTCAGGAGCAGGCAGTTCAGGCATACGGACTTGCCCGCGCCCGTGGCGCCGGCCACCAGCATGTGCGGCATCTTGGCCAGATCGGCGATCTTGGGCACGCCCTGGATGTCCATGCCCAGGGCCAGGGGCAGCTGGGCCTTGGTGTCGGCGAAGGCCGGGTCATCGAGGATTTCACGCAGATAGACGATCTGGCGCTGTTCGTTGGGAATCTCGATGCCTACAGTGTCACGCCCGGGCAGCGGGGCCACGATGCGCACGGCCCGGGCTTTCAGGGCCAGGGCCAGATCATCGCTCATACCCGCGATGCGGCTGACCTTGACGCCCGGCGCGGGCTTGAACTCAAACATGGTGATGACCGGTCCGGGCTGCACGCCCTGCACCTCGCCCTGAATGCCGAAGTCGGCGAAGCAGGCGGTCAGGGCCTGGGACTGACGATCCAGAACGGCCTTGGAGATCGAAATGCGCGAGGCCGGAACCGGGGCCAGAAGATCGATGGGAGGCAGGCTGCCCAGCGCAGTTTGCGGACGCACGGGAGGCACGGGTTTTGCGGTCTTGGGCTGAGGCTTGGGAATGATCCGGGGTTCTTCCCTGCGCGTCTCCTCTACGGGTTTGCGCGGTTTGACGGGGGCGCGCTGAGGCTGCGGGGTGGCTGGGGCGGGGACCTGCGTGAAGCGCTCGGCCCGCCAGGCCCGGAATCCTTGGAGCAGACGCCGCAACGGAGCCAGCCAGGCCGCGCACTTTTCCATCAGAGCGTGGTAGGACATGCCGAAAAGCAGTCTGCCCGCGATGAGGGTCAGACAGACGGCCACGAGGACGAAGCCGTAATTGCCGAAGACGCGCTGCAGCAGCGCATACAGCGTCCGCCCGACAAAACCTCCGCTGACCATGCCCGATCCGGGCAAGCCCAGGTGCAGGACCGCGAAATGCGCCCAGACAGGAATCAGGATCGCCAGCATGATGCCGCCGATCCAGCGCAGCCAGTGCGGCCGAAAATTCGGGAAAAAGAGCATCGCCGCGGCCAGGGCGAAGAAAACGGGCCACAGCCATGCCGCCATGCCGCAAAGATCGACCAGTCCTCCGGCCACGTATGCGCCCAGGGTGCCGACCAGATTCTGCGTCTTGTGTCCGGCCACGGCCTGATGGTTGAATCCGGGGTCGGCGGGGGAAAAGGAATACAGGGCCAGGGTCACAAGTGCCAGTGAACAGGCGAAGACCAGCGCACAAATTTCCCGTACGAGCTTGTTGCCGTCTTTAGTCATGCGTTTTTTTCCATGCTGGGACAGTTGCAAAAACAAAAGGCCACAGAGCGCTCTCCATGGCCTTTTGGATGCTGTCGATCAACCAATCTATTCGCGGCCGAGGTATTCGCCCGTTTCCGTATTGACCTTGATCTTGGTTCCAATCTCGACGAAAAGCGGGACGTTGACCACGATCCCCGTCTCCAGGGTCGCGGGTTTGGAGGCGCCGGTAACCGTGTCGCCTTTCATGCCGGGATCGGTCATGGTCACTTCCAGGACAACGGAGCCTGACATTTCCAGATCAAGCGGACGACCTTGATACAGCATGACCTTATAGGCCTGAGCCTCTTTCAGGTAGCCGCCCTTTTCACCGATGAGATCGTGGGGAACGGAAGTCTGCTCGAAGGTTGTCATATCCATGAAGGCATAGCTGTCGCCTTCATTGTAGAGGTACTGCATTTCCCGGACTTCCAGGTCCGGCTTGGGAAATTTGATCCCGGAGCGGAAATTCTGCTCGACCACCGACCCGGTGAGCAGGTTGCGGTACTTGGTGCGCATGAACGCACCGCCCTTGCCCGGCTTGTAATGACTGCACTCCAGAATCTCGCACGGTGCGCCGTCAATCTCTATCTTCTTGCCTTTCTTGAAATCACTCGTAGCTAACATGCTTGCCTTGCTTCCTCCATAGATTTGTCCCTGCCGGCGGCAGCCTCAGGGCTGGACGGCCAGACGCTGCCAAAGCGCCTGGACTGCGAGCGCATAGCTCATAATGCCGAAACCGGCAATAGCCCCTATGCAGTGCCGCCCGATGAGGCTGGTATGCCGCATGGCGGACTGGCGGGCGTGCACGTTGCTCAGATGGACCTCGACGCAGGGAAGCCCGGTCCAGGCCAGGCAATCGGCCAAGGCGAGGCTGGTGTGGGTGTAGGCTCCGGCATTGAGGACGATTCCGTCGCTCTTGACCTTCCACGCCTCTTCCAGCCGATCGATGAGAGCACCCTCGGAATTGGACTGGAACAGCGTCAGACGAATGCGGCCGGCGTCTTCTCCGAGCAATCTTTCAACCAGCCCCGGGAGCGCGTCCATGCCTTCGGTTCCGTATATTTCCGGCTGTCGCTGTCCGAGAAAGCCCAGATTGGGCCCGTTTATGACCACGAACTCCATGGATTATTTCTGCTCCGAAGGCTCGCTCACGGTATCGGAGTGCGGCGGCAGGACCACAACCGTGTCCGGCTCGTCCTGGGCGATGACGGCATCCGGGTCCAGGGCGGCGACATCGACGTTCATGAGAAAAATGCGATCTCCGGCCTCTACCTCGCGGTCGCTGACGATGATCTCAAGGTTGCACAACACGCCCGTAGCTCCGCCCTGCGCCTTGGGCAACGCCACGGTGTCCTGCATGAGCTGCTTGATTTCGGCCATGCCGATGATGCGGAAAAAGCTTGATCCAAGCTCCCCGACAGGCTCGGCTATGGTCACAAAGGACGGCAGGGATTCGGGCGTCGTCTGATAGAGCATGGCATAGAGCACATCATGCATGCCGGCGATATAGCGGTCCTCTTCCAGCGAGACGATCTGGCCTCCAAGGCTCAGGTCACCCACGAAACTGGCCGATATCAAAAAGCTCTGAACCATGTCTCCGGTTTCCGGATCTCCCTGGGTGTTGAGCAGACCGCTCTGGGTGAAAGCACCGTCCATGCGCCCCAGCGGGGTCATCCCGGCCACGGGCACGATGACTATGTTCTTGTTCAGGATCTTGTTGAAGACCTTGACCAGACCTGCGTTCCTGGCCTCGGTCCAAACCCCGGTGTCGGCATCCACGTATTTGATCAGGTCCACTTCACTCAAACGCAATTCGACAGTGGCTTGTTCCTCGACCCGGATGGGTTCCTGGGCAGAATTGGCCGAAACCAACTTCACTTCCTTGGAACACCCTCCAAAGATAAAGACGGCGCTCAAGAGCACGAGCAACGCACGCATAGTATGCCTCCAATTAATTATTGATAACCAAGACAATTCTTTCTATCACTGCCTGATCAAAACGCATTTCGTCAAGAACCCTAGCCCCAGGAAATGGTAGTTTCATGCCCAGCACCGTAATTTTGGAAAAGACAATCTACACCATCGATCAATTGGGAGAAATGCCGCTTCCTCAACTCGCCCTTGCCGGACGATCCAATGTTGGAAAATCGTCCCTGCTGAACAAACTCACCGGCAGGAAAAATCTTGCGAAAATCAGTTCCACCCCCGGCAAAACCCGCAGCCTGAACTTTTACAGGGTCAGCCCGGAAGAATTCTATCTCGTTGATCTTCCGGGATACGGATATGCCCGTTGCTCCAAAACGGAACGTGAAAAATGGGCCACGCTCATCAACAGATACTTGAAAAACAACCCCCGCCTCTTTGGTGTAGTAGCCCTGCTTGATTCACGCCTCCCGCCCCAGGCCCTTGACATAGAGCTGATCACCTACATCAGGGCTCAAGGGATGGATGTATTCCCCGTGATGACCAAGGCCGACAAATGCAAGCAACCCGTACGGAGCGCAAATCAGACCGCATGGCAAAGACTCCTCGGAACGGAAAAGCCACCGCTGCTCATCTCCAGCCATTCCGGCATGAATATCGACAAACTCTGGCAATTCTTCCTTGATAAATTTTCCGCAGTGCAGCCTCACGAATAAGAATTTGTGCATGATTCAATACGAAATTATTTTGTGATTGAACAGTTTTTTATCCAACCCAACACAAAAAAAACATCTCGGAAAGACCTGCGCGCCATTTACCCGAAACAATGACGCAGGTTGACATGTTTTATTTCGCACTGTCCGGTTGACGCAGTCCGTTTTGAACATCTAAGCTCAGGCATGAACGTTCTCCTTCTCGTCCTGCTCCCCCTCCTGGGAGCCATGCTCCCGCCCCTGACCATTCGCTTCGGACGCGACGTCTGCACCTGGGCGGGCATGGCTGTCACCGCGTGCACCCTGATGCTGGCCGCGGTCCTGTTCATCCAGGCCCTTGAAGGCTCTCCCGCGTCCATGCATCTGCCCTGGCTGCACGGCATCGGGCTTGACCTGTCCCTGCGCATGGACGGCCTGGCCGCCCTGTTTGCATTGCTGGTGCCGGGCATCGGGCTGCTGGTCATCATCTATGCCCGCTACTATCTCTCGGAAAAGGATCCCATGGGTCGCCTCCATGGGCTGCTGCTCGTGTTCATGAGTTCCATGCTCGGCGTGGCGCTGTCCGACAACCTGATCCTGATGCTCATCTTCTGGGAGTCGACCTCGCTTTCCTCCTTTCTGCTCATTGGCTTCTGGCAACACCGCGCGGATGCCAGGCAGGGTGCGCGCATGGCCCTGATCGTCACAGGGGCGGGCGGCCTGGCCCTGCTGGCCGGGTTTCTGCTTCTGGGACAGATGGCCGGGACATTCCGAATTTCCGAGATTCTGGCACAAGGCGACCACATCCGCGCCCATTCGCTCTACGTCCCGACGCTCATGCTCATCCTGATCGGCGCTTTCACCAAGTCGGCGCAGTTTCCGTTCCATTTCTGGCTGCCAAAGGCCATGGCCGCGCCCACGCCCATCAGCGCCTATCTGCACTCCGCCACCATGGTCAAAGCCGGCGTCTTCCTGCTGGCCAGACTCTACCCTGTCCTGTCAGGCACGGACCTCTGGTTCTTCACCGTGAGCGGCGTAGGTCTGACCACGCTGCTCATGGGCGCCTATGCCGCCATCTTCCAGCATGACCTGAAAGGCCTCCTGGCCTACTCGACCATCAGCCACCTCGGCCTCATCGTGCTTCTCTTCGGACTGGACACGCCGCTGGCTGCCGTGGCCGGAGTGTTCCACATCATTAACCACGCTACCTTCAAGGCCTCCCTGTTCATGGCCGCAGGCATCATCGACCACGAAACCGGAACCCGCGACATGCGCCGCCTGAACGGGCTCTGGAAATACATGCCCCACACCGCGGCCCTGGCCATGATCGCGGCCGCCGCCATGGCCGGTGTTCCGCTCCTGAACGGCTTTCTGTCCAAGGAGATGTTTTTTGCCGAAACCCTGCACGTTCACCTGCTCGGCCCCGCTTGGATGCTCCTTCCGGCCGCCGCGACCCTGGCCGGAATCTTCGCCGTGGCCTATTCCGCCCGCTTCATTCACGACGTCTTCTTCAACGGGGCGCCCCGTGATCTGCCCAGGTTTCCGCCGCACGAACCGCCGCGCTTCATGAAGATTCCGGTGGAGATCCTGGCCGGAGCGTGCCTGCTGGTGGGCATCCTGCCCGCCCTGACCGTGGGTCCGCTGCTGGATCTGGCCGCCACCAGCGTGACGGGTGAAACCTTGCCGCCCTACAGCCTGGCCATATGGCACGGCTTCAACACGCCGCTGCTGATGAGCCTCGTCGCCCTTGGAGGCGGGTTTGCCGTCTACGCAATGCGGCGCAGGCTCTTCGCCCTGCACGAGCGCCTGCCCCTTGCTCCCGATGCGGCCGCTCTCTTCAATGCCGCCGAGGAAGCCCTGATCCGATGCGCACGCGCCTTCCTGCACGGCTTGGACAACGGCTCCCTGCAACGCTCGGCGGCCCTGCTCCTGGGCGTGGCGGCCCTGGTCATGATTCTGCCCCTCGCCGGTCCTGCCATCACCGGCCCGCTCCCGCTCACCCCCATCGACGGCCCGTCTCTCATGGGCGCGCTGCTGCTCATGGCCGCCGGTCTGCTGACCGTGCTCTGGCACGAACACCGCCTGTCCGCGATCATGGCCCTAAGCGTTGTCGGCCTGCTCGTGGCCCTGGTCTTCGTGCGTTTCTCCGCTCCGGACCTGGCCCTGACCCAGCTCAGCGTCGAGGTGGTGACCATAATGCTTCTGCTACTGGCCCTCTTTTTCATTCCCCGGCGTCACAAACCGCGCTCCCGCCCATCCGGACGCTTCAGGGATATTGTCCTGTCCACGGGCATCGGGGCCGGATGCGGACTGCTGGCCTGGGGCATGCTGACCCGCCCCCTTGACTCCATCTCCACATTTTTCATGGAGCAGAGCATACCCGGCGGTGGCGGAGCCAATGTGGTCAACGTCATTCTGGTGGATTTTCGCGGCTTCGACACCCTGGGCGAAGTCACGGTCCTGGCCGTGGCCGCCGTCGGCGTCTTCGCCATGCTCGACAATCTGCGGCTGCCAATTCCGGCGCACGACCAGGACGGCCGCCCCTGGGCCGCCGAGCCGCATCCGCTCATCCTGTCGCAGATGACCCGCTTCCTGCTGCCACTTGCCCTTTTGGTCTCGGGCTTCCTGTTCCTGCGCGGGCACAATGCGCCCGGGGGCGGCTTCATCGCGGGCCTGGTCACGGCAGTGGCTCTCATTCTGCAATACATGGCCAACGGCACCGCCTGGACCCAGCGGCAGTGGCGACTGCCTTTCCATCCGCTCATCGCCGTCGGCGTGCTCGTGGCGGCCGCGACCGGGGCCGCCAGCCTGCTCGTAAGCCATCCCTTCCTGACCTCCACCTTCGGCCATGTCAGCCTGCCCATTGTCGGAGAATTCGAGCTGGCCAGCGCCATGCTTTTCGACCTGGGCGTTTTTCTGACCGTCGTCGGGGTGATAATGCTCATCCTGGCCAATCTGGGCAAACTGACCAGGCGCAAAATTCGCCCCGCAAGGATACGCTGATGGAAGCCCTCGCCGCCCTGATCATCGCCGTTCTCATCGGTTGCGGGACGTACCTGACGCTATGCGCCCGGACCTTCTCCGTGGTTCTCGGGCTCTCGCTCATGTCCTACGCGGTCAACCTCTTCCTCTTTTTCAGCGGCCGTCTGGTCACCGGTGCACCGCCTCTGGCCACAAACATCGGAGCCACGGCCGACCCGCTGCCTCAGGCGCTGGGCCTGACCGCCATCGTCATCGGTTTCGGCATGACCGCCTTCGTGGTCATCCTGGCCTTGCGCGCCCTTGGAGAGCTGGGCACCGACCAGGTCGACGGAGAGGACGAAAAACCATGAACCATCTGATCATGATCCCCCTGCTCCTGCCGCTGGCCGCCGGCATGACGAACCTTCTGCTGGTGCGCAAAGGCATCGGCCCACAGCGCCTTGTCTCCGTCCTGACGGCCTGCGGGCTGCTCGCGGCGACCCTGCTTTTACTGGTCAGGGCCGAAACCGGGCACATCGACACATACGAACTCGGCAACTGGCCCGCGCCCTTCGGCATAATCCTGGTGCTCGACAGGCTGAGCGCCCTCATGCTTGTCCTGACCGCCTTCCTGACCCTGCCTGTCCTGCTCCATGCCTGTAGCGGCGACGACAAGCTCGGACGTGATTTTCACGTCATCTTCCCGTTGCAGATCATGGGCTTAAACGGTGCGTTCCTGACCGGCGACCTCTTCAACCTTTTCGTCTTCTTCGAAATACTGCTCATTGCGTCCTATTGCCTGGCGCTGCACGGCCTGGGCCCCGAGCGCACGCGAAACGCCCTGCGCTACGTGGTCCTGAACCTCATCGGCTCAAGTCTTTTCCTCATCGCCCTCGGCACCCTCTATGGAGTCTGCGGCACCCTGAACATGGCCGACCTCGCGCTCAAGGTGGCCGGCAGCACTCCGGATCAGGCCCCGCTGCTGCGCGCCGCCGGCTTGCTTCTTCTGGCCGTGTTCGGGCTCAAGGCCGCCATCCTGCCCCTCTTCCTGTGGCTGCCCGGCCTTTACGCCGCCGTACTGCCCTCGGTGGCAGCGCTTTTCGCCATCATGACCAAGGTTGGCGTCTATGCCATCCTGCGCACCCAGTCGCTCATCTTCACAAACCACGGTCCCGTTCCCGAAGCGGCAGGGCTGCTCTTTCCCGTGGCCCTTGCGACACTGGCCGCCGGATCGCTGTGCGTCCTCGGCAGCAGGCGCCTACGGGTGCTTCTGGCCTGGCTGGTCATCGTTTCCGTCGGCACCCTGCTGGCAGGCATCGGCCTGTGGAACGTGGCCGGGATAAGCGCGAGCCTCTATTATCTGCCGCACTCAACCCTGGTCACCGCCGGACTCTTTTTGCTCGCCGATCATCTGGTGCGCCAGCGCGGACCGGCGGGGGACGTGCTTGAGCCAGGCCCTACCATGTCTCGCCCGAATCTGCTGGGATCGCTTTTTCTCCTTGGCGCCATGGCCATCGCCGGGCTGCCCCCGCTGTCCGGATTCATCGGCAAACTGCTGCTCCTCAATGCCGCGCAGGCTCCTATTGCCGCCTGGCTCTGGCTTGTCGTCCTTGGCGGCAGTCTCATAGGAATCATCGCGCTGGGCCGATGCGGAAGCGTACTCTTCTGGAAGACCCAGGGCGATCCTCTATCCGGCCCCCCGGTGTCATGGCTGCGGCTCGCACCCGCCGCCACGCTGCTCCTGACCGCCGTGGCACTGTCGGTCATGGCCGGTCCCGTCACCACATACACCGACGCCGCGGCCGAACAGCTCCTTGCTCCGGACAGCTACATCAACGCCGTTCTCGGCAGGGAAACCCCATGAAAAGATGGCTGCCACAACCCATGTTCAGCCTGTTCCTGCTGCTGATCTGGCTTCTGCTCGTGAATTCGGCGGCTCCCGGGCAGATTGTCCTCGGAGCGCTGCTCGCCGTGACCATACCGCTGTTCACGATCAGGTTCTGGCCCGATCAACCGTGCATGCGCCGCCCGCTTACCCTCATCGTCTATCTGGCCGTTTTTTTCTGGGACATCGTCGTCGCCAACCTGACCGTGGCCCGCCTCATACTCGGCCCGACAAGAAATCTGCGGCCCACGTTCATCCGCCTGCCCCTGGACCTGAAAAACGATTTCGCCATCACCCTGCTGGCCCACACCATATCCCTCACTCCGGGCACCGTTTCCGCACAAGTGGCGGAAGATCGGCGCAGCCTGCTCATTCACGTCCTGGACCTCGATGACGAAGCCCCGCTCGTGAACCGCATCAAACAGCGCTACGAAGCGCCCCTGAAGGAGATCTTCCCATGTTGACCACTGCCATCACGGTGGCCTTTTTCTGCATAGCCGCCGCCCTGACGCTCAATTTCTGGAGGCTCTTTGCCGGGCCGACCCTTCCGGACCGCATCCTGGCCCTGGACACCATGGCCATCAACACCATCGCCCTTTTGATCCTGCTGGGCATCCATCAGAACCTGACCGAATATTTCGAGGCGGCCCTGCTCATCGCCATGATGGGCTTCATCGGAACCGTGGCCCTGTGCAAGTACCTGTTGCGCGGCGACATCATCGAATAGGAGTTGCCAGACATGCTCAGTGAAGCGCTCATCTCCCTCTTTCTGCTCATCGGAGGAGCTTTCGCCCTGATCGGCTCCATCGGGTTGGCCCGCCTGCCCGACCTTTTCACCCGGCTGCACGGACCGACCAAGGCCACGACGCTGGGTGTCGGCGGCATCCTGATCGCATCGGTCCTGCACTTCAGCGGACAGGAGCATGCCTTGAGCCTGCACGAGCTGCTCATCACCCTCTTTCTTTTCGCCACCGCCCCGGTCAGCGCCTATCTCATTGCCCGATCGGCACTGCACCTGCGCGGCCCGGGCGGACCCAAGGACGAATCTTGAAATCCGGCGACAATCAGGAACATCCGAAATACGGCCACCAGGTTCAATGACCGTAGCCGTAAGGCGCTCCGGTGTGGCGGATTTTAAGCCTCCAAACGTCGTCTTGACCGGACCGGAGGGGAAGAATAGGAAGAGGCACATTTTTCAATCAGCCCAGCGCACCAATCTTTTCGACCATGGCAAGGAGAGACTCACATGGCAGTATTCGTGGCGGATCATCCACTCATCAAGCACAAGCTCGGACTCATGCGCAAGCATGACATCAGCACCAAGAATTTCCGGGAACTCGCTTCCGAAGTCGCCAGACTGCTGACATACGAGGCCACCAAGGACCTGGAAACAGAAAAAAAGACCGCGCAGGGATGGGCCGGGCCCGTCGAGGTGGACGTGATCAAGGGCAAGAAGATCACCGTCGTGCCGATCCTGCGCGCCGGACTCGGCATGCAGGACGGCGTGCTTGACCTGATCCCCGGCGCCAAGGTCAGCGTCGTAGGTTTCTACCGCAACGAGGAGACCCTCCAGCCCGTGGAATATTACGTGAAGCTGGCCAAGAACATAAGCAAGCGCATGGCCCTCATCCTTGACCCCATGCTCGCCACGGGCGGCACCCTGGACGCCACCATCCGCTGCCTGAAGAACGCAGGCTGCACCAGCATCCGCGGCCTCTTTCTGGTCGCGGCTCCCGAAGGGCTGAAGCGGATCACCGAAGCGCACCCCGATGTGGATATCTACGTCGCAGCCGTTGACGAACGTCTGAACGAAAACGGGTATATCCTGCCCGGCCTGGGCGACGCCGGAGACAAGATCTTCGGGACGAAATAACCCGCCGACTGATTTTTCCAGGGCTTAAAACGCAAAACGCCCGGTCTTTTTGACCGGGCGTTTTGCGTTTGAAGGGCTAAAAAAAGCAGCCTATTCTTGGGCAGCGAGCCAGTCCAGGGCAGCTTTGAGATCAAGGCTCCCGGCATAGATCGCCTTGCCTGTGATGACTCCGGCCAGACCTTTCTCACGCAAGGGATGAACGGCCTGCACGTCTTCAAGAGTGGAGATGCCTCCGGCGATGAGCACGGGTCTGTCCGTCATGGCCAGCAGGGCTTCAAGGGCCGGGATGTTCACCCCGGACTGCATCCCGTCGCGGCTTATGTCGGTGTAGATGAAAAAAGCGGCGCCCGCCGCCTCAAGTTCGGGAACGACATCCGCCACGGTCTTGTCCGCGTCCTCGACCCAGCCCTTGGTCTTGAGCCTGCCGTCGCGGGCGTCGAGGGAAACCCCGATGCGACCTGGATAGGCTTGGCAGAGTTCGCTGAACAATTCGGGATCTTCCAGGGCAACGGTGCCGATGATCAGGCGCGTCACCCCGGCTTCAAGATATTTGCCCGCGATCTCGACGCTTCGAATTCCACCGCCGAGCTGTACCGGGATGGAAACCGCCGAACACAACTCGCGAATCAGGTCCATGTTGCGCGGAGTCCCGCTGAATGCGCCATCAAGATCAATGACGTGCAGCCATCTGGTGCCCGCCTCCACCCACTGCCTGGCCATGGCCACCGGATCGTCGGAAAAAACCGTGACCTGATCCTCGACACCCTGCCGCAAGCGCACGCACTTGCCATCTTTTATGTCAACTGCCGGAAATATATTCATAAACCCAAAACCCTCGTCCCTTCTTCCAAAGCTTCGGCCGCTATTTCAAGCGGCGTGATCCAGCGTCCCTTGCGTTTGAAGAAACGCCCTCCCTTGAGCAGATTTTCGGCCAATCCCTGCTGCTCCTCTTCAAAATGATAGCGCCGCACTTCACTGGTGGCCATGTTGATCAGGTAAAGATCCAGGGTCACGCCGGCCGGACGGGTCACGCCCCATTCGCCGCCGTCGCGCTCCTGCCAGCGGGAAACAAAGGGCACGAGCAGAAAATCGGCCTTGATGCAGGTTCCCACGTTCTTCCAGTAGTCAAGGGGCTCGAAGCGCGGCCTTTCCTTGCCGGCCTGGACGATCTCCTCGCACTGCCTGACCGTGGCCGCGTGCATCACCGTGCGCGCCTCGCTTTTATCCAGGATGGCGGCCAGTTTGTCGTCCAGGGAGTCCAATGTCTCTTCGGAAATGACCGAAACCTCATCCGGCAGCACGCCGGCCATGAGCTCCCAGTCATGCTGCGCATGGACAAAATGAGCCACGGCCAGGGTGGCCTTGGGCTCGACGGCGGGCCAGTGCGCGGTGCCCGCGCAGGCCGTACATAAAAATAGCAAAGCCGGAATGATGTATCTCATGAGTCAAGACCTCCTTTGGTGCTGAGCACGTCTTCGCGTTCCACGCGCACGGCCTGACGCAGGGCCAGGCCGAGTCCCTTGAATACCGATTCCAGCAGATGGTGCCCGTTTTGTCCGTAAAGCATGCGCACGTGCAGGTTCATGCCCGCCTTGGACGCCAGGGATTTCAGAAATTCACGCCACAGATCCTTTTCCTCTCCGGCGATAACGGCCGGCAGGACATTTTCCTCGTACACCAGATAGGACCGTCCCGAAAGGTCGAGACAGACCTCGGTCAGGGCTTCGTCCATGGGAACCTTCGCACATCCGACCCGGGCGATGCCCCGGCGCTCTCCAAGGGCCATGCTCAAGGCGTTGCCAAGGCACAAGCCGATGTCCTCCAGAGAGTGATGCGCGTCTATATGCAGATCGCCCTTGCAGGAAATCTCAAGATCGAAACCGGCCCAATGGCCCAAAAGATCAAGCATGTGGTCGGCGAATCCGAACCCTGTTTGCACCGAGCAGACGCCCTTTCCGTCGAGATTGACGACCACGGAAATCCGGGTTTCCCGGGTCTCCCGATCGATACGGCCTGTACGAGGATGCATAACGTCTCCTTGCAGTGAAAAAAGGCCGGGCTATGAAGCCCGGCCCTGGTTTTATCCCTTGGCTTCCGCCGTCGCGTCATCTTCCGCCGGGGACTCTTTTCGCTTCTTGCCGAACGCATAGGCCACCCAGATGCCTATCTCGTACAGAATGCACAGCGGCCCGGCCATCAGCGTTTGGGAGACAACGTCCGGCGGAGTGAGCACTGCGGCCACGACGAAACTCCCCAATATGGCGAATTTACGATATTTGCGCAGGGTCTGGTGCGTCACGATCCCAAGGATCGAAAGGAAGAACATGAAGAGTGGCAACTCGAAAATAAACCCGAACGCAAAAAGCATGCTGGTCGAAAAGCTGAAATACTCCCTGACCGAGGGCATGGGCTTGATGACATCCGAAGCATAACCCAGAAAAAACTGAAAACCAAACGGGAATACCACATAATACCCGAATAGAGCCCCGGACACAAAACAAAGGGCCGAACACAAGGCTATGGGGATCATGTATTTTCGCTCCCCTTCGTAGAGACCGGGAGCGATGAACATCCAGAGCTGATAGAAAATGTACGGACTGGCCACGAAAAGTCCGGCGATGGCCGCGACCTTGAGGTGGGTGAAGAAGGCCTCGGGCAGACCAGTGTAGATAAGCGAACCGCCGGAAGGTTCGAGCAGCGTGATAAGCGGCTGCATGAGCATCATGAAGAGCTGCTCGGCAAACGCATAACAGACCAGAAGGCCCACGAACGCCGCGATGATGCAGCGCACCAGACGCACCCGAAGCTCGTTCAGGTGCTCGGTGAACGTCATCTCATGCACGGGCTCCTCTTCTTCGGGCTCGGCCTTGGCCTCGGCCTCGGCGACGCCCCCATCGCCCTTGGGCGCGATGTCGGAGGTGCTTTCAGCCGCGTCCCCGCTGTCCTGAGCCTCCGGCGAGAGAGGTTCGGGGTCGGCGGAATCTTCCGACGGCGAATCCTCCGTCGGCCGAGAAGCGCCATCCTCAGCTTCGTCCGAAGCCACGGCGTCCCCCAGGTCCAGACCGGGGGCGTGCCCTTTGTCTGAGGAATCGTTCAGAGCGGGGTCTTCAGCCGTACCCTCGCCCTGATTCAGGGAAGACGTCCCTTCCGATTCAGCGCCGGCTTCGTCTTCGATCCTGTCCCGATCCGTGCGCTCCTCGCTCATGCCTTGTCCTTCTCGTTCTCCGTGGCCTTCACGGTGGGTTGCTCGGCAGGCTGATCGGGAGCAGGAGCCGCCGCGGCCTCTGGCTCGGCAGTGGCCGCGGTTTCAGGAAAAAGCTCCTTCTTGGCCTGTTCCGTCTTCACTTTCTGCTCGGACTGCTCGGCTTCCATTTCGATGGTCCGCTTCACATCGGTGCTGACTCGCCGGAATTCACCCAGGGCCTTGCCCAGGGACTTGGCCATTTCCGGCAGCTTGGCAGGCCCGATGACGATCAGGGCGACTATGAGAATAACTATAAGTTCCGTGGACCCAATTCCAAACATAGGTTCATCTCCGTGAGAGGTGTGTTTTGGACGGCTATTCCCACTCTATGGTGCTCGGCGGCTTGGACGAAATGTCGTACACCACGCGATTAACCCCTTTGACCTCGTTGATGATCCTGCTCGACATGCGCCCCAGGATCTCGGTCGGAATCCTGGACCAGTCGGCGGTCATGGCGTCGATGGAATCGACAATGCGCAGGGCGATGACGTGTTCGTAAGTACGTTCATCACCCATGACGCCGACCGTCTTCAACGGCAGCAGTACGGCAAATCCCTGCCAGACCTTGTAGTACCAGTTGGAAGCCATGAGCTCGTGCTGCACGATCTTGTCGGCCTGGCGCAGAATTTCAAGACGCTCGTCGGTGATCTCGCCGATGACGCGGATGGCAAGACCGGGGCCCGGGAACGGGTGGCGCCACACGATGAAATCGGGCAGCCCCAGTTCCTGGGCGACCTTGCGCACTTCGTCCTTGAACAACTCGCGCAGGGGTTCGACCAGGGCGAAATCCATCTTTTCAGGCAGCCCGCCGACGTTGTGATGGCTCTTGATCACGGCGGAAGGCCCCTTGAAGCTGATGGATTCGATGACGTCGGGATAGAGCGTGCCCTGGGCCAGATACTTGACCCCCGGAATCTTCTTGGCCTCTTCCTCGAATACCTCGATGAAGGTGTAGCCGATGATCTTGCGCTTCTGCTCGGGATCATCAAGCCCTTCAAGCCGTGACAGGAACTTGTCCTGCGCCTTGATGTAATGCAGGTTCAGGTCGAAATGCTGGCGCAGGTAGCCGATGACCTCGTCGCCCTCGCCCGCACGCAGCAGGCCGTTGTCGACGAAGATGCAATGCAGGTTCTTGCCGATGGCCTTGTTCAGCAGCACCGCCACGACGGTGGAATCGATGCCGCCGGAGAGACCGCACACCACCTTGTCGTCGCCGATCTGCTCCGGCAGGGCCTGCAGCATGGAATCCACGAACGAAGACATGGTCCAGACGGATTTGAGATCTGCCACATGGAAAAGGAAATTGCGCAGGATTTCATCGCCCTGCTCGGTGTGCGCCACCTCGGGGTGGAACTGCAGCGCATACATCTTGCGGCTGACGTCGGCCATGGCCGCGATCTCGATGTTCTGGGTCTTGGCCGTAACCGAAAAACCCGGAGGAACGGCCAGGACATGGTCCCCGTGGGACATCCAGACCGTAAGCTTCTCAGCCTCTGAGACCGTATTCCACAAAGGGCACTGTCCTTCGAAATAAAGGTCGCTGCGGCCGTATTCGCGGTCAAGCGACGGCGCGACCTTGCCGCCAAGCATGTGCGCCATGAGCTGCATGCCGTAGCAAATGCCAAGGATCGGAAGGCCCCACTCAAAGATGCAAGGATCGATGCCCGGAGAGTCGGGGCTGGACACGGAGGCCGGGCCACCGGAAAGGATAATGGCGCTGGGCTGCAGGGCCTTGAGCTCGTTTATTCCGATATTGCACGGATGAATCTCGGAATAGACGCCGGATTCACGGGTGCGCCGGGCGATGAGCTGGGTGTATTGGGATCCGAAATCCAGAATGATGACTTTTTCTTGTATATCCATTTTTACCTCCATCCGATTTCACGGATGGTTATGATCTCGAAAGTTTCAGTACGCGTCCACCCTGTAATTGGGCGCTTCCTTGGTGATGATCACGTCGTGGACGTGACTTTCGCGCAGACCGGCCGCGGAGATCTCCACGAACTGGGCCTTTTGCTGCATGGTTTCGATGTCCTTGGCGCCCAGATAGCCCATCCCGGAACGAACCCCGCCGACAAGCTGATCTATGGTCTCAAGCACCGATCCCTTGTAGGGAACGCGGCCGACAATGCCCTCGGGAACGAGCTTCTTCGAGCCTTCCTGGAAGTAACGGTCGCTGCTGCCATCCTTCATGGCGTCGATGGAACCCATGCCACGATAAATCTTGTAGGTACGGCCCTGGTACAGAATCTTTTCGCCCGGGCTCTCCTCGGTTCCCGCGAACATGGAACCCATCATGACCGTATCGGCCCCGGCGACCAGGGCCTTGACCACATCACCGGAAAACTTCACCCCGCCATCGGCGATGCAACAGCGGCCTTCTTCGCGACAGGCCCGCACGCATTCCATGATGGCCGTGATCTGCGGCACGCCTACACCGGCCACGATGCGCGTGGTGCAGATGGAACCGGGCCCGATCCCTACTTTTACCGCATCCGCGCCCGCCGCGATGAGGGCCTTGGCCCCCTCGTAGGTGGCCACGTTGCCGGCGATGATCTGGACATCCGGCCAATCGGTCTTGGTCGCGCGGACCGCGTCCAGAATATTCCGGGAATGGCCATGAGCCGAATCCAGGACGATCACGTCCGCTCCGGCCCTGACCAGCGCCTCGACGCGTTCGGCGCGTCCAGTGCCGACACCCACGGCCGCACCGACACGCAGACGTCCCATCTCGTCCTTGCAGGCGTTGGGATACTTGCGAACCTTGTCGATGTCCTTGATGGTCAGCAGCCCTTTGAGCTTGTTGCCTTCATCCACCACCAGAAGCTTTTCGATGCGGTTGTCATGCAGGTGCCGCTTGGCGTCCTCGAGGGAAATGCCCACCGGCACGGTGACAAGCCTCTTGCTGGTCATGACTTCACTGACCTTGGCGGACATGTCGGTCACGAAACGCACGTCGCGGTTGGTGACGATGCCAACGAGCTGGTCGCCAAGAACCACCGGCAAACCGGAGATGCGGTAGTCGCGCATCAGCTCCAGCGCATGACCGACGGTGTCGTCGGGATCCACGGTTATCGGATCGACGATCATGCCCGACTCCGACTTCTTGACCTTCACGACCTCAAGGGCCTGCTGCTCGACGGTCATGTTCTTGTGCACGATACCGATGCCCCCGGCCCGGGCCAGGGAAATGGCCATGCGCGATTCGGTGACCGTGTCCATGGCCGCGCTCAAGAAGGGGATGTTGAGCTCGATGGTCGGGGTCAGTCTGGTGTTCAAAATGACCTGATCCGGTGTCACTTCAGAGTACGCCGGAGCAAGCAGGACATCGTCGAAAGTCAACGCCTTGCCTAGAAATTTATCCATATTTCATCTCTCCCGATGCTGGGGATTGGGTTACAATTCAAGATTCGGGGCTAGATCCCCAGATAAGCCTTTTTGACATCCTCGTTGGAGAGCAGGGCCGCGCCCGAGTCTTCAAGCGTTATGCGGCCGTTTTCCATGACATAGGCCCTGTGAGCGATCTTGAGCGCCTGATTGGCGTTCTGTTCGACCAGAAAGACCGTGGTCCCCGATTCGTTGACCTTGCGAATGATGTCGAAAATTTGAGCGATGATGATCGGCGCGAGTCCAAGAGAGGGTTCGTCCAGCAGCAGCAGTCTGGGCCGGGCCATGAGCGCGCGGGAAATTGCCAGCATCTGCTGCTCGCCGCCGGACAGGGTGCCGCCGAGCTGCTTGCGTCGCTCGGCCAGAATGGGAAAGAGCGTGAAGACATATTCCAGATCCTGGGCGATGCCGACCTTGTCGTTGCGCAGGAAGGCCCCCAGGTCCAGGTTCTCCATGACCGTCATTTCCGGGAATATGAGCCGCCCTTCAGGCACCTGCGATATGCCCATGCGCACGATCCTGTCCGCCTTGACCTGATGGATGGGCTGGCCCTCGAACAGGATTTCGCCGCTTCGGGGCGGAACCCCGCCGCAGATGGACATGAGCGTGGTGCTCTTGCCCGCGCCGTTGGCACCGATCAGGGAAACGATCTCCCCCTTGTCGATGTGCATGGAAATCCCGTGCAGGGCCTGGATGTTGCCGTAGAATGTGCAGACGTTCTTGAGCTCAAGCATGCGCTTCCTCCCCGAGGTAGGCTTTGATGACCCGAGGATCGCTGCTGATCTCGGACGGAGTGCCGCTGGCGATGAGACAGCCGTACTCCATGACGTAAATGCGCTCCGAGAGGCTCATGACCATGCTCATGTCGTGCTCGATGAGCAGGATGGCCATATCCATCTCGTCCCGGATCTTGAAAACCAGATGCTTCAGCGTCTCGGTTTCCTGCGGGTTCATGCCCGCTGCGGGTTCATCGAGCAGCAGAAGCGTCGGTTCGGTGGCCAGGGCGCGGGCGATTTCAAGGCGGCGCTGGGCTCCATAAGGCAGATTGCAGGCCAGTTCCTTGTAGAACTTGTGCAATCCCATATATTTGAGCAGCTCATAGCTCCGATCCACGATCTCCTTTTCCTCGCGGAGCACCGCGGGCGAACGCAGAAGCGCGCCCCAGATGCCGGTCTTGGTCCGGCAGTGACGAGCGATCATGACGTTTTCGAGCACGCTCATGTTCTTGAAAAGCCGAATGTTCTGAAAGGTCCGGGCCATGCCGAGCTCTGTGACCAGATTGGGCTTCAGGCCATTGACCTTGGTCCGTGCTCCATTCCTGGGCGTGAACCAGACCTCGCCTTCGGTCGGTTCGTAGATGCTTGTGATACAGTTGAAGAAGGTGGTCTTGCCCGCCCCGTTGGGGCCGATGAGCGCGACGATCTCTCCTGAATGGACCTCAAGCTGCACTTCGTTCAAAGCGCGCAGGCCTCCAAAATTCATGGACACAGCCGTGACGTCGAGTACCGGTTTCATCTAGATACGTCCTCCATTGGCCGCGTTCAATTCAGGATCGTCCACCGTGTAGGACCGCCCCTTGGCCGGAATGAGGCCCTGAGGCCGAAAGACCATCATGAGCACCATGGCGGAGGCAAAAAGGATCATGCGGTATTCGGAAAAGGCGCGCAGATATTCCGGCAGAAGCACCAGAAAGGCGGAACCGAGGATGACTCCGAGGTTTGAACCCATCCCGCCCAGAACGACAATGGACAAAATGATGGCCGATTCGAAAAAGGTGAAGCTCGCGGGGTTGATGAAGGTGGTCTTGGCCGCGAAGATGACTCCCGCGAACCCGGCCCAGGCAGTGCCCAGGCCAAATGCCATGACCTTCACGCCGACACGGTCGATACCCATCGCCTCGCAAGCGATCTCGTCTTCACGCAGTGCCTGCAGGGCGCGGCCGATGCGCGAATCCTTGAGGCGGGTCACCGCGACGATGGTGATGATGGCCAAAACCAACACGATGTAATAAATATAGATGTTTGCATCCGCAACCGAGAGCTTCGCGTCAAAGAGGCCCGGACGCGGAATGTTCGAGATGCCCGAAGGGCCTCCGGTCAGATCGCTCCAGTTCTCAAGCACCAGGCGCACAATCTCGCCGAAACCGAGAGTGACGATGGCCAGATAGTCTCCGCGCAGCCGCAGCACCGGAAATGCGAGAGCAATGCCGGCCAGGGCCGCGATCACGCCGCCCAGAGGCAGGGCGACCCAGAAGCCAAGACCGAAATACTGGTTCAGGAGTGCGTAGGAATAGGCGCCAATGGCGTAGAAGGCCGCGTGGCCGAGAAACAGCAGGCCGGCCACGCCGACAATGATGTTCAGGCCGAGCCCGAGCACGACGTAAAGCAAAAAGGAGATGAGGATATTGGTCTGGTAGGTGGTCACAAGCCAGGGGGTGACCAGAAAGACGACCAGAAAAAAAGCTCGAAACGAATTGGTCAGTGCCGGATTGTTGGCCAACTCCGCCAATTTGCCGCTCTTCTTCTCTCCGGACGCGGCAACCGCGTCACCGGCCTCCTTGCGCCGGATGGCCCAGCGCCACACAAAGGACAGCACAAAGCTGCCGATGCCTATCAAAGCCATGTTCTCCCAGCGCCAGATCACCGTTTTTTCAATGGTATTGACGCGGATAACCATGAGGGGAAAGGTCAGGAACATGAACCACAGGCTGACCATGATGGATTTTTTCAACTCGTTCATTATCGTGTCCGCCCTTCGATACGTTTGCGTCCGCTGATCATACTTTCTCCACCTTGGCCTTGCCCATGATGCCCGACGGCCGGAAGATCAGAAAGACCACCAGCAGGGTGAAGGCAAAGACGTCTTCGTAGTCGCTTGAAATATAGCCGGTGGCGAAACTCTCGGACAGACCCAGAAAGAGGCCGCCGAGCATGGCGCCGGGGATGGATCCGATGCCGCCCAGAACAGCGGCCGTGAAAGCCTTGATGCCTGCGAGAAATCCGATGGCGAAATTGACCATGCCAACATGCGAGGCGATGAGCACGCCGCCGAGGGCGGCAAGAGACGAACCGAGGATGAAGGTGATGGAGATGACCTTGTCCGCATCCACTCCGAGCAGCATGGCCATCTTGCGGTTCTGGGCCGTGGCGCGCATGGCCTTGCCCATCTTGGTGTACTTGATGAACGCCGTCAGGCCGGCCATGGATAATGCGCTGGTGACAACGATGACGAAGTCCGAGGATCCGAACACGTGGGCGATGGGCTCGATGAAGTCAAAATCCGGGATCAGACGCGGAAACGGCAGAAAGTCGGAAGTCTGAGCCAGGATGATGTAGTTCTGCAGGAACAGGGACATGCCGATGGCGGAAATGAGCGGAGAGAGACGACCGGCCCCGCGCAGGGGCTTGTAGGCGATCTTCTCCATGGTGTAGCCGTATCCCGCGCAGTAGATGATCGCCACCACCGCGGCGATGACCAGAATGGCAGGTGCGGGGAACCCCATGATCCCAAGCACGCCGGCTATGATCAGGCCCACGAAGGCGCCGAGCATGTATACTTCACCGTGGGCGAAGTTGATGAGCTCGATGATGCCGTAGACCATGGTGTAGCCAATGGCGATGAGAGCGTAGATGCTCCCTCTGGTCAATCCGCCCAAAAAAAGTTCCGTGAAATATTGCCAGTCCATAATTCCCCGTCTGCTCCGGCCCTGGACCATTCCTTGCCGGGCTGTTGAAAGAACCGAGGGACAGGCTTTGTCGCCCGTCCCTCGGTTAAAGCTGCATTGTAAAGAGGGAGCCTACTTCAGTTCCACGAAAGCGCCGTTCTGAACTTGGTACATGGAAAAGCCAGCACCTTCGGCATCGCCTCGGGCGTCAAACTTGATGGCGCCGATGGCAGTATCCACGGTCTCGGTGCGCAGCACGTTCATGATCTTGTCGGCGTCGGTGGAATCGGCCTTGTCGATGGCGTTGACCAGGGCCTGCATGGCCGCATAGGCGGCGTCAAAGAACGCGCCCGGCTCGGCACCGAATTCAGCCACGTGAGCGGCACGAGCGGCCTTGTTCATTTCCAGGCCGCTGACATCCTGGGGACCGGAAGCGTAAACGCCTTCGGCGTCGGCGCCCGCGACTTTGATGAAGGTGTCATCCTTGACGCCGTCGTCGGAGATGAACTTCACGTTGACGCGCTTCTTCTTCAGTTGGGAAACGATCTTGGAGGCTTCCGGATGATAGCCACCGAAGATTACCGTATCGGCTCCGACCTGACGCACCTTCTGAACCACCGCGGAATAATCCACTGCACCGGGAGTCACGCCCTCAAAAAGAACCACTTCAGCCTTGCCGCCTTCTAAGATGAACGCCTGCGCGAATTCGGCGTAGCCTTTGCCATAATCGCCCTTATCGTGCAAAACGGCAATCTTCTTGGCGCCCAGCTTGTCGATAGCGTATTCAGCACCAAGCTTGGCCTGCGCGTCGTCCGGGGAAATGGTGCGGAAAAATGTCGGGTATTCACCGCTCTGTGTCAAAGATACCGTGGTGGCCGAGGGGGACATGGTCACGATCTTGGCTTCGGTGTAGATGGGCATGGCAGCCTTGGTGGCGCCGGAGCAGATGTGCCCAAGCACTACTACAGCGCCGTCGGAAACGAGCTTGGTGGCTGCGTTGGTCGCCTTTTCAGGCTTGCACTCTTCGTCCTGGATCAAAAGTTCGATCTGCTTGCCGTCGATGCCGCCCTTGGCGTTGATGTCCTTTGCCACGAGCTTGGCGGCATTGACTGTCGGCAGGCCGTAGGAGGCCAGATCGCCGGTGTGGGCTCCCGCCACGCCGATCTTCACGGTATCGGCACCAAATGCCGTACTGGTCAGCAAAGTCAGGCACGCCGCGATCACGAGACCAGAAAAACGTTTCATCAGTTCCTCCACAATGTTCAAGTTTAGGATATGATTCATGGCCCGCCATGGCGGGCCACTAAAGCTTGCGGAATCGAGGGCTATTACCATTAGCCCCTTGGAGGTGTCAAACAGGAGCGCGGCGATTACTTGCCGCCGAGTTCCCGCTTGGCGTTTTCGATCAGAGCGGGATCATCGGGGGCGGCGTCGATGACGGCCTGGAAATGTGCGGCGGCCTTGTCGGGCTCCGTCAAATAATGTTTGTAGATGACGCCCAGATTGTAGTGGGCGTGAAAATTCTTCTGCTCGATGGTCAGCATGCGCTCGAAAAGTTCCGCGGCCTCGGCATATTTCTCCAGCTCGAACAGGCAGAAGCCCTTCTGGTTGAGGGCCATGACGTCATTCCCGTCCCGCTCAAGGAGCATGTCCCAGAAAGACATCGCCCTGTCCCAGGCCTGCATGTCCATGAAAGACATGCCAAGGGCGCGCATGGCTTGGACGTCTTCCGGGTTTTCCTGCAGTTTCTTCATCATGGCGGAAACAGCGGCCATGTCTCCACCCATCTGCTCCATGCCTCCGCCGCCGGGCATCCCCCGGGGCTCTTCATGCTGCACGATGGAAGGGTTCTCCACCCTGAAGCTCACCGCCGCAAAGAGGATCACGCCAAGGCAGGCCAGCAGGAAGTAAAGCGCCCGGCTCCGGGCAGTGTGGGGAAAAGCGTTATTCGTTTCCATCAATGATCTCCAGTTGCCGTACGCGGCGTTCCAAAACACTGTGCTGCCGGGCCAGGAACAGGACGTAACCGCCCACGCCCAGCCAGATGCACACATTGGCGATAAAAAGGTAATTCATGCCTATTCCCCTTATTGCAAGGTCTTTTCCTGAATGCCGATCAGGGCCGCCTCGACGCGCCGCTTCAGACCGGCGCCGTGATAGCGCGCCAGGACAAGAGTCCCGAACATCGCCCCCCAGGCCAGGACATTGATCCACACAGCCGTCCACATTTCCGGCTCAAGTCCCCCGCCCCTGGAGGCGAGCACGGCCGGATGGATGGACCGCCAAAGCCTGGCGGACAAAAAAACCAGCGGAACATCCAAAAAGGCCACGATCCCGAGCACCGCCCGCACCTTCGCGCCCTTGGTCCCTCCCACATCGGCGGAACGCAGGACCAGATAACCGGCGTACACGAACCACATCACCAGCGTCGTCGAGAGACGCGGATCCCAGGTCCACCAGGTATTCCAGGCCGCTCGGCCCCAGAGGGAGCCGGTGACCAGGGCCAGCCCGCTGAAAAGCACCCCGATCTCGGCCAGCACTCCGGCCAGAACGTCCCATTGCTCCCGGCCGGTCCACAGCACCATGACGCTTGCGGCGCACACACCGAAAAAGGCCACAAAGGACCACCACGCCAGGGGCAAGTGGAAATAGAAGATCTTCTGCACCAGCCCCATGGTCATTTCCTCAGGGGCATGGAACCAGATGGCGTATTGTCCAACCGCCATCAGCGCCATGCTGACGCAGGCAAAAATCGTGAGTATTTTTGGATAGATGCGAAACATGTTCGTCCCTTTATTCCCCTCTGAAGACATGAGGGAACAGAAAAAGTGCCGCGCCCGCAAAAACTGCGTCGAACGCCAAGACAAGTCCGAACCAATCCGAGACTCCGGCCATTGCCGCGCCTTGCATCAGCCCGACCCCGATACGGATTCCGCCAAGCAGCAGCGGCACCTGCAACGGAAAAACGATGATGGTCAAAAGCGCGTCCTTGGCTCCCTGCCCCTGCCCCATGGCCCCGATGAGCCCGCCAAGCACGCACAGGCCGACGTCCACGGCCAGCACCATGAGCATGAGCCCGGGCAGATTGTCGCCGGGGTCAAGGCCCAAAAAGACGAGAGCCGCCGGAAAAAAGAACACCTGACACAGCAAAAGCAAAAGAAGCCCTGCCAGGGTCTTGCCCAGCCACAGTCCCTGCACCGGCAGAGGGGAAAGGAGCAGGGCCGTGGCCGTGTCGTTCTCTTCCTCGAAACGAAAAAGCAGGGAAAAAATCAGGACCACCCCGAAAGAGCTGCACAGCCAGAAGATGGCCATGGCCTGCTGGGCGGAAAAACGGTCGCCCGGAGCGGCCGAAAGGCTGAAGATGAATACCAGCAGGAGTCCGAGCAGCACCGCCTGCACCGGCCCCTGTCCTCCGGCGAAGGCCAGGCGCAGATCCTTGCGAGCGATGGCCAGTGAAGATGCGATCACGGTCCCTCCGGAGCGAACCCGTGCGCCGGGCCGAAATAGCTCATGCCACGTCCGCCAAGCGAGAGGACCGTATCCGCGCGGCCAAGATCCCGGTCCAGGTCGTGGGATATCCAGACTATTCCTGCGCCCCGGGTCCTTGCGGCCTCCAACTCGGCATGCAGCAACGCCTGGGAAGCCGTATCAAGGCCGGTTGAAGGCTCATCCAGAAACACAAGCGCAGGCTCGACAAGAAGGACTCGCGCCAGGGACAGGCGCTGGGCCATGCCCCTGGAAAACGTGCCCGCCGACTCCAGGGCGAAGCCCTTGAGGCCGACCCGGTCCAAAAGAGCGAGCAGGGCCGCGTCGCCAAGTCCGCGCCCGTAGACGCTGTTCCAGAATTCGAGATTGCCCAGGGCTGTGAGCGCCGGATAGACAAAGGTCTGATGCCCCATGAAGGCCATGGCCCGATCCTTGACCGTGCGCTCCACGGTGCCCGCCCGGGGCGGGGTCAGACCGGCCATGATCTTCAGGAGGGTGGTCTTGCCCGCGCCGTTGGGTCCGGCCACGAGCATTATGCTGCCCGGTGCCAGTTCGCAGGACACCCCCTTGAAGATCAGCCGGGAGCCAAAAAAATGGCTGACCCCGCGCAGGGTTAGCAGGGAACCTGAACTCATCATCGGCGCTCGATCTTTCTCCAGCACAGAAACGCGATCAGGCAGGACAGGGTGCCGCCGATCCAGATCCAGTTGACCAGCGGGTTGACGCTCACCTTCAGGCTGACCGCGCCCTCTTCGTTGAAACCGAGCAGCGTGGCATATATTTCCTCGCCAAGAGACGGGATGACCGAGACCTCGGCGAAGGTCGACTGTTCGAAGTTGCGGTACAGCCGTTTCTCAGGTGCCAGGCTCCCCACATCCTTGCCGCCCCGGGTCACGGTCAACAGGGCCGCGTGGGTATCCATGGCCGGATTGTCGTGATCGTGGGTCAGTTCATGAAACATGACCTCGTACGAGCCCACGGTCATGGACTGCCCCTTGGTCAGTACGGCCTCCGCCTCCACCTTGTAGGGCCCGGAAAAGGCCACGCCCACGACCATCAGCGCCACGCCAAGGTGCACGCCGTACGCGCCCAAGGACGGCAGGAAGGCCCGCGCGCCCTTGTTGCGGACAAAATACAGGGCAATGGAGACGATCATCATGAATCCCGAAGCGGCCGAAAAAAGCGCCAGCGGCTGCGAGTAGCCCAAGACGAACATGATCACCGCCGATCCTGCACCGGCACCCAGAACCAGCCCCAGGGCCGCCTTGTCGCTGATGCCGCTTTTTTGCGAAAACCAGGGACAGATGGACATGATAAAGGCCAGCACGGCAAACAGCGGCAGGCAGACCTTGTTGTAGAATCCGGCGTCAAGGCCCACGGGATTGGCGCTCCACATGCTGCTCAGGACCGGCCAGAGCACGCCCAGGAAGACGATGCCGCCCAGGCACAAAAACAGCCAGGAAGCCAGGAAGAGCATGCCCGGACGACTGGCGAAGTCATCGATGTGCGCGGAGTCGTCCTTGCGCTGGACCAGACAGACATAGAAGGTCAGCATCAGCGTGGCGACCATGAATACCAGAAGCGGGATGCCCATGCGACTGCCGCCGAAGGCGTGCAGGGAATCGATCATACCGCTGCGAACCACGAAAGTGGCGAAAAAGCAGAGCAGGAAGGTCAGGGCGACCATGAACACGTTGGTCCGCAGCAGCGATTTGCGCGTGCGGCCGACAATGGCGGTGTGGATGAAGGCGGTTCCGGCCAGCCAGGGGATGAGCGACGCGTTCTCGACCGGATCCCAGGCCCAGTAGCCGCCCCAGCCAAGCTCCATGTAGGACCACCAGGCTCCGAGGATGATGCCCGAGGTCAGGAATATCCAGGCCACGATGTTCCAGTTGCGGCACAATTCAAGCCACTCGCGGCTATTGCCCGAGAGGCGGGAGGCCAGGGCCAGGCAAAATGGGATGGTGTAGCCGGCGTAGCCCAGGAAAAGAAGCGGGGGATGAAAGATCATGCCCGGATTCTGCAAAAGAGGGTTGAGACCCCGGCCTTCAGCCGGAACGGGATCAAGCTTCATGAAGGGGTTGCTCGGGCCGGTCAGGGCGTAAAGGAAAAAGATCTCGACCAGGAAAAAGAGAATCCAGAAGAAAACCTTGGTCCTGTTGTCCAGCCGGGAATATCCGGGGGTGTAGATCATGCACCAACCCATGACGGCCACGCACAGGTACCAGAACAGGAAGGATCCGTTCTGACCGGCCCAGAATGCCGTTACGGCGTAGAAAAGGGGCAGAAAGGTGTCCGTGTAATCCCGGACATAGACATATGAGAAATCACGGACCACCAAGGCCTGCACCAGGACGGCGGAAACCGCCAAAACCACGATGGTCAGCAGGATCTGCCCCTTTTCAAGCAGGGCTACGGTGTCGAAATCGTCTTTGAGGGCCTTCATCCCGGCCGTCGCGGTCAAGCCCACGGCGGCCAGCATGCTCAAGAGTAGTGCGGTGAAACTGATGGCGTGCATGAAGCGGGGTATCCTCGTGGAGGTTCTGGTTGCAAAAGATACTGAATGAACTGGGACTAGCCTGCAAATCCGGGGGGACGCATCTGGCCCTTTTCATTCTTTTCGTATTTGGAAGGACATTTGGTCAGCAGCGTGGTGGCCTCGAACACCCGGGTGTCGGCCGCGAACGATCCTTCGAGGATAACCTCGACGCCGGGTTTAAATGTATCGGGCACGGCCCCCCGGTAGTGGACGCGAATGGCCTTGCTCGGATCATCCTTGTCCAGGGCGAAAAAGGACACGCCCATGGCCGAAGGGTCATGATCCACGCCCTTCTCTGCCACCGTACCGAAAAGCCTCGCCTGGGACAGCTTTTCGGCAGGCATGGCCAGGGCCTCGGAAACATTCAGGAAATAGACGGAATTCTGGGACAGGCCACTGAAGAGAAGATAGCCCACCCCGGCCCCGACGAGCAGGACGGCGGCGAGGTAGACCCATTTCTGATTTTTTGCGGTACTCATAAAGTCTCCGGTTTCATTGTGGCCCGGCTCCTAGCACGAACCGCCGCCACCTGTCACGACGCCTTGCGTGCCGTTTCGCACGCGCATATCCACAACCAGACCAGTTTCGTCAACAATTTCGTCGGACAAAATTTTTACCTCCGACGCTCCGGGAACCGGCGGTCCGAACCGATTCATTTCCTTTCTTGACCTTGCTGCGCTTACCGATCAAAAAAGCCCATCTTCGGCAAGGACAAATATGACAGACATGGACACCATACTCCTCGACCGCGACGGAACCCTGATTGAAGAGCGCCACTACCTGAGCGATCCCGCCCTGGTCGCGCTCATTCCGGGCGTGGCCGCCCCCATGCGCAGGCTGGCAGGGCTCGGCTGCCGCTTCTACCTGGCCAGCAACCAGAGCGGCATCGGGCGCGGGCTGTTCAGCGAAGACGACTACCGCCGGGTGCACGCGCGCCTGGTGGAACTGCTGCTGGCCGAAGGGATCGTCCTTGGCGGCGCCGCCCACTGCCCCCACTCTCCGGAAGACGAATGCGGATGCCGCAAGCCGCGCACCGGACTCTGGCGGGAACTGGCGGCGAACTTCAGCTTGTCTCCCGAAAAAACGGTCATGATCGGAGACAAGGTTGCCGACATCCGCTTCGGGCAGGCCATCGGCTGCGCCGAAACGGTGCTGGTCCTGACCGGACATGGCCTTGACGCCGCCCGGAAGCTTGGCCTCGATGCACCCGGAGCCCCGCTGCAGCGCTGCGTCACCGGACCGGACCGGCCGACTTGGCTGGCGCGCGACCTTGGCTGCTATCTGGAGCATCTTGTGCAAAAAAAGGAACATGTGCATGCACATCGGATTTGACGCCAAGCGCTTCTTTCACAACCCCACCGGGCTCGGCAACTACGCCCGCAGCACCATCTTCGGGCTGGCGGAGCATTTTCCAGAGCATCGCTATACATTATATACGCAGCGCCTCTCCGGACCATTTTGCACATTGCCCGCCTGTCACGGCCTGCATGTGCAGGAAGCATGCCCGCTTGGGCGCATGTTCCCCGCCCTGTGGCGCAGCCTGGGCATTCCCCGCGCGGCGCGCGGCCATGAGCTGGACATCTACCACGGGCTGTCCCACGAGCTCCCGCTGACCTCTTTCGGACCACGCACGCGCACCGTGGTCAGCATGCATGACCTGCTCTTCCTGACCCACCCGCACCTCTATCCCTGGATCGACCGCCAGCTCTACGCTTTCAAATACAGAAAAAGCTGCCAGCGCGCGGACATGATCGTGGCCATCAGCCAAAAGACCGCCGACGACGTGCACGAAATTTTCAATATCCCCCGGGAACGCATCCGTGTCGCCTATCAAAGCTGCTCCCCGGCCTTCTCTGTCGTCAGGGGCAGGGACGAGGCGGCCAGGCTGCGTGGGATTCACGGCCTGCCCGAACGCTACGTCCTGTTCGTCGGCTCCCTCATCCCCCGCAAGGGCGCCCAGACGCTCATCTCCGCCCTGGCGAGCCTGCCACGGTCCGACCGGCCGGACCTGGTCATCGTCGGCAAGGGACCCATGGAAACCGCGCTTCGCGACCAGGCGCTGGCCTCGGGCCTTGGCGGCCAGGTTCATTTCCTGGGACAGGTCGCGGATGCGGACCTGCCCGGCCTGTACCAGCTGGCCGAGGCATTTGCCTATCCTTCGGTAGGCGAAGGCTTCGGCATTCCCATCCTTGAGGCCCTGAACAGCAAGGTGCCGGTCATCACTTCCTCCGGTTCCTGCTTTGCCGAACCTGGCGGCGACGCCGCCCTGTACACCACCCCGGGCGACGTGCCGGAACTGGCCCTGGCCCTGACCAGGGTCCTGCAGGACAGCGCCCTGCGCCAGGACATGATCGCCAGGGGTGAGCGCCACGCCCGGAATTTTCACATCTCGCGCACCTCGGCAGCCCTCATGCAGGTCTACGCCGACCTCTGCGCCCAAAGATAGGAGCCTCTCCCCCATGTCCCTGCCCTTCAGCAACCAGGAATGCCTGACCGTACGCCTGAGCGCCCTTGGCGACGCCATTCTGACCACGGGAGTGCTCGCATACTGGCATGATCAGGCCGGGTTGACCTTTCGGGTGCTGACCAAACCGGCCCTGACTCCCGTCTTCGACAACCACCCGGCCGTGACCGGAATCATCGGCGTCCGCGAAGAAGACCTGCACGGCGCAAGCTGGATCAGGTTCTGCCGTGAGCTGGCCAGGGAATTTGGCCGGTTGCCGCTCATCGACCTGCACGTCAACCTGCGCACCCTGCTACTGCGCTCGCTCTGGCCCGGACCCACGCGCTCCTACCGCAAATTTTCACTGACCAGACGATTGTTTCTGGCCACTCGGCACCCCATGTTCGCCGCCAGACTCCGCCGCCTCAATGTCCCCCAGCGCTACTGCATGGCTCTGGATCCACAGGTCGTGGATGCGAACGCGCTGAAACCCCGCATCTTTCTTGCCGGGAACGAGAAGGCTGCGGCCCGTGAAACGCTTTCACGCCTGGGACTGACCCGCCCCGTCGCCATCCATCCCTACGCCACCCACCCGGCCAAGACCCCGAGCCCCGAAGTCTGGCGAAACCTGAGCAGAAGCCTGGAAGCCCAGGGAGAGCAGGTGCTCATCCTCGGTCGCCATGACCAGCCGCTCCTTGCGCAGGCGCCTCATGATCTGACCAACACCACGGATCTGCGCGCCACCTCGGCCCTGCTGTCCCTGTGCCGGGTTCTGATCACCGGAGACTCCGGCCCCATGCACCTGGCCACGGCCGTGGATACGCCGGTCATCGCCCTGTTCGGACCGACCACAAAGGAATGGGGGTTCTACCCTTCAGGCCCGCATGACGTTGTCCATCAAAGCCCCTGCCCCAAGGCCCCCTGCTCCCTGCACGGCCAGGATGCATGTGCGCTCGGCAACGCCTGCATGAAAGACGTCTCGGAGAAACTGATCCTGGATCTGCTTTCTACCATCCCGGCCTGATCCAACCCCGCCTTTTTGTTGACGCCGGTCCTTATTTTTAATAGGAACAATTATCAAAGTTTGACAGAGGTACCGTCATGAAAGAACTATTGGGCAAAGACATGCGCCTGACCAATCAACGCAGGATCATCCTGGAAGAGCTCAAATCAGTGACCACCCACCCCACTGCCGACGAGATCTACGGCATGGTGCGCCAGAAGATGCCTCGCATCAGCCTGGGCACCGTGTACCGCAATCTCGAAGTGCTCAGTTCGCTCGGCCTGGTGCGTAAGCTGGAAAACGCGGCCGGACAGAAGCGCTTTGACGGCGACGTCTCCCCCCACCACCATATCCGCTGCGAAGTATGCGGAAAGGTGGGGGACATCTTCGACGCTCCGGACATCACGGGAATTGAGCAGGGACTTGGCACGGACTTCCAGATCACCGGCGTAAGCCTGGAATTTTCGGGGATCTGCCCCCAGTGCCAGGCTGGAAAAAAGCTGGCGCAATAGTCCATTAGCGGCGAACATGTCCCAATTATCAAAATCACTGGAACACTCAGCCGTTCCATGGTATGTGTTCGGGTAAATTCACACCACGAACACGGAGGAAGAAATGGCGCAAAGACTCGAAGTTTACAAATGTGACCTGTGCGGCAATATCGTTGAAGTGATGCATGGCGGCGAAGGAGCCCTGGTCTGCTGCGGCGAGGACATGAAGCTTCAGGTAGAAGGAACAGTGGACGCGGCCCGGGAAAAACATGTTCCCGTGATCCACAAAACCGCCACCGGCTACAAGGTCGTGGTCGGCGAAGTCGCCCACCCCATGATCGACGCTCATTATATTGAATGGATCGAGCTTGTCGCCGACGGCAAGGTCTACCGCCAGTACCTGAGCCCCGGCCAGGCCCCTGAAGCCGAGTTCTGCATCGAGGCGGAAAAGGTCACGGCCCGCGAATATTGCAACCTGCACGGACACTGGAAAATCGAAAACTAAAAGGAGATACCCAGCATGGATAAATACGTTTGCACGCTCTGCGGTTATGTTTACGACCCGGCCACCGGCGACCCGGACAACGGAGTCGCCCCCGGAACCAAGTTTGAAGACGTTCCGGAAGATTGGACCTGTCCTGTCTGCGGAGCCGGCAAGGAAGATTTCGCCAAGGAAGATTGATTTACCAGGCCAGCCCGCACGATCCGGGCTGGCCTGGTTTTTTCTAAGCTCAACTCCCCGCCCCGGGCGGGGTCATCACGTTGTAAGGACAATTCCCAATGCCTGTTACCGAAATCAAGAAAGACATCTACTGGGTCGGAGTCGTGGACTGGAACATCCATGATTTCCACGGATACTCCAAAGCTCCCCAGGGAACGACATATAACGCGTATCTGGTCATCGACGACAAGATCACCCTTTTCGACTCCGTTCCGGCCAAATTTCAGATGGACCTTTATCACCAGATCCGGTCCATCATCCCGCTGGAAAAGATCGACTACATCGTCTGCAACCACATCGAGCCCGACCACTCCGGAGCCATGCCCTTCCTGATGGAGAAGATCCAGCCCGAGAAAGTCTTCTGCTCCAAGATGGGACATCGCATGCTCCTCGACCATTTCCACCAGCCAGACTGGCCCTACCATCCGGTCCAGACCGGCGACTCCATCAGCCTCGGCAAGCGCACGGTGCAGTTCATGGAGACACGCATGCTGCACTGGCCGGACTCCATGTTCTCCTACATCCCCGAAGAGAAGCTGCTCATCTCCAACGACGCTTTCGGGCAGAACATCGCCTCCAGCGAACGCTTCGACGACGAAATCGATCTGGCCATGCTCATGGCGGAGGCTTCCCACTACTACTTCAACATCGTCCTGCCCTTTTCGCCCCGGGTCATCGCGGTGCTCGACGAGGTGGCCAAGCTGGGTCTTGAGATCGACATGATCGCACCGGACCACGGCATCATCTGGCGCTCCAACGTGCCGCTGATCCTCCAGGCCTACCGCGACTACGCCGAGCAGAAGCCGAACAAGAAGGCCGTCATCGTCTTTGACACCATGTGGCACTCCACGGAGAAGATGGCCAAGGCCATCGCCGAGGGACTCATGGAAGAAGGGGTCGCGGTCAGGATCATGCATCTCAAACAGTACCACCACTCCGACGTCATGGGCGCCCTGGCCGATGCCACCGGCATCATCTGCGGCTCCCCGACCCACAACAACGGCATCATGCCGCTGATGGCGGACTTTCTGACCTACATGAAAGGCCTGAAGCCCCTGGGACGCGTCGGCGCGGCCTTCGCATCCTTCGGCTGGAGCGGCGAATCCCTGAACATCCTGACCGAGTGGCTCAAATCGGCCAAGATAGAGGTCGTCGAGCCCGGCGTGAAATGCAAGAACGTGCCGGATCACGCCAAGCTGGCCGAGTGCAAGGAACTGGGACGCCAGGTGGGCAAGGCCATCGTCGCAAAAGTGGAAGCCGAGGCTTAAGATACGCACCATGGCGCGCAGCAGAGAAATAAAACGCCAAGTCCTGGACCTCCTGGCCACCGATGGCTGGGAGGCGGGCCTTGGCGGCCTCGCGGATCTCGGACAGCAGGCCGTGGCGCCGCTTTTTTCGGCGCTATGCAACCCTGCGCCGCTGGTCCGCTGGCGCGCGGTCACGGGGTTTGGGATCGTCATCGCGGCCCTGGCCGAAAAGTCTCCGGAAAAGGCGCGCGTGGTCATGCGCCGCTTCATCTGGAGCCTCAACGACGAATCCGGGGGCATCGGCTGGGGCGCACCGGAGGCCATGGCCGAAATCATGACCGCAAGCCCCCTGATCGCTTCCGAATACCACAACCACCTCCTGGCCTATATCCATGAGGACCACTGCCGGCCTGACTGCTACTTGGAACACGCCCCCCTGCGCCGTGGGGCCGTCTGGGGCGTGGGGCGGCTGGCTCAGGTTCGGCCGGACCTCGCGGCGAAGGCGGAGCCCGATCTGCTCTGCGCCCTGGAAGACTGCGACACGGTCATCCGGGGCCTTGCGGCCTGGGCCTGCGGTCTGCTGGGTCTGACTGCGGCGCTGCCGAAACTTGGAGCCATCAGCCAGGACCAATCGGTCCTTGAATTGTACCGCGACCGCGAACTTCAGGAAGTGACCCTGGCCATCCTGGCCGCGGAGGCCGTCTGCCGGATCACGGGCCACGCACCCGCTCAAAACTAAAGGAGACTCACTATGGATGTGCTCATGTTATCCAGGCTTCAATTCGCCATGGCTACCATGTTTCATTTCATCTTCGTCCCGCTGACCCTGGGCCTGTCCATTCTGGTAGCCATCATGGAAACCAAATACGTACGGACCGGCGACGAGACGTACAAACGGATGACCAAATTCTGGGGCAAGCTCTTTGTCATCAATTTCGTGCTCGGCGTGGTCACGGGAATCACGCTTGAATTTCAGTTCGGCACCAACTGGTCCCGCTATTCCGAATACGTCGGAGACATTTTCGGTTCCCTTCTGGCCATCGAGGCCACCACATCCTTTTTTCTTGAATCGACCTTTCTCGGCGCCTGGATCTTCGGCTGGAACATCCTGTCCCCCAAGATGCACGCGGCCTGTATCTGGCTGGTGGCCATCGCCTCCAACCTCTCGGCGGCCTGGATTCTCCTGGCCAACGCCTTCATGCAGAACCCCGTGGGCTATGTGCTCAGAAACGGACGGGCCGAACTGGACAATTTCTTTCACGTGCTCCTGAATCCCTTTGGCTGGCAGCAGTACGTCCACACGCTGAGCGGCGCCTTCACCCTGGCCGGATTTTTCGTCATGGGTGTCTCCGCCTACCATCTGCTCAAAAAACAGAACATCGACTTCTTCACCCGCTCCTTCAAGATGGGCCTGGTCTTCGCCCTTGTCTTCTCGGTACTGGTCGCGGTCCAGGGCCATCATCACGCCCAGGAAGTCGGCAAGATCCAGCCCGCCAAGCTCGCGGCCATGGAATCCCTGTGGGAAACCCATGAAAACGCGCCCATGTATCTTTTGGTCGTTCCGGACGAAAAAAACGAAAAGAACGCCATCGAACTCTTCGGCATCCCCGGCGCCCTGTCCTTTCTTGCCCACGGCTCGTTCAACACTCCCGTACAGGGCCTGAAGGACTGGCCCGCGGACGAGCGCCCGCCCGTCATGCTGACCTTCCTCTCCTTCAGGGCCATGGTCGGCCTCGGCACGCTCCTGCCCATCCTCTGCATCTGGGCCTTCCTGCGCCGCAACAAGCTGACCGAGACGCCGCGCCTGCTGAAGGCCATGCTCTTCGCCATCCCGCTCCCCTATCTCGCCATCGAGGCGGGCTGGGTCGTGGCCGAGGTGGGACGTCAACCCTGGATCGTCTACGGGCTCATGAAAACCGCCGACGCGGTCTCGCCCATCGTGACGTCCCAGGTGGCCTTCTCCCTGGTGGCGCTGACCCTGCTCTACGCGCTGCTGGGCGCAGTGGACATCTACCTGCTCTTCAAGTTCGCCAAGAAAGGCCCGGCCGAGGCATAAACCGTTCGGATCACAAGGAGGATTGATACATGCTTGAAACCATATGGTTCCTACTCTGGGGTGTGCTCTGGGCTGTTTATTTCGTGCTGGACGGATACGATCTGGGCATCGGAACCCTCATTCCGTTTCTGGGCAAGTCCGACACGGACCGCAGGGTCATGCTCAACGCCATGGGCCCCTTCTGGGACGGCAACGAAGTCTGGCTGATCACCGCTGGCGGCGTGACTTTCGCCGCGTTTCCCAAGGCCTACGCGGTCATGTTCAGCGGCCTTTATACGCCGCTCATGCTGCTGCTTTTCGCCCTCATCGTCCGCGGCGTCTCCCTGGAGTTCCGGCACCAGGTCGACAGCCCGGCCTGGCGCAAGGTCTGGGACTGGGGCGCCACCATCGGCAGCTTCGTGCCCGCGCTGCTTCTGGGCGTGGCCTTCGCCAACATCTTCATGGGCCTGCCCCTGGATGAAAACGGTGTCTTCCAGGGCAACCTGCTGACCCTTCTGAATCCCTACGGCCTGGCCGGAGGAGTGCTCTTCGTGCTGCTCTTCGTCATGCATGGCGCCCTGTGGCTGACGGTCAAAAGCGAAGGCGATCTGCAGCAGCGCGCCGCCAAACTGACCCGCAAGCTCTGGCCGGTGCTGGTTGCGCTCATCGGCGCCTTCGTGGTCTTGACCGCCATCTACACCAACCTGCTGGCCAACTACCTGGTCAACCCGCTGATGCTCGTCCTGCTGGTGATTCCTGTCCTGGCGCTCGTTCTGCTGCGCCAGCAGATCGGCAAGGAGCAGTGGTGGTCCGCCTGGGGCCTGTCCGCCGCCATGATCGCCGGCCTGACGCTCTTCGGCGTGGTCGGACTGTACCCGGCGCTGCTGCCTTCGAGCATCTCCCCGGACTATTCCATCACCATCACCAACGCAGCCTCCAGCACCCTGACCCTGTCCATCATGCTGGGCGTGACGCTGGTCTTCATCCCCATCGTGGCGGCCTACCAGTTCTGGCTCTACCGGACCTTCGCCCACAAGGTCACGGAAAAGGAACTGGCCCAGGACGGTGCCTACTAGCGCCGGATTCTGTTCGCATCGACAACAAAAAAGGGTGGCCGAAATGGTCACCCTTTTTTGTTGAGTCAAAACAAGTTGTTTCGATATGAAATCATGCCGGATGGATTCCCGCCTTCGCGGGAATGACAGTGTATCTTGCGCAGCCCTGCCTCAAGCCGTCTTGCAGCGATCTTCGGGTATGGATGGCATATATCGCCACCTCTCACGGTCACCTCACCGACGCGGACCCCGTCAAAAATCGACCGTTCTAGAAGACCATGCTCGCGATCCAGCTTCCGGAGACAAAGACGCCTATGGTCGCGCCCAGATTGGCAAAGATAACCACGAGCAAAATGCGGCTGACCGGATTGATCCAGAATCCCTTCACGGTCATGACGCTCATGGGCAGTTCTTCAAGATCCGAAACCGTGGGCTTCTTGACCCAGGCCTGGACAAGTCCGGCCACCCAGCCCGCGGCAATGAGCGGATGCAGCGTGGTGATGGGCGCGGCCAGAAAGCTCGAAAGCACGGTCAGCGGATGCCCGAAGGCGGCAAGGGAACCAAGGGCCGCGCCGATGCCGGTCACCAGCACCCAAACGGAAATTGCGTCCATGGAGGCATCAGCGCCGCCACGGAAAAATCCGATGACCAGCAATGCGACGAAAAAACCGGGTAATCCCCACTTCCAGAACGCGCCCCATCTGGAGGGTGGAGGAAGCTCTTCCAGCGGAGCCAGGTCGATCTCCTGGCCAAAATATTTCTGCATGCCCGGCACGTGACCGGCTCCGACCACGGCCACGATGTTCGTGCCCGGAGCCTTGCGGATTTTCTGCGCCAGATAGATGTCGCGCTCGTCGATGAGGCGTTCCTTGATCTGGGGGAAATTTTCCGCAAAAGAGCCCATGATCGCGGCCAGCTGATCCTTCTTCTTCAGATCCTCGATAAGCTCCTTGTCCACGTCGTCGTCGACGAAGATGCTGGCCAGAAGCTGGCTCAGAAGCTGGAATTTCTTCCAGAAGCCAAGAAAACCCCAGACGCGCTTCAAGGTGACCTGCACATCGCGGTCGGCCAGGACCAGGATGGCTCCGGTCTCGCCGGCCAGACGCACTCCTTCCATCATCTCCGCGCCGGGCTGCACGCCCAGCTTGTCGCCGATCTTGCGGTAGAAAGCCTGCAACACGAGTTGCACCATGAGGAAGACAGCCTTGCCTTCCTTGATGACCTTGTAGATATCCATCCGCTTCCAGTCGTCGCGGCGGGTCATGGCCTGATGACGCGCCGGGCAAAGCTCGACGCAGATGGAATCAGGACGCACTATCTCCACGGTCCGGCGCACATCCTCGACACTTTCCAGGGAAACGTGGGCGGTTCCGACGAGAAAAAACCTTTTCTCGCCCTCTTCGACCACGGTCACGCTCTCGGGCAAATTTTCAAAATCCACGCTATACCTCACGGGCACAAGCCCTGTTTATTGTCAAGATCCGTTCCGTTATCCGCAGCCACCCGGGAAAGCAAGCCCAGGCGGTCCCTGACATCCGGCGGGCACATTTTCGCTTGTCAAATCAAAGTCCCTGAAGCATTCCGACCCAGACAACTCATCCGGAGCAGACATGTCTAAAAGCGATTTCGACCAGAACTTGCAACGCGCACCTTACGCTACCATCTGGAACCTGGCCTGGCCCCAGGTGGTCATGATGTTCTTCCATTTCCTGATCGGCTTTGTCGACGTGTGGGTGGCCGGACGGATCGGTCGCGAGACTCAAGCCTGCGTGGGCGTCATGAGCCAAGCCATGTTTTTTTTCATGGTCGTGGCCATTGCGCTGGCCAACGGCGGTGTGGCGGCCATAAGCCAGAGCTCCGGAGCGGGGCTGCCACGCCGCGTCAAACGTTTTGTGGGGCTTGGAGTGGGACTCGGATTTGTCACGGGACTGATCATTCTGGCCTTCGGGCTCTGGTTCGACGAACGCTTCCTGCTCCTGCTGCAGATACCGGCCGAGGTCATGCCCATCGCCGAATATCTGCTGCAAGTCAGTCTCTACATTCTGCCGGCCTACTACCTGTTCACCATCAGCAACGCCTTTTTCCGGGCCCAGAAAATAGTGACCCTGCCCCTTTATTCCATGATTCTGGTCACGGGAGTAAACACACTGCTCGACCTGGGCCTTGGACTCGGCATGTGGGGGCTACCCAATCTCGGGTACAAGGGCATCGCCTGGGCGACATTCGCCTCCATCCTTTGCGGCACCGTCTATAATTTTGCCATGATGTTCCGCTGCGGGCTGCTCTCCCGGCAAAGCCTGGCCCCATGGCGCTGGGTCCGGCTGGCCCTGCCCTATCTGGTCAAGGTAGCCTGGCCGGCCGGGCTCATGCAGCTGGTCTGGCACTCGGCCTACATGGTGCTCTATGCCATCACGGCCAGTCTTCCCTTTGACAACGTCGTCGCCATGGCGGGCATGAGCGCGGGCATCCGCATCGAAGCGCTGCTCTTTCTTCCCGGCATCGCCTTCAATTTCACCGCCTCAATTCTGGTGGGCCACTATCTCGGCCAGGGGCGAAAGGAGGAGGCCAAGCGCATCGGCTACAAGATCATGGTCGTGGGCGTGATCGCCATGAGCATCATCACCGGCCTTTTGTGGCTGGTCATTGAGCCGGTCATCGCCTTTGTCGCGCCGGACCTGCAGGTACAGGACGAAGCCATTCGCTATCTGGCCTGGAACATGGCCGCCACGCCGCCGCTGCTGGCCGCCATGATCCTTGGCGGCGCCTTCACCGGAGCGGGCGCGACCATCTACCAGGCCGTCATATTCGGCACGGCAGCGTGGCTGGTGCGCCTGCCGCTGGCGT
The DNA here is from genome assembly GCF_900114595.1 of Desulfomicrobium norvegicum. NCBI lineage: Bacteria > Pseudomonadati > Thermodesulfobacteriota > Desulfovibrionia > Desulfovibrionales > Desulfomicrobiaceae > Desulfomicrobium > Desulfomicrobium norvegicum. The sequence goes on along the minus strand of NZ_FOTO01000013.1, from coordinate 46,712 downwards.
ACCTGCTGGGGCATGTGGTATTCCAGACCGCCAACGGCGTATGGATGGCCATGTTCGCGTCCGTCCTGGTCCAGTGCGCCACCGCCCTTTATTTCTATCAGTACAAGGATTGGTACAAATTCACTCTGCGCAAAGACAGGAGAACCGCTTGAAATCCCTGCCCGGCCACTATCTCGGGTCCGTTGCCAACTACGCGGCGGACACGCCCTGGGACCTGGAGTACTCCCTGGTACTGGACGCCCTGGGGCACTACCAATTCTTTTCACGCGACGGTGAAGGACTGATCCGCCAGCGCAACGCCGGCACCTCCGGCCGGGCATTCGCCCAGTTCGCGGTGCAAAACGGCTTTGACGTGGAAGAATTGTTGCGCGACCTGAGCTACATCGACAGCGGATTTGCCGCCGACTTCAAGAACTTCATCGCAAGCCGCAACGCAACAGACTGAAACCATCAAGAAAAACATGGCAGCACTTCGGCCGGCAAAAACCAAAACCAGTCAAAATAAAAAAATCCCCGTCCACCAAACGACGTCCTATCGCATCGTAGGGGCGAAAAATTTTTCGCCCCTCCCCCGCGCCGCGTCACCCGATCGACCACACCACCCCATACCCGGACCCGCCACCGCTTAACCGTCCAAGAGTCCAAGAGTCCAAGAGTCCAAGAAAGAATTGACGGTCATCACCGCCCTGTATATTTGAAAAACCTCCCTGCCCGGGTGGTGGAAGTGGTAGACGCCAGGGATTTAAAATCCCTTGATCTTCGGATCGTGCCGGTTCAAGTCCGGCCCTGGGCACCAATGAATTTAAAGGACTTGTAGCTATATGCGACAAGTCCTTTTCTACGACATAGCTCCTGAGATATTCCGCCGTTCGTTGACTCTGGCCATATCGTGTTATAGCCGTAGGACATGGCAAAGCACGTCGCGCACGAAGAATCCGAGGCCGCCAAGGTACTTGGTGAGCTTGCAACCAGAGTCGAAAGCGACAAGGTTGACGAATTCACTTTGTCACGCCTTGAAAAGCTGGCAGCTTCGTCGAAAGATAGTGACTGGATCAACTACATCTATGTTATGGGTGCGATCAGTGCGATTCGAGACGACGTGGACGCCGTGAGAAAATATTACACCCAGGCACTCGACGTCGAAGGAAACACCTTTAAGACACGATTCAACTTTGCCCAATCCCTTGCGATGGTTGGGAAGTTCGCAGAATCCTACGTACAAGCCAAAGCCGCGGAAACGATCTCACCGACATCAGAGCACATCACCGGACTCATGGAAAACATCTCATCCAAAATGCTCGACGAGATGTGGGAAGACATGAAGGAAGATACCGAGGAAGATCTGACGCGAATGTGCATGATGAATTTTGCAGCAGGCGAGAAATGATCAAACGGGGAGACATTTTCGTCATGCCGTTTCCCTTCACAGACCTCAAGAATGCAAAGGTTCGTCCAGTTCTGATTCTCAGCTCACTCCCTGGAAATGACTGCATCGTTTGCATGCTCACCACCCAGCCAAGCCGTTCCCAATACGCAGTACCCTTGTCTCCCAACGACACCAAAAACGCTGCTGTCCGCCCAGGATTGATCCGCGTAGACAGGATCGTAACCTGTGAGAATCGTATTTTTCTTAAGAAAATTGATGAGCTGAAGCCTGACAAGTTGCAAGAGACACTAAATGCAACGAAGACTGTTTTTGACTAGCCCCGAAAGGGGCTTTTCTCTTTTGAGGCACTTGGTCAGCGCTCCACGCCTCCATCTTTTTTAAGAGACAGCTAAGTTATTCACTGGCTGCAAAAAATGAGATGCGCGCGAAGCAAAAGCGGCCTTTCTACCAGCTGCGCACCGCGCCGGTATCGACATGCACAAACCCGTCCTTCGGGTAGAAGCCCACTCCTCCCTTGCGGGAAGCCTTGGCGGCATCGCGCAAATCGGCCAGGGAAACGTCCGCCAGGCGCAGGTCGAGGGCCTTGCCTTCCATGTGCAGGCTGCGTTTGGCGACACCGCCGCCCCCTTTCCTGCGCAATTTCGTGTTGGTGGCAGGACATCTGTAGCCGGAGACGATCTCGAAGGGCTCATTGCTGCCCAGGGTCAGCTTGAGCTTGTACAGAAGGTCAAAAAGCTTGGGGTCCATCCGCCCAATCTGTCCGGTGTAGTGGTCGCGCAGGAACCGATTGAGCGTTTTCAGGGCTCCTGGAACATACTGATTTCCGGTGGAGTAGACGATGTGCAGCCTCTCGCCTGTGTGCGTATGCGCAAAGGTCAGGCTGCGAGTCCCGGGCTTGGCCGCAAAGGCCGAAGGGGCGATGGTCAGAGCGACACCGGCTACGGCCAGATTGGCCATGCTGCAGAGAAAGTGGCGACGTGATTGTTTCATGCGGTATTGATCATTGGCTGGCTTGAACAGACCTGCGCAAGGCCTGATCGAGAAGTTTGTCCTGGCCGTATATGTCCTGAAAAAAATGGACGCGACCATCGTTTTTGACCTGCACCGTGTTGTAGGCCAACACGACCTGAGGGGGTTCACGCAAACGAAGCGTGGTGGAAACGCCTGAACTCATCGCTTCGCGAATGCGCTCCTCGCCCCAAACCTGATCGTGTTGCAGGACAAATTTCGCCAGCCCTACCGGGTCTTCCACGCGAATGCAACCGTGGCTCAAATCACGCCGTTGTTTTTCGAAAAGATGCGTGGTCGGCGTATGATGCAAAAAGATGCTGTCTTTGTTGGGAAATATGAATTTTATGTCGCCCAGGGCATTTTTGGGCCCGGGCCGCTGGCGAATCCGCATCTGCCCTCTGCGCACGGCGTCCAAATCATCCAGGGATAACGTCGTGATGATCCGTCCGTCGGCAGCGACAAGTTCAAACCCCTGCCGCGTGAAGTAGCTTGGATCGCGCAAGATCTTGGGCACGACCTCGGACCGGGCGATGGACAGGGGGACATTCCAGTAGGGGCTGAACTCGATGAACCGCATCCGGCCGTCAAAGAGCGGCGTGCGCGTGTCCAGTGCGCTGCCGATGATGACTCGCATTGATGTCTGGACGTCGATCGTGCCGTTCTCCACCTCGTAGGCTTCGAGGATGTGCTCCGGAATATTCACGGCGATCATGCGCGGCGCATGCAGAAGCGGAGTCCAGCGCAGCCTCTCCATGGACAGCTCGATCTGCCGCACACGGTCGGAGGGGGTAACCGCAAGCTGCGCAAGCGTCTTGCGCCCGATGACGCCGTCCGGTTCCAACCCATGGCGGACCTGAAAATCCATGATGCCTTTCACAATATGCCCTTCATAGTGCTCGGTCACGATCGTCTCACGCGGCAGGTCGCCAAGGGCGATGAGGCGCAGTGTGACCAGCGGCATCCCGGCATAGGTCTGCCCGATTTCCAGTTTGCCGTTGGGCAGAGGAGGCAGCGCAGACTGCCACAGTTTGCTGAAAACCGGATCCGCCGCCAGTCCGCGATAGTGCGCCAGGGCTCGACGCAGACGGTCATAAAGCGGCACCTGCGGAGCGGCCTCGGCCACGGCCTCGCGCAAACGCATGGCGTGCACCGCTCGCAACAGGTGGATCTTTGGATCAAACCTGTCGGGAGGATGCGGAGTGAAATTCTCCTGAATATGACGCGGATCGATCTGACCGAAATGCAGGTCCCGGAAATAGCGGAGCATCGCATCCGTCAGATCCTGCTCCAGACGCATGATGACGCCTGGCGGCAACGCCTCGACTCCTTGGGCTGCCGCCAGCGCCTGGGCAAGAGAGTCCGCGCCATACTTTCGCGGCGAGAGCCCCTCCTCGGCGGCATCCGCCAGGATGTCCACGGCCTCCAGCGCCTGGTCCACCGGCCGGCCGTCCTTGAACCAGAGCGGATGGTCCTCGGCAAGGGCCGTTGCTCCGGGGAGACTCGCCAATAAAAACAGGCCCATCAGCAGGATGGACGCGACGCGCCGACTCTTTTTTGCTCCGGCATGAAGACACGCGGTACAAGAACGGTTGCAACAGCTCAAATCGAATCTCTCCATGGACAGTTGTAAAAATTCAATCCCAAATGACAAAAAGCCATCCCGGACCGCGATCAGAAATTCACCGCGGATTTCACGGAAACACGAATCAATCCGGAAAACCGGGACTGAATCCTTGAAAACATCACCGGAGCGCACGGTATTGCCAAAAAAAATATTCCGACCACGAGCTCGCAAACGAAAACGCCGCTCAAGTTCCATTTTGCACAGGAACATGAGCGGCGTTATAGTGTTCTGCGTTCAGTAGTTCAAGATGAAAGAAGCGAAGAGCCTAGTTTACCGAAGCCTTGAATTCGTCGCGCCGGTTCTTGGCCCAGGCCTCTTCGTTGGAACCGGGTACGGCCGGATACTCTTCGCCGTAACTGATGATCGTCAACCGGCCGGACTCGATCCCCATGAGGACCAGATATTCATAGGCAGCCCTGGCCCGGCGTTCGCCAAGAGCCATGTTGTACTCGTTGGTGCCGCGCTCGTCGCAGTGCCCTTCGATAAGCAAGGACAGGGACGGATGGGCCTTCAACAACTCGGCCTTCTCAGCCAAAACCTGACGGGACAGATCCGTCAGCTCGCTTTTGTCGAAGGCGAAATAGATCCGGTCGGCACCGATCTTGTCGATGGCCTGACGTCTGAGCTCGGCCAGGCGCTGCGCTTCGAGCTGCTCGGCGCTCAAACCGCCCGTTTCCGTGCTCGAACCGGCGGCCGAGGTCCCTGCGGGAGTGGAGCTCACTTTCTTGGAACAACCGCCGACCATGACGAGGCTGAAGGCCAGAACGATCAGCACGATCACGCTTGATTTTTTCATGAAATCCCCCTGTGGTGAAGACGTTGAAGAATATTCGCATCCATTTTTTCAAGTTTTGGTAACGCATTTTCAAGACAAAGTGTAGCGCAATTCTTTCAACTGGTTCACTGACTCCAAAAAAACACACAGGACGTACATCAGCGTGAAAAATTCGGCCCGCCAGCGTGCGGGAATGCGAAAATCCATCAATTCGGCGACAACCCGTTGACCTTTGTCTCTCGAAGGTTAAAAAGAATGTCCAAATGTTTCGACATGATCGAGTGATAAAATCCATTTCAGGCATACTTTCAGAACATCTTTGGACGCCTTCGTGAATCATCCGCAATCCGATTATTCACGGCTTCCGGCCTTGCAATGTTTACCAGCTGTGCTAATTTTAAACCATGAAATCGACCTGATAGGCAAGTCAACCATCTGCCAGGAGGTAGAGAAATGAGCATGTTTTCCAAAATCCTCTGTCCCGTGGATTTTTCCGAATCCAGTGCGGCCATCGCCAAGACGGCCCGGGAATTCGCCCTCAAATTCGATGCCGATGTCCTTGTGGTGTATGTCGCGCCGTCGATGATCCAGTATGAAATCTTCGACCTGCCTGCCGCCTCTCTGCCGCAGCTTGTCGGAGACATCGTCACCGGGGCGGAAAAAACCATGACCGAATTCGTGGACAAGCATTTCTCCGATGTCCGTGCAACGGGCAAGGTGGTCAGCGGAGACGCGGCCGAAGCCATCGTCAATCTGGCCCAGGCGGAAAAAGCGGACATCATCATCATGTCCACTCATGGCCGCCAGGGCTTGAATCGCCTTCTTTTCGGCTCCGTAGCCGAAAAAGTCGTCAAGACATCGGCCGTGCCCGTCATGACCATCCGCCCGCAATAAATCATCTTCCCGCGGCCCGAACCGGGCCGCGGGCTCTGCCATGATAGCCAGATTCCATTCCCTGAGGTGTCGATGCGGCACGGCATGTTCCGTCGCAGCCTACGCCCTGACCATGTTTTGCGTAGCGTGGATCGTATTACGCGGTGCGGAGAGCATGGGCTACAATTGGCAGTGGTACAGGGTTCCGCGCTTCATCCTGCTCCCTGACGGCAGCCCCGGCCCCCTGCTGCAGGGCGCAGGCATCACCCTGCTTGTCTCGGGGCTCGGCCTTGTCGGCGCGGCCGTCCTCGCGCTGGGCACCGCCCTGCTCCGGTTGTCGGGCTCCGTGGTCGGCCAGGCCATGGCCCGGGTATATCTGGAACTGATCCGCAACACGCCGCTCTTGGTCCAGATCTTCTTCATCTATTTCGTCCTGGCTCCGGCCGTGGACCTGGGCAGGATGTCCTCGGCGGTGCTCGCTCTGTCCCTGTTCGAGGGCGCTTACGCCTCGGAAATCATCCGGGCAGGCATCCTGGCCATCCCGCGCGGACAATGGGAAGGGGCGCTCAGCCTGGGCATGAAGAAGCCGAGCATCTACATGCAGGTCATCCTGCCCCAGGCCCTGCGCAACGTTCTTCCGCCCCTGACCAGCCAGGGTGTTTCCCTGATCAAGGACTCGGCCCTGGTCTCGACCATCGCCATCTACGACCTGACCATGCACGGCCAGGCCATCATCGCGGAGACATTCCTGAGCTTCGAAATCTGGACCGTGGTGGCGGCCATCTATCTTGTCTTCACGGTCACGCTGTCGTCGCTGGCCAGGCTACTGGAACAACACTCATCATCACCACATTTGGAGGATTCATGCACAAAATAGCCGCGATTTTAATCCTGTGTCTCAGTCTTTGCGCCAGCCTCGTGCCCGTGGAAAGCTCGGCCGCTGAAAAAGGAGTGCTCGATCAGGTCATGGAGAGAGGCGTGCTGCGCGTGGGTTTCGACACGTTCGTGCCCTGGGCCATGAAGGACAAAAACGGTGAATACATCGGCTTCGAGATCGATGTGGCAAGACGCGTGGCCGCGGACATGGGCGTAGAGATCGAGTTTGTGCCCACCAAATGGTCGGGCATCATCCCGGCCCTTTTGACCGGCAAATTCGATGTCATCATCGGCGGCATGGGCATCCAGCCGGCCCGCAATCTCAAGGTCAACTTCAGCAGCCCGTACGAATTCTCCGGCATGTCCCTGGTCGCGAGTATCGAGGCGGCGCCGAACCTGTCCTCCCTGGACGATTTCAACAAGCCCGAGATTATCCTGTCCGCGAAAACCGGCGCCACCTCCGTTGCCGCGGCCAAGAAGCACATGCCGAAGGCCACCGTGCGGATGTTCGACGACGAGGCCCAGGCCCTGCAGGAAGTCCTGAACGGCAGGGCGCACGCCATGGTCGCTTCGGCCCCCTTTCCTGAACAGCAGGCCATTCGCAACAAGGACAAGCTCTATCTGCCGCTGCAGGGTGAAACATTCACCAAGGAGCCCATCGGCTTCGCGATACGCAAGGGTGATCACGACTTCCTGAACTTCCTGAACAACTGGGTGCTGGTGGCCGGAGCCGAGGGCTGGCTGGCCGAGAGATATGCATACTGGTTTAAGACCATGGACTGGGAAGCCCGGATCAAGTGAGCCCCGCAACGCGCCAGACCCCGGGGAACGTACTCCGGGCAGGACGAGGCCCAAGGTCACCCCTGACGAAACTCGACGCCGTCCTGCTCATTTTCCTGGCAGGCTGCGCAGGGTACGTTGTCTGGCGCATCAGCGCCCAGAACGGAAAACCATGGGAGTGGGGAGTGCTCGGCCAATACCTGGTGCGAGCAGACGGGGGCCCGGGCCTGCTGCTGCAGGGCCTCTTCACCACCATCCGCCTGACCTGCTGGTCCGCGCTCATAGCACTGTTTCTGGGCGTTTGGGCCGGGCTGGCGCGCACCAGCCCCAGTCTTTACCTGCGGCTTGTGGGCAGCACCTATGTCGAGCTGTGCCGCAACCTGCCGCCCCTGGTGCTCATTTTTCTGTGTTATTTTTTTCTGGCCGACCAGATCGCCCCGGCCATCGGCCTGCAGGACGCGCTGCGCACGGCCCCGGACGGAGTCAAGGCCGTGGCCGGAGTGTTGATCGGCCGTCTGGACCAGGTTGACGCCTTTGTCACGGCGGCCTTCACCCTTGGACTCTACGAAGGGGCATATGTCGCCGAAATCGTGCGCGGAGGGATTCGGTCGGTGGATGCCGGGCAATGGGAGGCGGGGCGTGCGCAGGGGTTCCCGCGCCTTGGGCTCATGGTCTACATCATCATGCCCCAGGCCGTGCGCAACATGATCCCTCCATTGGCCGGACAGATCATCTCCACGATCAAGGATTCGGCCATCGTCTCGGTCATCTCAATCCAGGAACTGACCTTCCAGGGCATGCAACTCATGGCCACGACCTACCTGACCATGGAAGTCTGGACCTGCGTGGCGCTTCTGTACTTCGCACTGACCTTCTCCTGCTCCATGGGCGCTGCACGCCTGGAACATCTACTGCGCCGCAGGTACAGCGTCTAGGCGGCGTACCAGAACGCGTTCCGGATGTGCATCTCGAAAAAAAAGCCCCTCAGGATAGGGCCATTGATCCAACGATGGTTCAACGCCAGGCGGCCGTTCAGAACGGGTTCTGGCAAGGCGCGAGCCGATTTTGGAAGGCGACGTGTAGCCCACTACATGAGCCTTGCAAAATCGGGGAGCAACGCAGTCCAGAACGCGTTCCGGATGCGCAGCACCCGAACAGAGCCCATCAGACGAATTCCTTGCTCCGCGGACGGTTCAACGCCAGGCGGCCGTTCAGAACGGGTTCTGGCAAGGCGCGAGCCGATTTTGGAAGGCGATGTGTAGCCCACTACATGAGCCTTGCAAAATCGGGGAGCAACGCAGTCCAGAACGCGTTCTGAACGGTCGCCTAGAATTCGCAGCTAATGCCGGCGTAGTAGCCACGCCCGTATTCGCTGCGCGGAAGTTTCGACCCTCCACCAAGTTCGGACACTCCCGTATGTCCATCGGAAGCAAACACGTTGAATATGTCCAGCAGCAGGCTGATCGTGAGCAACTCCTCCTTGACCACATCAAGCTCCAGCGAAACGTCAGTCACCAAGCCTCCGGATATGATCCCCTCCTTGTAGGCATCGTGATACAACCCGTCCTCGCCAAACCACTTGGAGCTTGGAGTCGTGGGCTTGCTTTCCACGGTGCCGAAAGGGGTTTCAGCGTCGGTGCGCTGGTCATTCATGAGGCCGGTGGTTGAATCGCGCCAGCGAGAGACGCAATTGATCTTGAACCTGTCATCGTAAAAACTGCCCAGCCAGGACAGCGTGACAACCGCGGGGGAATTGTAGTCGTTGGCAGGCAGTTGGCTGCGATCAATGAGTTCGCCTTCGAAGTAGACCCTGTCGTAATCGTAGTCGACATCCTTGTACTCGTCGATCTCGCTGTCAAAGGCACCGTTGAAGGTCTTGGACCAGGACTTGGTCACGCCCAGGGAGAGCGCATGGGTTCCGAAGCGGGCGGTCTCGAAGGATCGCATCAAGGACAGGGTAATGCCGTCGTAAGTGCTCTTGCCGTCGTTGGTCAGTTCATAAACGCCCTTTTCCCTGGCCTTGCTGATGATCTGATCCCGGTGATCCCGGTGCACGAACTCCAGGCCATACTCAAATCCCGCCACGTCCCCGAGAATCCCTCCCATGAGCTCGTCGGAATACGGAGTCTCAAGGCCTTTGGCCTGGTAGCTGTTGTCGGGGCCGACCTTGATGGGAGGCAAAATGTCAGGATCTGTATTGTACTTGATCATCCTTGTCAGGGACGGCCGATGCCGATCAAATGCATAGGCGCGCAGCTGCCCCCCGTAATATCTGTTGACCCCGCTCACCAGCCGCAACGCGCCATCCCCCATGGTGTCCAGCTCCATCTTGAGACGTGTGGCGACATCGGTATTGAAGGAGAAATCGTCATGATCGATGCGCAATCCGGGCGTGAGCGTGAATCGCCCCCACTGGACCTCGGCCTGTCCGTACCAACCCAGCGTGTTCAGGGTCCTGGTCTGATCGCTCTCGGGATAGGTCGTGAAGACGCGGTTCCATTTCCCGCTGGAGGGCATCGTCACGAGTTCCAGACGGGCCTCCTCGTTCCATATGTCCGTGGTCACGTTGCTCAGATCCAGGCCCGAGGAAAGCCGCCACACCAGAACGCCGGTCTCGAACTCCGCAAGGTCGAAATCAATAGCTGCGTCGATGCCGCGGTTGGTGACCTCGGCGTCCCCAAGTCCACCCCTGAAATATTTTTCCTCGTCGGGCACCCCGGTCCCGGAATACGTCTCACGCAGATTGTTCTTGGAATCCCTGCTGTACCCGTTTTGCGAATAGGCCGCCTTGGCCGTCAACTCGCCCCATGACCCACCGACAGTCGCCGAGCCGGCCAACCTGTACGCCTTGTTCTGCGTTTTCCAGTCACTTTCGTCGTATACCGCCTTCCATCGTTCCTCAGCATATGGAGCGTATGTCGCGTCCAGGGTCAGCTTCAGATCCGCCCCAGGAATGACCAACAGTTTTGCGAAAAAATTCTCGCTGCTCCGCTTTTGATCATCATCATACGTGGAGTCGTCGGGCTTATCCCGCTTTAAGGGAATGACCGAGCGCCTTTGCGACGCCGCGACCAAAAGAGCGGTATTTCCCGAAAGAGGACCGTCCGCGCTGGCGCTCAAGGCGTAGGATCGAAAACGGGGCTGATTGGCGGACGACGTCGACTCTTCGTCCACTCCTCTCAGATCAAACCACTCACTGCGGGTATGGCCGCCCGAAAAGACCGCGTGCCAACGATCCAGACGCGGATCAACCAATTTGGCATCCACGACGCCACCCACGAAGCGCCCGTACTTGGCTGGCACGTTGTTGGAGTAAACAGTTACCGTGTCCACGAGGCTGCTGTCATAGAAAATTGTCTGGTCCGCACCGTTGACGTCCAGATCATTGGGGGCAATGGAGTCCCCATCCGCATCCAGTCCGTTGGGATTGAGCGTGTTGCTGACGCTCATGCCGTCGATGAGAAAATTGTTTTCGTAGGGTTTGGCTCCTGCGATGGAGATGCGAGGCGGACGTATTTCCCCGCCCGTGAGGCTTGAGGTCTCTTCGTTGGAAAACTGAACGTTGGAGAAGCCCTTGATGGCCTCGGTGATGGAGCCCGTGCGGGAAGGAAGGGATTGCAATTCGTCTCCACCGATCGTCGCCTTGCCGGACAGATGCCTCTCTCCCAGAACTTTCACCGGATCAAATTGATAAATCAGATCGTCCTGATCGTTCAGAAGATCTTGCCACTGGCCGGCCGAGCCGTTGAAAATATCCGTCGTGGCATTGTCCGGCCCGGTTCCATTGTCTCCGGGACTTGAATTGTCCTGCCCTTCGTCCGGCATGGAGCCTTGGGGCACCGGCAAAAAAGCTCCGTCCGTGAAGTTTTCCGCCCAGGCGCTGCCCTGAATCAGCAAGAACAACAGAAAAAAAAGAGAGAGTGCGCCTCTCCTTTTTTTCCCCTGCTTTTTTTGAAAGATGATGGTTGCTCTTTTTCCCGACAAATGCCACGCACCTGTTGAACCGTAAGTACCCAACGCCAAGTACTACTTGAAGGATGTATTACAAAACATCAAGCACTCCATGCGAACCCTGATTTTTATACTCATATTGTTGTTCCTTCCGCAACAAGCCCTTGCCATCCAGGACATCCCCCTTGATGTCAGCAAGTTGGACATTTCCCTGGAACGCAACAGCCACAACAGCGTCATCGCCACCGCCCAGGATTCCCAGGGCTACATCTGGCTGGCTTCCATCCGGGGGCTGCACGTGTATGACGGCCGGTCGATCCGTCCCGTGCTTGATGATGTCTTGCAGGGAAAGAACGTTCGAGACATGCGCATAGACGACAATGACATCCTGTGGGTGGGCACCAATTCAGGCGTGCTGGCCTACTCCCTGGCGACAAAAACTCCCCGCTGGTACACGACAAGCGAAACTCCAGCCGGACTCTCCACCGAGACCGTCTTCGTCCTCCACAAAGATCAGAAGGGCTTCCTCTGGGCAGGAACCGGCAATGGGGGACTGCATCGTTACGAGCCGTCCTTCGATAAATTCGAGAGCGTCGAGATTGTTCCGCCGAACCCGGAAAAGGCCTGGACGGTTTTCGATATCGCCGAAAATGCCCAGCGGGACATGTGGCTGGGCACAGGCCAGGGCGTGCTTCGGTTGACAGGCACCAGAGGACCGGCCACGGCCATCCCTCTGCCTTCTGGCGCACCCTACTCGGCCAAAAAACTCACCTTTGACGGCGCGGGCAACCTCTGGGTCGGCGTCGCAGGCAAAGGTTTGTGGATCCTCCCGGCACACGCCTCCAAGCAGGAACTCGTTCCGGTGAACAAAATTACTGAAGAGCGCATTCTCGATCTCTACACCGACAGCAGCGGCGATGTCTGGATTTCCACCGCCCGAGGCCTGTTTCGACACGCCTTCCGCCAGGGCAGAATCTTTTACCACCCCTTCCGCATAACCGATTCACGCGGCAAGACACCGCTCTACATCGCAAGCATCAATGAAACAAAGGCCGGGACGCTTTGGATCGGGACATACAATCATGGGGTGCTGCACCGGCCGGCCTATCCCGGCGCCAAATTGCTCGAACTCAGGATCAGGGGACAACGCGAGCCATTGCGCAATGCCAATGCCATCTGCACGGTGAGCCCTGTGGACTCCCGCATCTATGTCGCGCTCAAGGACGGCGGACTGTATCGTTCCTTGCCGCTGGATCCGGACCAACTCTCCCTGTCGACCAGTATTGAAATCGAACCGTTTCTCGACACGCCGAGAATCCGTTCACTTGCCTGGGCTTCCGACAATTCCCTTCTCTGCGGCACTCAGAACACTCTTCTGCGCATCACCTCCGACGGCAGAATGGAACTTACGCAGCTCGTTTTCGACGACGTCGATCCTTCGCTGCCGAACAGTTACATCCACCACATCGTACCCATGAACGACGGAAGAGTATGGGTCTCCAACACTGCCGAGCTGTACTCCTGGAGCCCCGGCGACCCAGGCGTTCGCAAAGAGATGTCCTTCTCCCCGCAGCCGGGAGGGTCGTTTCTCATGCAATCCGGTGCTGAACTCTGGGTCGGGCATTTGAGCTCGATCCACAGGATCGATACCCGCTCCGGGCATACCATCCAGTATTCCCTGCCGGAACCGGCAAAAGAGGGGAAGACGCAAAACGTCAAATGCATGCTCAAGACCGGCCCCGAAGAACTGCTCATAGGGACGACGAGCCAGTTGCTCCGCTACGACCTGAAATCAGGGCTGGTCACACCCGTGCGCACGATTGAAAATGCGCCCATTCCAAGCGTGCTGTCGCTCTGGGACGACAACGGGCACGGCATCTGGATGCATACCCAATCAAAAATCCATCATCTCCCGGCCGGATCAAACCAGGCGCAGGAGATGGCCACCGGCGCGGGGCATCCTGCTTCCAGCATCACTGCGGCTCCCGTTATCCTTGGCCAGATGCTCGTCTACGGACATTCCGACGGATTACTGCTCATTGATCCGCAAAAACTCATCTCCAGCCCCCCCACGCAGCCCAAAATATCCGATGTGCGCATTTTCGAGCGCAAGGTGCCCCCCACCCCGTTGGGACGGATGCCCAAAGCTCTTGAACTTGACCATCTCCAGAACTTTCTGACTTTTTCCTTCGCCATCCCTGAAATCAGCCCCCTCAGCACACCCAGGTTTGTCTACAAACTCGAAGGCGTGGATTCCGCCTGGACCGACTCAGGCGGGCAGTCGTCGGTCAGCTACGCGCATCTGCAACCTGGGCGCTACGTGTTCAAGCTCAAGGACGGCTTCAACAGTCCTATCACCGAGTCCATAAGCGTCAACATCTCTCCGCCCTGGTGGATGACTTCGTGGGCCAAGGCCGGCTACGCGCTGCTCCTGGTGTCCACATTCCTGTTCTCTTCGCTTTTTTTTGCCCGCCTGCAGACCACGCGCATCCGCAAGGAGATGCTCGAAAACCTGGTCATGCAGGACCCGCTGACGGGCGTACCCAACAGACGCAAATTCCAGGAAGTGCTCGTAGCCGAGAAAAGCCGCTGCAAACGCAGCAACCACCAGATCTCGGTGCTCATGATCGACATTGATTATTTCAAGGGATTCAACGATCGCTTCGGTCATCAGGCAGGCGACATGGCCTTGCGCAGCGTCGCGCAAACCTTGAACGTCACGCTCAAGCGACCGGAGGATTTCGTGGCCAGATATGGCGGGGAAGAATTCGTGGTGGTATTGCCCAGCACCAACCGCAGCGGGGCGGAGCGGGTGGCTCAAAAAATTCAGCAGGCCCTTTTCCTGGCCAACATCCCCTATCCGGGCTCACCGCTTTCGGACAGAATCACGGTGAGTCTGGGCATTTCGACATTCAGCCCGCAAACCGACCTGCACATCGATTCGGGACTCTTTTCAGCGGACCAGGCCCTCTACCAAGCCAAACGCAACGGGCGGAACTGCTTTTTCTACAAGGATCACTGTCTGGCCCTAACTCCCGTGCGGCAATGACAGGAAGCGGTCCATCCCGCAGACCCCGCACTCACGGCAACCGGACTCGGGGCATGGAGGCGTGATCATTCCGTGCTTATATTTGGTCCACTCCGAATACAGAAATTTCCTTGAAACCCCTACATCCAGACGTTCCCAGGGAAACACGCTTTCCCGGTCAAGCGGTCGATGCAAAACCTGCCGCACCATCTCGTCGAATTCCTTCACGGCTTCGGCAAGTCCTATTTCGGCCGCCCGTTCCAGACAGGGAAAAATTTCTTCCCCGCCCCTGGCCAGAAACATCTGTATCCGGGCCTGACCGGGGTTCTCTCCCGCGAAACGCATGCCCTTGAAGCGTCCGACAGCGCCCTTGAAGCGCTTCATGGCCTTCTTGAACCAGTCCTCTTCCGGGATGTCCGCCCATTGCAGGGGAGTCCAGGCCTTGGGCACAAGGCAGCTGACCGACAGGGAGACAAGCTCCACCCCCTTCTTGCGGTTGCCCTGCCCCATCTTCCTGGCCTCTTCGATGCTGCCCAGAAAGGACTCGAATTCGGCCCAGTCCGCTTCGCTTTCGTCCGGCCAGCCCGTGATCATGTACAGTTTCAAGGTGTTGAACTGCAATCGGCTGATGCGCGTCACGGCGTCCAGAAAGGCCTCTTCCGAAAAATGCTTGTTCATGGCCTGGCGCAGGCGGCGACTCGCGCCCTCCAGGGCCAGGGTCACGGAACGAGTGCCTGTATGGCGAAGAAATTCGAGCAACTCGTCGGTCAGGCCGTCGGCACGAAGGGACGACAGCGAAAATTTTATCTTGCGCTCCTGCAGCCAGCGCAAAAATGGCAACAGGTCCGGCCAGTCGGTCAGTGCCGTGCCCACAAGACCCACTTTTTGCGGAGCGCAGCGCGTGACGATCTCTTGCAGCGTCTCCAGCTCGGCGTGGCGGGGCGGCTTGTAGATGCTGCCTGCCGCGCAAAAGCGGCAACCGTAGGGACATCCCCGGTTGACTTCCAAAAGCAGCATGTCACGAAACTGGGCCTCGGAACTGACAAAGCAGGAATAGGCAGGATCGTGCAGAGTCCTGGATCCGGACATATCGACAAGTCTGCGCACGGGCTCGATGCTTTTGCCGGGAATCAGCATTCCGGGCAGCCCGGCGATATCCTCCAGTACAGCGGCCTTGTCTCCGCCGCTGTTCCAGGCGTTGGCTATCTTGTCCATGACGGCGGAGAGCCCGGCTTCGGCCTCGCCGACAAAGATTCCGTCCAGCGCCGGCAAGATCGGAAACGGGTTGAGAAACGCCAGAGGCCCGCCGGCCAGGATCATTGGCCAGGACTGACGCTCTTCGGCTCTGACCGGAATGTCCGCATCCTGCAGAAGCCGTATGGCCGTTGGAAAATCACCTTCGAAATTGAGGCTAAACAGAACAAGGGGGAAGAGGCCCAGGTCGCGTCCGGAGTCAACGGACCTGGGCCTCGGAGAAGTAGGGTCCCAGAAAAAACGCTCAACGGCCAACTCCTCGCGACCTGCGAGCAGCCGGTAGACAACCTGCCAACCCAGAGTGGAGAGTCCGTGCCGCGCTGCCTCTGGAAATACCAGAGCAACAGGCAGCCGGCCTCCCCAATCCTTCAGTCGAGGGGCGGTTCGGCCTAGATAGAGCTCGGACACAGTTCCCTCCACGGACGGGGTGACAAGTCGGGGAGACTTGTAATGCTAGTCTGCCTGCATTCTGATGAATGACGGAATTTCAAATTCCTCCTCTTCGAACAGGAACTCGGCGTCATCGCCGCCGTTGACGCATTTGCGAACTTCATGCCGCTTTTCTTCCGCGCCCGGCTGGGTCTTGGCCCGAATATAGGCCGGAACGCTGAGATCGGCGCTCTCGTTGACCGTGATTTTGCGGGTGCGCGGACGGATGAAGGAGCCTTCGCTTTCGGCCCCGAGGCGGCTCGCAGCCGGATTCGCGGCGAAAGGCGTGACCTTGGTTCCCTTTTCCAGGGGTGCGTTTCCGTCCTGAATGCCGGTGGCGATGACGGTGATGCGCATTTCATCCACGCAATCCATGTCGAAGACCGTGCCGAAGTATATCTTGGCATCCTCGTGAGCGGCTTCGTGCACGATGCTGGCGGCTTCGCTGACTTCTTCGATGGTCAGGTCCGGGCCGCAGGTGATGTTCATGAGCACGCCGCGAGCGCCGTCGATGGTCACGTCCTCAAGGAGCGGGCTGGTGATGGCCTTCAGGGCCGCCTCGCGGGCTCTGCCATCGCCGGAAGCGATGCCCGTACCCATCATGGCCAGACCCATCTCTTCCATGACCGCTTTCACGTCGGCAAAGTCGAGGTTGATGAGACCGGGGACCATGATCAGGTCCGAGATGCCCTTCACGGCATGGAAAAGGACTTCGTCGGCCTTGCCCAGCATGTCCACGAAGGAGGCCTTCTTGGATGCCAGGGTCAGCAGGCGGTCGTTGGGGATGGTGATGATGCTGTCGACGATCTCGCGCAGCTCCTTGATCCCGCGTTCGGCCTGCTGCTGCCGACGCTTGCCTTCAAAAAAGAAAGGCTTGGTGACAACGGCCACGGTCAGCGCGCCCATGTCCTTGGCCACCTGCGCGATGACCGGAGCGGCTCCCGTACCCGTGCCGCCGCCCATGCCGGCAGTGACGAAAACCATGTCGCAGTCGCCCAGGATATCCCTGATCTGGGCCTGGCTCTCAAGCGCCGCGTCCCTACCCATATCCGGATTCGCGCCAGCGCCAAGGCCTTTGGTCAGCTTGTCTCCGAGCTGAATCTTGTACTCGGCCTGGGAATGCTTCAGAGCCTGCATGTCCGTGTTGGCGGCGATGAAGGTCACGCCCTGCATGGCGGCCTTGATCATGTTGTTCACCGCATTACCGCCTCCGCCACCCACTCCGATCACTTTGATCAAAGCATTGTCTTCGCGTTCAATTTCCAGGAAATCCATAATTCCCCCACGTTTTTCGTTGTTCCCGTTCTCCGTTTTTTCCCTGAAACCCTTCAGCTTATGTCCACGAACCATTTCTTCATCCGCGCCAGGATGGAGTGAAAGATGTTCTTGTCGCGGATGCGGATCTTGCTGTCCCGCCCATGTTTTTCCGCGCCATAGAGAAGCAGTCCCACCGCCGTGGCATAGGTAGGACTGTCCACCACATCCTTGAGTCCGCCCACTCCGGCAGGCGAACCCGTCCTGGTCGGCAGGTTGAATACCTGCTCCGCCAATTCCTGAATCCCTTCGATGCGCGACGCGCCGCCAGTCAGCACCACGCCCGCGCCTATAAGTTTCTTGTACCCGGAGCGGATCAGCTCCTGGTCCACCAATGCGAGCAATTCCTCCATGCGCGGCTCGCAGATCTCCGCCAGGACCTGCCTGGTCAGCTTGCGCGGCTCCCGGCCGCCGACGCTCGGCACTTCGATAATCTCATCCTTCTTGACCAGCTCCGCCAGTGCGCAGCCGTACTTGATCTTGATCTTTTCGGCGGCCTGGGTCGGCGTGCGCAGGCCAAAGGCGATGTCATTGGTCAGGTTGGTCCCGCCAAGGGCGATGACCCCGGTGTGCTTGATGGAGTTGCCGTGAAAAATCGCGATATCCGAGGTGCCGCCTCCGATATCCACGAGCGCGACGCCGATCTCGCGCTCCTCGTCGGTCAGTACGGCCTTGGACGAGGCGAAGGCCTCAAGCACGATGTCTTCGACGTCGAGCCCCGACTTGTGACAGCTCTTGACGATGTTCTGGGCGCTGGTCACCGCTCCGGTGACGATGTGCACCTTCACCTCAAGGCGCACCCCGGCCATGCCCAGAGGATCGGCGATGCCGGTCTGGTCGTCGACGATGTACTCCTGGGGCAAAATATGGATGACTTCCCTATCGAGCGGGATGGCCACGGCCTTGGCCGCGTCGATGACCCGCTCGATGTCGCGGGCGGTCACTTCGCCGCCCTTGACGGCGATCACGCCATGGCTGTTGAAGCCCTTGATGTGGCTGCCCGCGATCCCTGCGTAAACGGCCCTGATCTCGCAACCGGCCATGAGCTCGGCTTCTTCGAGGGCTTTCTTGATGGACTGCACGGTCTGTTCGATGTTGACGACCACGCCCTTGCGCAAGCCGGTGGAAGGGCTGGTCCCGATGCCGATGATATCCACCAGCGAATCCGTACCCACCTCGCCCACGACGGTACATATCTTGGTCGTTCCGATGTCCAGACCGACGATCAATTCAGACTTGGCCATACTTCCCCTCATCTCCCGGCTCTGGCCGGCATGCGTTCCCTAGAGTGTTTGATCGGCATGTAGCCTGATCCATGCCCGACCGGGCATGACAAACATGAATTCGGTGCGATCAAGTTCGCCCCGGCGCCCCAAATCAGCCCAGACCTTGGTCAGGCTTGCCAGCGCGGAATCCAGATCCGCGCCATCCAGTTGCACGAGCACCCGCGGCTTTTCCAAAAATATGCTGAACTGATCCGCGCTGTCCTGCCGCAGCCAGGCTATCTGACTCATGCCGAAAGGCAGAGAGTTCCTTGCGACCTCGTCCAGCAGCGTCCTGATTCCGCTTCCGACCTGCACGCCCTCTTCCGTCTCCAGAATCGGGAGCGATATGAACTTGTCCACGCTCACGGGCGCTATGGTCTGCCCGTTGATGTCCGCGTAGTAGAGCTGCTCGTCGCGGCGCGTCAGGAAGGCGGGTTCCCGCTCCTTCACCTCGATGATCAGGCCGTCGGGCAGAACCCGGGTCACGGCCACGCTTTCCACCCATTCGCTGGCGGCGATGCGGCGCTGCACCTCCGCGATATTGATGCTCAATACATTCGAACCCGTGCTGACCCCGCCCATCTCCGCGATCTCCTCACGCCCGAGCCGCTGAGAGCCTTCGATCCGCAGATTGACGAGGGCAAAAAACTCATGAGCCGTGACCCATCTGTAGGCGAACAGAATCCCGAAGCTGACAACTACCACTGCGGCAACGCCCAAAGTCCAGCGTGTCAGAACGAAAACCGTGCGTCCCAGGCCAAGAAGGAGTCCGCCAAGCACCGCGCCCTTGTCCACAGGCTGCCTGCGTTCCTTGCGCCGGGGTACGTTCCGGCGAATCTTCTTGCCCAGAACCGCCGTGCTCACGGATTCCCCGCCCCTTCATCCAGATATCCCTGGCCGACGGTCCAGATGCTGCCCGCGCCCAGCGTCAAAAACAGATCGCCTTCGTGCAGAATCTCGCCAAGGGCAGACTGCATGGCGCCGAAATCCTCGAAAAATCGCACCGGAGTGCTGGTCACCTGTCGGATGGCCTGAGCCAGACTCTGCCCGCTGACCCCAGGGATTGGGGATTCGCTGGCCGGATAGATCTCCGTCAACAGCAATTGATCAACCCCCGCGAACACCTTGGAAAAATCGCCGAACAGGGCCTGCGTCCTGCTGAACCTGTGTGGCTGGAAGGCCACAACCAGGCGCTTGTGCGGATAGCACAGCCGCGCGGTTTCGAGGGTTGCGGCGATCTCCGTCGGATGGTGGCCATAGTCGTCGACCACGAGCACTCCGTTCCGTTCGCCCTTGTGTTCAAAACGGCGCCCGACTCCGGCAAAGGCTCCAAGACCGTGGATGATGTCCGCCTTTGGCACCTCGGCCTCCATGGCCACGCCGATGGCGGCCAAGGCATTCAAGACATTGTGACGGCCGGGATGGGTCAGGGACACCTCGCCCCAGAATTCCCCGTGGCGATAGACGTTGAATCGCGACCCCGCCTCGCAGCTTATGATTTCGGCCCGCAGATCGTTTCCTTCACCGAATCCGTAGGTCATGACCGGACGACGAACCCTGGGCAGAATGGACTGCACGCCCTTGTCGTCACCGCAGACCACGTTCAGTCCGTAAAACGGCACGCTGTTCATGAATTCGACAAAGCTGTCCCGGATTTCGTCCAGGTCCTTGTAGTAATCGAGATGATCCGCATCGACGTTGGTGACGATGGATATTCTCGGCAAAAGACACAGAAACGACCCGTCGGATTCGTCGGCTTCGGCGATGAGATAGCGTCCCTGGCCAAGCATGGCGTTGGAACCGTAGGCGTTCAGCCGGCCGCCGATGATGACCGTGGGGTCAAGGTGGGCTTCCATGAAGATCGTGGCCAAGAGCGACGTGGTCGTGGTTTTCCCGTGGGTCCCGGCCACCGCCACGCCGACCTTGAGGCGCATCAGCTCGGCCAGCATTTCGGCGCGCGGGATGATGGGCACGCCATGGGCGCGAGCTTCCTCAAGCTCGGGATTGTCGTCGCGCACGGCAGTGGAGCGGACCACGACCTGGGCATCGCGGACGTTCTTCCTCTCGTGACCGGCATGAATCGTTGCCCCGAGAGACTCAAGGCGCAACGCCACCGGCCCCTTGACCAAGTCCGAACCCGACACTTCGTAGCCAAGGGTCAGCAGCACCTCGGCAATGCCGCTCATGCCTGCGCCGCCGATGCCTACCATGTGTATTTTTCTAATTTTCGACTTCATGTTCACCGTCTGTCACGCCGTGTTTTGCTCGACGCCAAATCCTGCAATTGCGCCACGACCCTGTCCCCGGCATCGTGGATGCCGGCTTCGCGGGCCGCCCGGGCCATTCTGGCCAGATTCTCCGGCATTTGAAAAAGATCGCCCACCACAGAAGACAAATTCAACTCATCCAGCTGGCGTTGCTGAATGACCAGCGCCGCCCCGACCTTTTCCAGCGAACGGGCGTTCCTTAGCTGGTGGTCGTGGGTTGCGTAGGGAAAGGGCACCAGAATGCTCGGCTTCCCCGCCACCGTCAGTTCCGCGATGGTCGTGGCTCCGGCCCGGCAAATCACCAGATCGGCGAAGCGGTAGGCTTCGTGCATGTCGCTGATGAACGGCTCCACACGCGCGGCGGGATACTTTTGGGCGTAAACCTCTCGGATGGCCTCGAATTCGTCTTTTCCCGTCTGATGCCAGATGCCGAGCCCCAGGGCTTTGAGCCTGTCGAGTTCCCGCACCACGAAGCCGTTCAGGGCAGAAGCGCCCTGACTGCCGCCCACAATCAAAATATTGCGCCCCGGCATGCGCCGCTCTTCACGCAAGGTGCGGATTTCGGCGCGGACGGGATTGCCGGTGACGACCGCTTTTGGGCCGCCGAAGATCGGGCCTTCCATGTCCGCGAAGCTGACCAGCACGCGGTCCACGCGCCGTGCCAGAATACGGTTGGTCACTCCGGGCACGCTGTTCTGCTCGTGAATGGCCGAAGGAATGCCCATCAGACTTGCCGCCATGGGGCAGGAAAATCCCGCGTAGCCGCCCAGACCCAGCACCACGTCGGGCTTGAACTCACGCAGAAGCCGCCAGGACTTGAGCAGGCTGCGCCCCAGCCACAAGGCCGTGGCCGCGCTCTTGATGCCGCGCCCCAGAACGCCCTGGGCCGGCAGAGCCACAAAAGACAGTCCGGCCTTGCGCGCCCATTCGCCTTCGGGACCACGTTCCGAGCCCACGAACAGGATCTCGCAGTCAGGCACGGTGGCGCGCACGGACTCCGCCACGGCCAGTGCCGGGAAAATGTGGCCTCCGGTGCCGCCTGTGGTCAGAATCAAACGTTTCATGCCTTGACCTTGCGTGACAGGTTGAGCAGCACCCCGGTGCAAAAAAATCCGGTCAGCAGGTGGCTGCCGCCATAACTCAAAAACGGCATGGGCACGCCCTTTGGGGGAATGGCGCCAAGGACCACGCCCATGTTCAAAATTCCGCCGACGATCACGATCGCTCCCATGCCGAAGGCGGTGATGCGATCATGCATGGTTGCCTGACGGATGCTGATCGCCAGAGTCCGCCACAAAACCACACCGAGCAGGATGACGATCAGGGACACCCCGACAAAGCCCAGTTCTTCACCGAGCACGGACATGATGAAGTCGTTGTGCGCTTCGGGCAGAAAGAAAAGCTTCTGCTTTCCCTCGCCCAGCCCCAGGCCGAACCATCCGCCCGAACCCAGCCCGTAAAGAGACTGCACCAGCTGGTATCCCGTGTTCTGGGCATCCTGGAACGGGTCCAGGAAGGAAAAGACCCGGCGAAAACGATATGGGGAATTGACCACCAGCAACGCCGCCGAGACCAGGGCCAGAACAACGGCCGATCCCAGAAAAATTATCCGCGTTCCACCGACCAGGCACATCAGGAAAAGCAGGCCCGCCAGAAACACCGCGCCGCCGAAATCAGGTTGCAGGAGCAGCAGAAAGCAAAGACTCCCCGTCACCATGATCGGCGGCAGAAAACCCACGCTGAAGGTTTTGACCAGGTCCTGCTTGTTGGCGAAAAAGTAGGACAGGTAGAAAACCAGCGCGATCTTGGCGGCCTCCAGCGGCTGGACCGAGAACGGCCCGATCCGCAACCAGCGGCTTGCACCGCCGGCGGTGGTGGCAAGCGGCGAAAAAACGGTCAGCAGCAGAAGTCCGGCCGCCAGCAGAATCCAGAGATAGGTGTGGCGATAAAAAAATTCGATGTTCGCGCGGGCCGCGACCGTCAGCACCACGCCTCCGGCGACCATGAACAGCACCTGCTTCCAGAACAGGGCGTACTTGTCGCCGTAAACCTTCTCGGCCATGATGCCGCTTGCGCTCAGAACCATGATCAGCCCGAGAGAAGCCAGACAGATGACCGCACCCAGCAAGATGACGTCAAAGCTCATGAGCTGGCGGGCCGCTTCGCGCTGGGTGATCTTCATGATGCGCCCTCCACCCATTCCCTGACCGCGCGCTGGAAAGCCTTGCCCCGCTCCTTGTAGTTGGCGAAGAGGTCGAAACTGGCCGTGGCCGGCGACAGGAGCACGCATTCTCCGCTGCGGGCGTCGGCGGCGGCCCTGAACAAAGCCTCTTCCAGCGTTGCGTCCCAACTGAGTTCCTTGCCGCATCCACTCCAGGCCGCTTCGAAAATTTCCCGCGACTGCCCGAACAGATACACGCCGCGAACCTTCTCGCGCAGAACCGGCACCACCGCACAGAGATCACCACCTTTAAACACGCCTCCGGCCAAAAGGCGCACGGGGCGGTCCTGGCTTTTGAGCGCCGCAATCATGGAGTCGATGGTCGTGGACTTGGAATCGTCAATAAAAACTATGCCCTTGTGCTCCGCGACCGCCTCGATGCGATGCGGCAGGGTGGCGAAACCGTCGATCCCGCGCTGCACATCCTCCTCGGAAAGCCCGAAATAGCGGCACGCCAGATAGGCCGCCTCCATGTTTTCCCGGTTGTGCTGACCGGGCAGCCCCGGGCATTCAAAACGGGGACTGGCCACAAAATAGACCCGGCGACCCTGGGTGAAATTTCGTCTCTCAAGCTCATCCTTCATGGACAGCGGCACCACGGCCAGGTCCGATGCGCCCATGTGCGCGAACATGGAGAGCTTTGCGCTCAGATACTCTTCCATGGTCTCGTGGTAATCGAGGTGGTTGGCCGAAAAATTGAGCAGAACGCCCACCCGGGGGTGAAAGGACGGGGAGTTCTGCAACTGAAAGCTCGACACTTCGAGCACCAGGATGTCGGCCTGCTCGCCTCCCAGCAGGTATTCGCACAGGGGCGTGCCGATATTGCCGCCGATGAAGACCTTCTTGCCGTTGACTTCGAGAATGCGGCTGATGAGGGTCGTGGTCGTTGTTTTACCGTTAGTCCCGGTCACCGCGATGATGGGCTCGGACACAAACCAGCTCGCCAGCTCCAGCTCGGAAACCACCTGTACGCCCGCAGGCAGAAGGTGCGCGACTTTCGAGCGGGCAATGCCCGGGCTGAGCACGATCAGGTTGGCGCCCGCGAAATGCTCTGGTTCGTGCTCGCCCGCGCAGACCGTGAAGCCCAGATCGGCGGGGACCTTGGCGGCACAGGCTTCGTTCTTCTCCAGCACGCGCACGGACGCGCCCATCTTCACCAGAAGACGCGCCGCCGCGATGCCCGAGGCTCCCGCCCCCAGCACGATCGCGATGTGACCGCGAAGCTGATCTTCATGGATGAATTCGCGCATGCCCTTCCTACCTCAGTTTGAGTGTTCCCAGAGCCATGACCGCCAAAAGAAGCGACAGAATCCAGAAACGGATGATGATTTTCGACTCGTGAATGCCTTTCTTCTCGAAATGATGGTGCAGGGGCGCCATGCGAAAGATCCGCTTCCCACCGCTGACCTTGAAATATCCGACCTGCAGGATCACCGACAGGGTCTCGACCACGAAGAGGCCGCCCACGATGACCAGCAGCAGTTCCTGCTTGCACAGGATGGCGATGAAACCCAGCGTGCCCCCGATGCTCAGGCTGCCCACGTCGCCCATGAAGACTTGGGCCGGGAAGGCGTTGAACCACAAGAACCCAAGGCCCGCCCCGACCATGGCCCCGCAGATCACCGTGACCTCGCCGACCCCCGCGATGTAGGAAACCTGCAGGTAGTTGGCGAGATTCACATGGCCGGCCACATAGACGAAGAGGGCGAAACACCCGGCCGAAACCACGGCTGGGCCGATGGCCAGACCGTCGAGGCCGTCGGTCAGGTTCACTCCGTTGGAGGCCCCGATCATGACGAAAAGCCCGAACGGGACATACATCCAGGTCAGGTCCGGATTGAAATTCTTGAAGAACGGAACCATGAGCTTGGTCGAATATTCCGGAAACGAAACCAGCAAGGAGACCGCGCCGACACTGACGATCAGCTGTCCGAGGAGCTTGATCCTGGGGGAGAGCCCGTCGTTGTGCCTGCGCACGACCTTTATGTAGTCGTCGACAAATCCGACCGCCCCGAAACCAAGAAAAACCATCACCGTCAGCCATATGTACTTGTTGCTCAGATCGCTCCACAAAAAGACACTGAACAGCATGCAGAATCCGAACAGCAGGCCACCCATGGTCGGAGTTCCGCTCTTGGCCTGATGATCCGGACCGCATTCTTTTATATATTGGCCAAATTTAAGCTTGCGCAACCATCTGATAAAAATTGGGCCGATGATTATCGACAGGATAAGCGCAGTCAGCATGGCATAGATGGATCTGAACGTGATGTAACGAAACACGTTTAGCATACTGACTTGGTCGCTAAGGGGGTACAGCAGATGATAAATCATGCCCAACTCCTTTCCAGCGCAGAATAATACTGCTCCATTTTACATCCCCGCGACCCCTTGAAGAGCATCACGCCTTGCTCGCAGCGCACTGCGCTCAAAGCTTGCAAAACCTCTTCAGCCCCGGACACTTTCTTGAAAACACCTGTGAATCCGCCGAGTCCGGCCTCCACGTCCTGTGCGTGATTCCCCTGAAAAAAGCAGTGTGACGCGCCCGTGTCCGCGATCAATTCGCCCAGTTCACGATGAGCGCGGGAACTGTCCGCGCCCAGTTCGAGCATGTCGCCAAGAACCAGCACCAGCCGCTTGCCTTCGCCAAGACGCCCGGCTTCGCGGATGGAGCGTGCCATGGACACGGGATTGGCGTTGTAGGTGTCGTCGATGAAAAGCCACGTTCCGACACGGCTCTGCGCGAATCGCTGGGTCACCGGGCTGTATTCCGCCAGGGAGGACTCGATGGCCGCCATGCCCAGGCCCAGCTCCATGGCCATGGCCACGACCGCGGCCAGGTTCTCGGCGATATGCACGTTGTGCGACACCTTGCAGCGCAGCTCTTCACCCTTGACGCGCACGGTGTAGGAAATGGACCCCTCGACGTTCTCCTGCCGCAGACACGAATAGTCGGCCCGGGCTCCGGCTCCGGAAAAGGTCACCAGCTTCGGATCTCGCCTGGCGCTTTGCTGCAAAAGCTCGGGATAGTCTGCATTGACGCAGGCGAACCCGCCCTTGCGGACATGATCGAGCAAAATGGATTTCTGCTCCGCCACTCCGGACAGACTGCCGAGCCCTTCCAGATGGCAGGCGCCGATGTTGACCAGAAGCGCCGCGTCAGGGGCCAGGATATAGCCAAGCTCATCCATGTCGCCGGGCTGGCTGATGCCAAGTTCCAGGACCCAGAAATCCTCATCTCCGTCCATCTCCAGAATGGACAGGGGCAGGCCGATCTGATTGTTCAGATTGCGAAAATTCTTGGCGGTGCGCCCGGCCGCAGACAGCACCTGCGCCAGCATCTCCTTGACCGTGGTCTTGCCCGCCGATCCACTGACGCCGATGACCCTGGCGCGGGTTCCTTCCCGCCAGACCCGAGCCAGTCGGCCCAGAGCCGATGTCGTGTCACGTACCAGCAACACCGGAACATCCAGATCAAGAGGCGCGCTGGCCACCACGGCGCAGGCACCGTTCGCCACCGCCTGCCGCGCGAATTCATGCCCGTCGAGCTTCTGCCCGACGATGCAGAAAAAGAGGTCGCCCTGGCGGACGGCACGGCTGTCGATGCTCACCCGGCTCACTGGCTGGTCGTGGTCATGCTCGATGCTCGCGGCCATGGCGGAGGCGATCTGCTGCAAGGTCATGTTCATGACAGGCACTCCCGCACGACCTCGAAGTCCGAAAAATGACGCTTTTGAGTACCTATGATCTGATAATCCTCATGGCCCTTGCCCGCGATGAGCAACGCGTCGCCCGGTTCCATGGTCTCAAGGGCCAGCGCTATGGCCTTGCGCCGGTCGGCCTCGCGCAGGACCCGGCGCGCTTTTGCAAGACCCGGCTCGATCTGGTCGATGATGGAATCCGGGTCTTCGGTGCGGGGGTTGTCCGAAGTGACCACGGCCACATCGGCGTGTCGGGCCACGGCCTCGCCCATGAGCGGACGCTTGCTCGCGTCACGGTCCCCGCCGCAACCGAACACCGTGAGCAGGCGCTTGAAACCCATGGATTTGAGCGCCACCGAAACTTTTTCAAGCGCGTCGGGGGTGTGCGCGTAATCAATGAAAATATCGAGCCCGCGCTCATTGGGCACCCGTTCCAGGCGGCCGGGAGCGCCCGGAGCCTGGCTCAGGCAATCGCACTGCGCCGGAGTCAGGCCGAGCAGCAGCCCCGTACCCACGGCCGAGAGCAGGTTATAGGCGTTGTGACGACCCACCAGACCCGTGCGCAGCTCCCAGGCATGCCCGTCATGACTCAGGCCAAGAGTCATGCCCCAAGGCCCGGCGGCAAGGATCCGGCACCGCAGTCCGGCGTCCTCGGAGTCGAGTCCGAATCCGAGCAGATCGGGACGCATCTCTTTCAGACGCTGCCCATACTCGTCGTCGACATTGACGAGCCCCTTGGCGCAACGCGCCGGGCCATCCAGAAACAGGCGCGCCTTGGCTTCGAAGTAGCGCTGCATGTCCCCGTGGTAGTCCAGATGGTCCTGAGTCAGATTGCTGAACACGCCCACTTCCATGGGCAGTCCGGCGATGCGTTCCTGATCCAGGGCGTGGGAGGAAACTTCCATGACCAGATTTTCGACGCCGTCACGGACCATGCGTCCGATAATCTCGTGCAGGCTCAGGCAGTCCGGCGTGGTCATTGTCGCCGGGACCTGGACGCCGGGCCAGGAGCAATGCACCGTGCCGATGAGGCCGGTGGCCATGCCGTTGCGGCTCAGCAGAAAATGGATCAGATGCGCGGTGGTCGTCTTGCCGTTGGTTCCGGTCACGCCGATGATCCTCGGCAGGTGCGATTGCGTTCCGAACGCCGCAAGGGCCAGCACTCCGAGAGTCTGCGCGGGGCTCTGCACCGCCAGACAAAAAACGCCCTCATGACGAGCGACATCTATACCCTCGCCATGCACCACGACCCGCGCGCCGCGAGCCACCGCGTCGTCGATGAACCGCGCACCGTCGACCCGTGTCCCGGAAAGGGCCACGAAAACGTCGCCAGGCGTCACCGCACCAGAGTGGGTGCGCAGCCCGGTTCCGCCACGAAGCATTTCAAGCACGGTCTCAAGGTTCATCTGGTTCATTCCTAACCCGGTTGCCCAGTCAGCCAGAGCTGACATTTTTTGTCCGCCGGCCACTTCTCGCCGGGGAGCGGTTTTTGCTTTTCGATGATAACGCCCTGGCCCTTGACCGAAGGCACGATCCCTCGCGCCACAAGTATCTCAAGCGCTTCGCGCACTGTCGCGCCCTGCAGGTCCGGCATGAATTCCCCGTCAACGCTGATGTGCTCCGATCGCTTCACCGGGGCCGAAAATCGGTCCGGCGAAACCTTCGCCATCTGCATCGCATCCACCGGTTCGGCCAGCATGCCCGAAGAGTTGAGCAGCTGGACCCCGATGTTGCGTACTTCAGGGGCGACCAGCACGCCGCCGTAATGCCCCGCCTTTGGCTCATCGACCATCATACAGACCAGATAGCGGGGCTTGTCCGCCGGAAAAATGGCCACGAACGACGCGACATAGTCCCCGCCGTAACCACCGGTCGGACTCGCTTTCTGGGCCGTCCCGGTCTTGCCCGCGACCCGCACGCCTTCGATGCGCGCCTGGGTGCCGGTGCCGTCCTCCTGAACCACCTCTTCCATCATGGCCATGACCATTTTGGCCACATTCGAGTCAAAGACGCGGGTGCCCTGCACCGGCTTGTCGGCCTCGTGCATGAGGCGCAAAGGCAGCCGGACCCCGTCGTTGGCGATGCACAGATACGCATCGGCCAGTTGCAGCATGGTCACGGCCAGGCCTTGCCCAAAAGAAATATTGGCCAGCTCGACATCCTTCCATTGGCTGACCGGATTGAGCAGCCCCGCCGATTCACCGGGCAGGGGCAGGCCGGTCCGGCGCCCGAAGCCGAGATCCTGCAGATATCGATTCAGCTTGGCGGCGCCGAGCTCAAGCCCGATCTTGGCCGCGCCGATATTGCTCGAATAGCGGATGATCTTGCTTACGGTCAGGTTCTCGTACTTGTGCGTGTCCTTGACGCGACGCCCCTTGACGCTCCACTTCCCGTTTTCGCAGTAGTACTCCTTGCCCGGAGTACAGACCTTCTCCTGCAATGCCGCCGCGACCATGATGGGCTTCATGGTCGAGCCCGGCTCGAAAATATCCACGGCCATGCGGTTCTTCCACTCCCCGCGGATCTTCTTGACCGCGTTGGGATTGAAGAACGGATAATGCCCCCAGGCCAGAATATCGCCCGTGGGCACCTCGACCACCAGCGCCATCCCGGATTTGCCCTTGGCCCGGATCACGCTGCGCGCCAGCGCCTCTTCGGTGGCCAGCTGTACCTGGCTGTCGAGGGTCAGGCGCAGGTCCTGGCCGTTGAAAGAACTTCTGTCGCCGCTTTCCAGTGATGACAGCCTTTTGCCGGCCGCATCCTTCTGCACGGTGTACTTGGTGGATGACGGCAGGAGCAGGTCGTTGAAACTCTTCTCCAATCCCTCGATGCCGTGTCCGTCCATGTTCACGAAGCCGAGCAGCTGCCCGGCCATGTGACCCTGCGGGTACTGGCGGGAATTCTCGGTTTCCAGATAGACGCCGGGGAGCATCTCGGCCTTGATCGCCTCCGCCTGAGCGTCGCTGATCTTGCGTGCCACCCACACAAAACGCTTCTTGGGCCCCATCTTGGAAGCGAGGCCCTTGGGGCTCATTCCCAGAATGGAGCCAAGGCGTTGCGAAACGGTCCAGGGGTCCTTGATCTCGTTGGGGCGGACATAGACGGACGGGGTCGCGATCGATTTGGCCAAAAGGAGGCCGTTGCGATCAAAAATTTCACCGCGCTTTCCGGACACGGTCTCCGAGGCCCAGTACTGGCGATTGGCCATCTTCGCGTACTCGGGCCCCTTGACCACCTGCACGTAATAGGCACGTGCCCAAAGCCCCATCAGCGCCAACGCGAAAAGAACCCCGGCAAAAAGTATCTTGCCGCGGCTTCTGTCCTTGGGTGGCTTGCTTCCGGTTTTTGTCACTTTTTAAGCCCAGTCCTGCCTATTGCTGCATGGTACGTATCTGATCCCGCCTTGGAGGCTGCAACCCCGCTTTTTCAGCCCGATCGCGCAGAGTCGCCGGAGCGAGCAGATAATGCAGCTCCACCTGCAGTTTCGAATTCTGATCCTGCTTTTCCTGCAACTCGCGTTCGAGAATTTTCAATTCATAAGCCAGATCAACCCGTTCGATATTGACCCACACCAGTCCCAATCCGAGAATCATGGTCACCAGGAACATGACCCCCATGCTCAAATATCCCTTGCCGCCCTCGCTCACTGCGCCTCTCCATCAACCCTCTCCGCCACGCGCAGCTTGGCGCTGCGGCTCCGGCTGTTGGACCGCATCTCCTCTTCGGTGGGAATGAGCGGCTTGCGAAAGGGGAGCCTGAGCTTTTGCGTATGTCCGCACTGACATACGGGGTACTCCCTAGGACACAGGCAAGCGGAACTTTCCTTGCGAAAAGCCCTCTTCACGATGCGGTCTTCCAAAGAATGAAAGGAGATGACTGCGATGCGCGCGCCCGGCCGCAAATAATCGACGACGCGCTCCAGAAAAAATTCAATTTCCCGCAACTCCTGATTCACTTCCAGCCGCAGGGCCTGGAAGGTCTTGGTCGCGGGATGATTGCGCGACAATGCGCGCCGTTTGGCCGGGTAGGCCGCGGCCACAATGCGGGCCAGCTCAAGGGTCGATTCGATCGGGGCCGTCTCGCGGATCTTGACGATAGCCCGCGCGATGCGCCCGGCCATGGGCTCTTCGCCGTAATCCCACAGGAGCTGGCGCAGCCGCTCGAAAGAGGCTCCGTTGACGATGGCCGATGCGGGCTCACCGCCTGAACCAGGATCCATGCGCATGTCAAGAGGGCCGTCCTGCAGGAAGGAAAAGCCCCGTTCGGGACTGTCCAGTTGCAGTGAAGACACGCCCAGATCGGCGATCACGCCGTCAAGCCTGTCCCAGCCAATCTCCCGCAGGGCCTGGGGAAAATGCTGGAACGACGTATGGGCCAGCTGTACGTTTTCTCCGTACATCGCCAGCCTCTCCCCGGCCTTGGCCAGGGCCTGTTCGTCCCTGTCCAGCCCCAAAAGCAGGGCCTGCCCATCGGTAATCTCCATCAACCGGGCAGCATGTCCAGCAAGGCCGAGGGTCGCATCCATGTAGAACCCGCCGGGTTTCGGCGCGATCCAATGCATGACCTCTTCGAGCATGACCGGAATGTGATCGGAATATGCGTCCATGGCTCCTCCGATCAGAACCGTAGTTCAAATCCTTTTTCGGCCAGATCATCCATGACCTGATCGACATTCTCCTGCAGGGCGTTGCGTCCTGCCTCAAAACGCTCCTGGTCCCAAATTTCGAACTTCCGTCCCACTCCGGCCAGAATGATGTCCTTCTGCAAGCCCGCGTAATTGCGCAGATGTGGTGGAACAAGAATCCGTCCCTGCTTGTCGAGGGTCACCTCGGCTGCGCCGGAAATGAAAAAGCGGTGAAAATCCCGAACCTTGCGATCAGCCATGTTCAACTTGGAAAAACTCTGTTCAATGATTTCCCATTCTGGCAGGGGGTAGGCAGCTACACAATCGTCGAAGTTGGTCAGCACAAGCTTGCCGTCCGGGGAATTGGCGAACACCTCGTCGCGAAATTCAGGGGGCAGCATGAGCCGTCCCTTGGGATCTTGCGTACGTTGTGAATGCCCTCTGAACATGTTGTCTCCTCAGCCCTTTCCACTTTTTACCACTTTTTACCACCCTTACCCATGCATCTCTTGGGGAGTCAAGCCATTCCTCCATTTTTTACGGATTTACCCCGTAAAAAAAACTTTGCGCGCACGCCATTTCCGTAACTTCGAAAACCATCCTTTCGCCCCGGACAACGTCGCCCCAGGGGGGATTCCACCCGACCGCGCAACAGTCAATTGACAACTCCTTGAAACAACATGTCTTTGCCCTCATTCGCGATACCCGCCCCTGAAAACAGGCCTTTTGCGACCAAAAACACCCGCGCGTGCACAAACCTCATTTTTGCGACTTCATTTCCTTGACTCTCTATTTTGAGAGGCATATCCCCGGGAGTGGATACGATAACGTACAGGCTTCCAGATTAATTCACTGTAATTTTAAATATTACTCTGAAAATTTTATCTATCCAAAAAACGAAAAATAAGTTTTCCATGCAGCCACTTCTGCATGAAGTGATAATCATGATCTTTCTCAACGCATCATTCAAACAATATGAAAATAGAGAAGAAAAAGTGATTTTTTTCACTTTCCCAGAAAAATGGAACAAGATTTTTTACTAGCATGCGCATTGGGAGCAACGATTATTGGCTTGATCACGAGCCATGTATTTCCCCGTTGGTGGATCAGCTCCACTCTGACGGCATCCGCATGCGCATTTTGGGCTGCAACCAGGACGCTGTCAGGCGGTCCGGTCTGGGAATGGCACAGCGCCTGGACACTTGGCGGTACGCACGTTTTCATGCGCCTGGATGGAATCAGCGCTTTTTTTTTACTGCTTTTGACCGTCGTTGGCGCCACGGGGGCCCTGTACAGCCAGACATACTGGGCACAAAAGGCGCATCCCCGTTCCGCCGGACAAAGCCGCCTGTGGTGGAGCGCCATGCTGGCCTCCATGGGCCTGGTGCTGACCCAATCCAACGGGCTGCACTTTCTCTTCGCCTGGGAAGCCTTTGCGCTGACCGCCTATTTTCTGGTCACTCTCGACCGCAAAAACATCCAGGTCCGGGCCGCCGGGCGCCTTTATCTCATTGCCTCCCACGCCGGGACACTGGCCCTTTTCGGATTTTTCGCCGCCCTGGCCGCAAAAACAGGCAGCTGGGAACTTGGCCCCATGACTTCGCAAACCGCCCTGGCCCCGCTCTTCTGGGTCGCCCTTGCGGGTTTCGGCATCAAGGCCGGCGTCTTTCCGCTGCACATCTGGCTGCCCTCGGCGCACGCAAACGCCCCGAGCCATGTTTCGGCCATCATGTCCGGCGTGGCCATCAAAATGGGAATTTACGGACTGATCCGGTTCAGCTCCTGGCTTCCCCTGCCCGAGGGCGCAGGCTGGGTCGTGGCCGGACTGGGCTCCGCCAGCGCGGTCCTTGGCGTCGCCTTCGCCCTTGGGCAGCATGATCTGAAGCGTCTGCTGGCCTATCACAGCGTGGAGAACATCGGCATCATCCTCCTCGGGCTGGGTTTCGCCATGATCGCGCTGGACCATGGCCGCCCCGAGTGGGGACTGCTGGCCTTGACCGGCGGGCTGCTCCATGTCTGGAATCACGGGCTTTTCAAGGCGCTGCTTTTTCTTGGCGCGGGGTCTGTGCTGCACGCAACGGGGACCCGGGAGATGAGCCGCCTGGGAGGACTCTGGAAGGCCATGCCCTGGACGGCCTCGCTCTTCACCCTCGGGGCCATGGCCATCAGCGGACTGCCGCCGCTGAACGGATTCGTCAGCGAATGGCTGGTTTACCGGGGACTGCTTGACGCCGGCCGTCTCAAGACCGGCGTGGCCCTCGGCGCGCTGCCCGCGGCCATCCTGCTGGGCGTGACCGGCGCTCTGGCCCTGGCCTGCTTCGTCAAGGTCTGCGGCGTGGTCTTTCTTGGCGCGCCGCGTTCCGAAGATGTGGCAAAAGCCCGCGAATGCGGAGTTGGCATGCGTGCGGCCATGACGGTGCTGGGTGCATGCTGCCTGATCATCGGCCTTGCCCCGGCGTTTTTCTGGCCGACACTGCTGCGGGTTGCGAGCGTCTGGGCGCACACGGATTCGGGCCTGATCGTTCCCAACCCTCTGAGCCCGCTGGGGACGGCCCACCTGCTTCTGGCGCTGGCGGCCCTGACCGTGGCCGCAATCGCCGTGTTGCTGCCGCGCGGCCGCCAAAAACGGGCGCTGACCTGGGATTGCGGCTACCGCGCTCCAAGCTCGCGCATGCAGTACACTGCCGGATCCTTTGCCGGAATCATCACCGCATGGTTCGGCTGGATTCTGAGGCCCGCCGTGAAAGTCAGCCTGCCTGACGACATCTTTCCCGCCAGATCCAGCCTGGAAAGCCGCACTCCCGAGACGGTCCTGGAGCAGGTGGTGATACCGGCCGCCACGCACATTCTTCGCCTTGCGGACTTCGTGCGCACTTTCCAGCACGGACGCGTGCAATCCTATCTTCTGTATCTGTGCGCGGCCATCCTCGTGTTATCCATCGCCGTGCTCCTTTGAACCGGATAAACAGCCATGTCCTCAAACAACCGATCATCAAAAACTCCCATGTACATAAATCTCATCCAAATAGCCGAATCCTTTGGTGTTTCCGAGCACGTCATCCTGGAATGGGTGCGCAAGAACGACATGCCCCACGTCCATGACCGCGATCGCATCCTCTTTGAACGCGACGAGGTCATGGACTGGGCGGCGAGCCACGGGCTCGGCATCCAGGGCGGATTTCTCTCGGAGCCCGCGCCCTCGCTGGCCAATTCACGGGAACTGATCACCTTGCTGCGCCGGGGCGGAATCTGGCGCGACGTGAACACGGCCGATCTCGGTCAACTTTTCGAACGCATCGTCCGCAGCCTGCCCGGCCTGTCTCCGGCCGTATCGAACCTGATCGTGCAACGCCTCCTGGCCCCCGGCGGCATAACCGCGGCTCCCGTTGGCGACGGATTTGCCCTGCCCCATCCGTCCATGCGAGTCGCCCTGGGCGAAGCCTGCGCCCTGGTGGCGCTGATCCAGCTGAACGCGCCCTGGGGTGCGGTCCAGCCCCCCGACGGCAAGCCGATCACCCGATTGCTCTTTTTCATCTCTCCGACGCCCCGCCTGCATGTGAACATGCTGGGCCTTTTGGCGCGCGGCATCGCTTCCGGCATGCTGAGCGAAGCGCTGGACAGGGGCGCAAACGACGAGACCCTGCTGCAAATCCTTGCCGAGTGCGCTGACAGACAGACCCCGCGCAACGCCGGAGAGACCCGATGATCGCCGCACTGCTGGGCATTTTCGGCCTGTCCCTGCTCCTGGCCATGATCCTGGGGCGAACGCATGCGCGCATCTGGCTTGGGCTGAGCGCCATTGCCTCCCTGAGCGGGCTGTATGCGGCCCTGATCACACTGATCACGACAGAAACCTGGATCTGGCGCGGCGGTATCGTCCTGGGCGGGGAAACCCCGTTCCTGCGTCTTGACGGAATCAGCGCCCTTTTTCTGGTCCTGGTCTGCCTGGTCGGCGGTCTGGGCGCGCTGTACGCCCATGAATACTGGTCCGGGCACCATCACCCACGTTCCGCGCCAGGAGGACGCTGCTGGTGGAGCACCCTGGTCCTGAGCATGGGACTGGTCCTGACCTGCGCCAACGGCCTGCACTTTCTCTTTGCCTGGGAGGCATTTGCCCTCAGCGCCTATTTTCTGATCACCCTGGATCACGACCGCAAGGATGCACGCAAGGCGGGGTGGCTCTATCTGGCGGCTTCCCACGCCGGAACCATGGCCCTCTTAGCCTTCTTCTCGGCGCTGGCCGCCCGCACCGGAACCTGGGAGCTTGGCCCCGTACATGCCCAGGCCGGCCTCGCGCCGCTGTTCTGGCTCGCCCTGTTCGGATTCGGGGTCAAGGCGGGCATGTTCCCCCTGCACATCTGGCTGCCCTCGGCCCATGCAGGCGCCCCGAGCCATGTCTCGGCCATCATGTCCGCCGTGGCCATCAAGATGGGCGTCTACGGCATCGTGCGCTTCAGCGGCTGGCTGCCCATGCCCGGAAGTTCAGGCTGGGTCCTGCTCGGCATCGGATGCCTGAGCGCGCTTCTGGGCATCGCCTTCGCCCTGGCCCAGAACGACATCAAGCGTCTGCTGGCCTACTGCTCGGTGGAGAACGTCGGCATCATCCTGATCGGTCTCGGCCTCTCCGTGCTGGCCGTCCAGCACGGTCAGCCCATATGGGGCAAGGCCGCCCTGGCCGGAACCTTCCTGCATGTCATCAATCATGGCCTCTTCAAATCCCTGCTGTTTTTCGGCGCGGGATCGGTGCTGCACGCCACGGGCACCCGCGACATGAGCCGTCTTGGCGGATTGTGGAAAGTCATGCCCTGGACCGCGGCCCTTTTCGCCGTGGGCGCCATGGCCGTGTCTGGACTGCCGCCCCTGAACGGATTTGTCGGTGAATGGGCGATCTACCAGGGCCTACTGCGGGCCGTGGCCCAGAAAGGGCCCGCCGCCGGAGTCCTGCCCGCGGTCATCGTGCTCGCCGGGGCCGGAGCGCTCGCCCTGGCCGCCTTCGCCAAGGCGGTCGGCATCGTCTTTCTCGGGGCCCCGCGAAACAAGCCCGCCGCGCACGCCGTCGAATGCGGCTGGATCATGCGCACGCCCATGATCCTGCTGGCCATGATCATGATCGCCATCGGCCTGCTGCCCGGCCTTTTCTTCCGTCCGATCATGGGCACCGTCGCCGTCTGGGCCCCGCAATGGGCCATGGCAGACCCGCTCCTTGCGACCCGGACCCTCGGAGGCGCGCACACCATCCTGATCTGCGCGCTGATCGCGGGCGGCTTTCTGATGCTGCGCAAGATTCAAGGCGCCGGGACAAGGACGGGCCCGACCTGGGACTGCGGCTATGCGGCTCCGACCGCGCACATGCAATATACCAGCGGCTCCTTTGCCGGAATCGCAAGAGGCTGGTTCGCATGGCTGCTCAGGCCCGAAATCATGATTCGGCGGGTACGCGGCCATTTTCCGGGCAAGTCCCTGATCCTTGAGCGGGTGCCGGAAACCGTCCTTGAAAAAGCCGTCATGCCCGGAGCGGCGGCCGTGTCCTTCGTGGCCGACGGAGCCAGGAAAATGCAGCACGGCCGTCTGCACCTCTACATTCTGTATGTTTTTCTCGGAGTCACGGCTCTGGGAGTCATGGTTCTTCTGGGAGGGATGTGATGCCCCTGTATATGGTTATTCCCCTGCGCCTTCTGTTCTGGCTGCTTCTGGCGCCGCTGCTTCCGGGCGTCATCAACAAGGTCAAGGCCTGGGTGGCCGGACGGCAGGGCCCGCCGGTGCTGCAACTGTATTACGATCTGGCGCGGCTGTGGCGCAAGGGCGTGGTGGTCAGCACCCTGGCTTCGCCCGGCTTCATCATCGCCCCGGCCGTGGCCTGGACGGCCGTGGTCACGGCGGCCCTGCTGCTGCCCCTGGCCGGCACGGGCACGGCGTTCTCCTTTGACGGGGATGTTCTGCTACTGGTCTACCTGCTGGCCCTGGCCCGCTTCTGCACGGCCTGGGGGGCCATGGAGACGGGCTCCGCCTTCGAAGGCATGGGCGCGGCCCGCGAGGTCAGCTTCGCCGTCCTGGCCGAGATAGGGATCATCACCGCGATCCTGACCCTGGTCGTGCAATCGGGCAGCATCGCCCTCTCGTCCATGTTCGAGCCGCTCTTTGGGCCAGGCGCGGCGCTCCTGGCCGTGGGGCTTTTCATCATCCTGCTGGCCGAAAACTGCCGGGTTCCCTTTGACGACCCAAACACCCACCTCGAACTGACCATGATCCACGAAGTCATGGTCCTGGACCACAGCGGCCCGCCGCTGGCCATGATACTGC
Organism: Desulfomicrobium norvegicum; assembly: GCF_900114595.1. Taxonomy (NCBI): domain Bacteria; kingdom Pseudomonadati; phylum Thermodesulfobacteriota; class Desulfovibrionia; order Desulfovibrionales; family Desulfomicrobiaceae; genus Desulfomicrobium; species Desulfomicrobium norvegicum. The sequence goes on along the minus strand of NZ_FOTO01000013.1, from coordinate 9,032 downwards.
ACGGAGCCTCGGTCAAGCTGCTGCTCTTCGCCGTCTTCCTGGCGCAGGCCGTGCTGCCCCTCTCGGAACTGCCGCTTCTGGCCTCCGTCGCGGCCCTGCTCGTGAGTGTGCTGCTGATCACCGTGGCCGTGGGACTGGTCGAGTCCCTGACCGCGCGCCTGGCTTTCCGCCGGGTCCCGCTTCTTTTGACCATCGGCTTCCTGTTCTGCCTTTTTCCCCTGCTTCTGACCTGGATGGGTGACCTATGAACGACACGCTGAACCTCCTGATCGGCCTGGCCATGGGCCTGAACCTCCTGGCGCTGGGCACCAGCCGCCTGCCCGTCCTGATCCGGGCGGTGGCCATGCAGGGCGTGCTTCTGGGGCTATTGCCCCTGGTGCTCGAAGCGCACGGCCTGGACTGGCGGCTGGTCCTCATCACCTTGGCTACCGTGGCCGGCAAGGGCGTGCTCATCCCCTTCATGCTCATCCGCGCCATGCGAACCGCCAACATCGCCCGGGAGCTCGAACCCTTCATCGGCTACATCCCGTCCCTGCTCCTCGGCGCGGCCGGAACCATCGCCGCCGTGGCCCTGACCCGCTATCTGCCGCTCCTGCCCGAACACGCCGGAAACCTGCATGTCCCGGGGGCCATGGCCCTCATCCTGACCGGGTTTATCCTGCTCATCGGGCGCACCAAGGCCATCTCCCAAGTCTGCGGCTACCTGATCCTTGAAAACGGGATCTATCTCGCAGGGCTGCTGCTCATTAGATCCACCCCGATCCTGGTGGAATTCGGCATCCTGCTCGACGTCACCGTCGGCATCTTCGTCATCGGCATCATCGTTGACCGCATCCAAAGGGCCTTCGATTCTCTCGACACCCGCAAACTCACGGCGCTGCACGAATGAACGCATACCTGCTCATCATCATCCCCCTGATCGGAGCCGTGCTGGCCGCGCTGTGGCCACGCAAGAAGAGCCGCCCCCTTTTCCTGCCCGCGGTCGGACTGGTCCACACGATCCTGTGTTTTCTGCTCCTGGCCAAGCCCGAAGCCGTGGACCCGGCGGTCTGGCTGGCCTTTGACCCCCTGGCGCGGGCCATCCTGCCCGGCGTGTCCCTGCTTTTCCTGGTCTGCGCCTGCTATACGGTGGGCTATCTGCGGCTGAAAGAGCAGGACAATAGGGTCTTTGTCCCGGCGCTGCTGCTGGTCCTCGGGCTCCTGAGCGCCGCCCATCAGGCCAGGCACCTGGGCATCCTGTGGATCGCGACCGAGGCCGTGACCCTGGCCTGCGTGCCGCTGATCCACTTCAACGGCACCCCGAAATCCTTCGAGGCTACCTGGAAGTACCTGCTCGTGGGCGGCACGGGCATCGCGCTGTCGCTTCTCGGCTCCATTTGCCTGGGGTACGCATCCCTGCACGGAGGCGAAAGCGGGGACATCACCTTCACGGCGCTGCTGGAGCATGGACCGAACCTCTCCCGCGCCTGGGTCCTGACCGCATGGGTGCTACTGCTGGTCGGCTACGGCACCAAGATGGGCCTTGCGCCCATGCACACCTGGAAGCCCGACGCCTACGGGGAGAGCCCGGGCATCGTCGGCGCGCTGCTCGCGGGCGGGGTCACGTCCGTGGCCTTCATGGCCCTGCTGCGCATCAAGTCCGTGGTAGATGCCGCCGGAGAGGGCGTCGTGACCGGCCGCACCCTGCTCGCCATCGGCCTCTTCTCGACGCTGGTCGCGGCGCTTTTCCTGCTGCGCACCCGCGACTTCAAGCGCATGCTCGCCTATTCGAGCATCGAACACATGGGCATCCTGTGCATCGCCACCTCCCTGGGCGGACCCGGGGTCTGGGCGGCGCTCTTCCATGTCTGGAGCAACGGTCTGACCAAGGGCGCCCTCTTTTTGAGCGCGGCCAACCTGCAACGGGTCGCGGACTCGTCATCCATCGATGACGTGCGCGGCATGTCCAAGGTTCTGCCGCGCACCTCCATTCTTTTCGTCGTGGGCATGTTCGCCATCACCGCCTGCCCGCCCTTCGGCCCGTTCTTCAGCGAACTGCTCATCATCCGCGCCGGCCTTGGCGCGGGGCAGGGCTGGGCCGTCGGCCTCTTCCTGGTCTGCCTGCTGCTGGCCTTTTTCGGAATCTCGCGCATCGTCTTTGCCGTTGTCGACGGCCGCCCGAGGCTCAAAAAACCCAATCCCGCGCACCTCAAGGAATCGGCCGGGCTCATCCTGCCCCCGCTCTTCCTGCTGGCGGCGTCACTCTGGCTCGGTCTTTTCACCCCGGACATCCTGAAAGGTGCCTGGTCCGCCGCGGTCCTTCAACTCTTCCCAATACCATGAACACACTCGCCCCATTTTTCCAGTTCCCCAATGCGTCCAGAATTTCGTGGGCCTCGGTTCCGGTTTTCTCGGTGACCAAGCTCGTCCGCCTGACCGGAGAAATGCTTGAATCAGGAGCGCGGCTGTGCTCATGGTTCGGCGTCCCGGAACATGACGGCACGATCCTGGTCGCCGTGCTGGCCATGGATGCCGAAAGCACCCTGGCGGTGGCCCGCAGCGAACCCGTAGGCGGCTCATACCCGTCCCTCACCCCGAAACACCCTCAGGCCCACCTCTTCGAACGCGAAGTCTGGGAGCAGCACGGACTGGTTCCCGTCGGCCACCCGTGGCTCAAACCCGTGCGCCACACCTACGGCAACGCCCCGGCCAACGCCCCTTTCTACCGGGTGGACGGCGGGGAGGTGCACGAGGTGGCCGTGGGTCCGGTGCATGCGGGCGTCATCGAACCCGGGCACTTTCGCTTTCAGTGCGCTGGCGAGGAGGTCCTTCATCTGGAGATCGCGCTTGGATACCAGCATCGAGGTGTGGAGGAAGCCCTGGCAAACGGCCCGCACAGAGCGACCATGAGCCAGGTGGAAGCCGTCGCCGGAGACACGACCATCGCCCACGCAACGGCCCATGCATCGGTCCTGGAAGCGCTCGGCGGCGTGGAGGCCCCCCTGCGCGCGCAGTGGCTGCGAGCCATCGCGCTGGAGCTTGAGCGGCTGGCCAACCATACCGGCGACATGGGAGCTTTGGCCCTGGATGTGGCCTTCCTGCCTACCTCGGCGGCGTGCGGAAAAATCCGGGGAGACTTTCTGAATCTGACGGCGCTTCTGTGCGGCAACCGTTTCGGCCGCGGGCTGATCCGCCCCGGCGGATGCCGTCATGATCTCGAAGAGGACCGGCTGCAGACCCTGGAGCAACGGCTGAAAGTCCATATGAACGATGTCGAGCAGGCCATGGCCTGGTTCTGGGACGCTGCCTCGGTGCGGGTGCGCTTTCGCAACGTCGGCGTCGTGCATCCGTCCCAGGCCGCGGACATCGGCCTGGTCGGTCCGGCGGCGAGGGCCTGCGGACTGGTCCGCGACGTGCGCTTCGACCATCCGGCGGGCTGGCACCGCTTTTCCCATTCGCCCGTGGCAGTCTGGCCCAGCGGAGACATTTTCGCCCGCGCCCGGGTACGATCCCTGGAAGTGCAGCGTTCCGGGCGCTATCTCTTCGAGCAACTGGCCGCTCCCGTGGATGGAGACACCAGCACCGCCCTGCCCGCCCCGCAGCCGGAATCCATGGTCGTGGCCCTGGTCGAAGGCTGGCGCGGAGAGGTCTGCCACGTGGCTCTCACCGACCACTTCGGCCGCTTCCGCCGCTACAAGATCACGGACCCGTCCTTCCACAACTGGACCGGCCTGGCCCTGTCCCTGCGCGGCACGGCGATCTCGGACTTTCCCATCTGCAACAAGAGCTTCAACCTGTCCTACTGCGGCTTTGACCTCTAAGGGGATCATGCATGTACATATTCGACACTATCATGAACCGGATGCGGCGCGGTTGCCAGACCATGCCCTATCCCAAGGGCCCTGCCCCGGCCCTGCCGGACCGGCACGGCGGAGCCCTGCGCCTTGACGCCTCGGCCTGCCCGGCAGGCTGCGCGGAGTGCATCGCGGCCTGCCCTGTCTCGGCCATCACCCGCGAGCCGGGCCAGGCTGCACGCCTCGACCTCGGCCGCTGCCTGTTCTGCGGAGACTGCGTGGAGGTCTGCCCTGGCGGAGCCATCACCCGGACGGGCGACCATCGCCTGGCAGTACGCCGCCGCGAGGATCTGATCCTGGGCGAACCCGGCAAGGAGGAACTGCGGCTGGCGGCGGCCCTGGACGGAAAAATGAAAAGCCTGCTGGGCCGCTCCCTGCGCCTGCGGCAGGTCAGCGCGGGCGGATGCGGCGCCTGCGAGGCCGACATCAATGTGCTTGGCACCATCGGCTGGGACCTGGGACGTTTCGGTATCCAATACGTGGCCTCGCCGCGTCATGCCGACGGCGTGCTCATTACAGGCCCGGTGACCAAGGGCATGGAACTGGCCCTGCAAAAGACCTGGGAGGCCGTGCCCGAACCGCGCATCGCCATCGCGCTCGGCGCCTGCGCCATCAGCGGCGGCCCCTTTGTCGGGCACCCGCAGCACAACGACGGGGCGGCCCCTGTCATCCCCATCGATCTCTACATCCCCGGCTGCCCGCCCCACCCGCTGACCATCCTGGACGGCTTCCTGCGCCTGCTGGACCGGCTGCCCGCACACAACCGCTAGGACCTTGATCACGGGCGACAGCCCGCCATAAGACGCAAAAAGGGCCGGAATCGCTTCCGGCCCTTTCATCATTATGGGATATGAACGGCTTAGTACATGCCGCCCATGCCGCCCATGCCGCCACCGGGCATGGCCGGAGCAGCCTCTTCCTTGGGCTTCTCTGCGATGGCGCACTCGGTGGTGAGCAGCAGGGAGGCTACGGAAGCGGCGTTCTGCAGGGCGATGCGGGTCACCTTCTTGGGATCGATGACGCCGGACTTGAGCAGATCTTCGTATTCGCCGGAAGCGGCGTTGTAACCGAAGTCTTCCTTGCCGTTGCGGACCTTGTCGATGACCACGGCGCCTTCAACACCTGCGTTGCCGCAGATCTGACGGATGGGCTCTTCGATGGCGCGACGGATAACCTGTACGCCGGCGGCTTCGTCGTCATCGGCGGGCTTGACGGAATCCAGGGCGGACTGGCAGCGCACCAGGGCGACACCGCCGCCAGGCACGATACCTTCTTCAACGGCAGCGCGGGTGGCGTTCAGGGCGTCTTCCACACGGGCCTTCTTTTCCTTCATTTCGGTCTCGGTGGCTGCGCCAACGTTGATCACGGCAACGCCGCCAACGATCTTGGCCAGACGCTCCTGCAGCTTCTCGCGATCGTAATCGGAGGAGGTCTCCTCGATTTCGTTGCGGATCTGCTTCACGCGGGCCTTGATGGCCTCGGCTTCGCCGGAACCGTCAACGATGGTGGTGTTTTCCTTATCGATGACAACGCGCTTGGCGGAACCGAGCTGGTTCAGGGCGATGCTCTCGAGCTTGACGCCCAGATCATCGGAAACAACTTCGCCACCGGTCAGGATGGCGATATCCTGCAGCATGGCCTTGCGACGCTCACCGAAGCCGGGAGCCTTGACGGCCACGACCTGCAGGGTGCCACGCAGCTTGTTGACAACCAGGGTAGCCAGGGCTTCGCCTTCGATGTCTTCGGCGATGATGACCAGGGGCTTGCCCATCTTGGCGGCCTGCTCCAGAACGGGGAGCAGTTCCTTCATGTTGGAGATCTTCTTTTCGTTGATCAGAATCAGCGGAGAATCCATCTCGCAGACCATCTTGTCAGGGTTGGTCACGAAGTAGGGGGACAGGTAGCCGCGGTCGAACTGCATGCCTTCGACGACGTCCAGGTTGGTCTCCAGACCCTTGGCTTCTTCAACGGTGATGACGCCTTCCTTGCCGACCTTGCCCATGGCTTCGGCAATGATGTTGCCGATGGTGGCATCGTTGTTGGCGGAAATGGTGCCTACCTGGGCAATTTCCTTCTGATCGCGGGTGGGCTTGGCCAGCTTGTCCAGGCTCGCGATAACGGCTTCAACAGCCTTGTCGATGCCGCGCTTGATGGACATGGGGTTGCGACCGGCGGCAACCAGCTTGATGCCTTCGGTGAAGATGGCCTGGGCCAGGATGGTGGCGGTGGTGGTGCCGTCGCCTGCGATGTCGGAAGTCTTGGAGGCGACTTCCTTGACCATCTGGGCGCCCATGTTCTCGAACTTGTCTTCCAGTTCGATTTCCTTGGCTACGGTCACGCCGTCCTTGGTGATGATGGGGGAACCGAAGGACTTCTCGATGACAACGTTGCGGCCCTTGGGTCCGAGGGTGACCTTGACGGCATTGGCCAGGGTGTCCACGCCGATTTTCAGTTTTTCACGGGCCTTGGCATCAAACTTGATAATTTTAGCAGCCATGTGTGCGTCTCCTTGAATTCTTAAAAATTAGGCTTCGATAACAGCGAGGATGTCGTCTTCACGCATGATGAGGAGTTCCTCACCTTCGATCTTGATCTCGGTGCCGGCGTACTTATTGAAGATCACCTTATCGCCGGTCTTGACGCCCATGGGGATCTGCTTTCCGTCTTCGGCGACCTTGCCCGGACCGGCGGCAACCACTTCACCCTTGATGGGCTTTTCCTTTGCGGAATCGGGGATGATGATGCCGCCTTTGGTTACCTGCTCCTCTTCGAGACGCTTGACCAGAATACGGTCGTGCAGTGGTCTGAGTTTCATGTTTTTCCTCCAAGATGTTTAAGAATTTCTTCCGTGTAGATATTTTTTTTGGCACTCGGCAAGCCTGAGCGCCAAAACGCGGAACTGAAAATGTAACTCAAGTTCCGCGCGAGACAGAGGCCCAAATAATCCCTGCCACAGTGAAGTCAAGGGACGAAGCCAAAAAAAAATTCATTCCTCGCCAAACCGGGCGGCTTGTGATTCGGATCAAGGCAGGCTATGCATTTCGCCTCACAACCGCCACCACCGCCCGCTTAAGGGCTGACCGCAAGACCGCTACAAGGACATCCCCATGCTCGACATCAAATTTATCAGATCAAATCCGGACGAGGTCAAAAACGGACTGCGCAAACGCCGCAGCAAGCTGGACCTTGAACCTTTCCTGGCCATCGACCAGAAAAGGCGCGACCTGCTCCTTGAGGCAGAAGACCTGAAAGCCCGTCGCAACCAGGCCTCCGGCGAGATGGCCCGGATGAAGAAGGCCGGCGAGAACGCCGATACCCTCCTGGCCGAGCTTGGCATCATGTCCACGCGCATCAAGGCCCTGGACGAGGAGCTCAAGGACATCGAGCAGCAGACTTCGGACTGGGTCATGTCCATTCCCAACGTCCCGCACTCCTCCGTGCCCGAGGGCGTGGACGAGGCGGACAACCTGGAAGTGCGCAGCTGGGGCGAGAAACCCGCCATGCCCTTCGCCCCCAAGGAGCATTGGGAGCTGGGCACGGCCCTGGGCGGACTCGATTTCGAGACCGCGGCCAAGATCACGGGCAGCCGCTTCGTGATCCTCAAGGGATGGGCGGCCAAGCTGGAGCGCGCGCTGATCAGCTTCATGCTCGACGTGCAGACCCTTGAAAACGGCTACGACGAGGTCATGCCCCCGGTCATCGTCAACCGCGAGAGCCTCATGGGCACGGGACAGTTGCCCAAGTTCGAGGAAGACCTCTTCCATCTCGAAAACACGAGCTACTATCTCATCCCCACGGCCGAGGTCCCGGTGACCAACATCTACCGCGACACGACCCTGGCCGAATCCGCGCTGCCCATCGCCCACTGCGCGTACACCGCGTGCTTTCGCTCCGAGGCGGGCTCCTACGGCAAGGACACCAAGGGCATGATCCGCCAGCACCAGTTCGACAAAGTCGAGCTGGTGCGCTTCGTCCACCCCGACTCATCATATAATGAACTGGAAAAACTCCTCGGCCACGCCGAGAGCATCCTGCAAAAGCTCGGGCTGCCCTACCGCGTGGTCACGCTGTGCGCCGGTGATCTGGGCTTTTCTTCGGCCAAGACCTACGACATCGAGGTCTGGCTGCCCGGCCAGGACAAATACCGCGAAATCTCGTCCTGCTCCAACTTCGAGGATTTTCAGGCCCGCCGGGCCGGAATCCGCTTCAAACCAGCGGACGCCAAGAAGAGCAGACTGGTTCACACCCTGAACGGATCGGGCCTGGCCGTGGGCCGGACCATGGTCGCCATCCTGGAAAACTACCAGCAGGCCGACGGGTCGGTACTCGTGCCTGAAGTCCTGCGCCCTTACATGAACGGGCTGGAAAAAATTGAATTGAAAAAAGACTGACTTTCCGGCTTGACAAGGTGGGTACCCCCCTATAGAAGCGTCTTCTCTTTACGGGCCGTTAACTCAGACGGTAGAGTATCTGCCTTTTAAGCAGAGAGTCGAAGGTTCGATCCCTTCACGGCCCACCAAAATGCGTCCCCATCGTCTAGTGGCCTAGGACGGCGGCCTCTCACGCCGCTAACAGGGGTTCAAACCCCCTTGGGGACGCCACTTTTTTCTCCGACGCGGAACTTGCGTCCCCATCGTCTAGCTAGGTCCAGGACACCGGCCTTTCACGCCGATAACAGGGGTTCAAATCCCCTTGGGGACGCCACTTTTTTTGTTTTTTGTTTTTTTGCTGGGTGATCGTTCAACGGTAGGACAGCGGACTCTGACTCCGTCAATCTTAGTTCGAATCTAAGTCACCCAGCCACCTGTCCCCATCGTCTAGCTAGGTCCAGGACACCGGCCTTTCACGCCGATAACAGGGGTTCAAATCCCCTTGGGGACGCCAAAGGAAGCAAGGCCTTACATCGCAAGATGTAAGGCCTTTTTCTTTTATCCGCATGCTGACCGCTTTTCTTGTCAACTCAAATCCTTTCCGCAGGATTGACGCCTTTCGTTGGCCAATCCTCGATCATTTGTCTCCAAACGCCAAAGCACAGCGTATTCACTGGCTGAATCCCCCCCCGATCATTTGCATATGCATGCAAAATGAGAATTTGCCACTGGCCTGCGTATTCCGGTCCAAACTGACCACGGATTCCGGCGGAAACTGACCACCGATTCCATGGGAAACTGACCACGGATTCCACGACAAACTGACCAC